>DIUB01000137.1 GCA_002422265.1 Geobacter sp. UBA6169
GGGCAGGCCGGATAGCCGAAGGAGACCCGGATGCCCTGGTAGTCGGCATTAAAGAGCTGCTTCATGGTCAGGGTCTGATCATCCACGATCCCCCAGGATGTGCGGATCCGTTTGTGCAGGTATTCTGCCGTGGCCTCGGCCATTTCAAGGGCCAGAGCCTGCAGCAGGTGGGAGTTGAGGTAATCCCCTTCTGCCTTCCATTGTTCGGACAGCTCACGCACCCCCTGACCGCAGGTGACCGCAAACAGGGCCATGGTGTCCTTCTCGGTAACCGACAGCGGCCCTTCGACTCCGCTCAGGACAGGCCGGACAAAGTCTGCCACACAGAGCTGTTCACCGCTCTTCTGGCGGGGCAGGCTGAAACGGGTTGCCTCTGAACCATCAGCATTGAACAGGATCAGGTCATTGCCGTCTCCGTTGGCCTGATAGAAACGATAGATGGCCTGGGGCTTGATCAGGCCTTCCTGTAGTACTCGCTCCAGCATCGCCTCTACCGTCAGGTGCAGCTTGGTTGCCTTTTCATCCTGCCCGGCCAGCAGTTTGTCTACTGACCCGGTCAGACCTAAATGCTTGGTATAGAGCATCTGGCGGTTCAGGTAGGGCATGATCTGACCAACCGGAATATCCCGCAGGATATGCTGCTCAAAGTCCGGTGCTGCCAGGATAGGGGCATCAATGCTGATTGCAGAACGCTGTCTGCTGGCCTGGGATGCAGGTTGCGCTGACTTTGCTGCCGTAATTTTAGCACTGCCCTCCTGTTGGCGGGCCAGATCCAGCATCAATTGCTGACGCAGCGCTGGATCAACCAGTTGGTTGGCCAGCTCCAGGCCGGCCATGGCATCCTTGGCATACAGTACCGGCCCGCTGTATTCCGGGGCGATACGGGTATCGGCAAAGGCACGGGACAGGGCAGCGCCACCCACTAGCAACGGTGCATCAATACCGGCAGCCTTCAGGTCTTCGGCAGTCACGATCATCTGCAGGGCGCTCTTGACCAGCAGGCCGGACAGGCCGATGAAGTCAGGATTTTCCTTCTTTGCTGCAGCAATCAGCTCTTCCGGCCCTACCTTGATCCCCAGGTTAACTACCTGGAAGCCGTTGTTGGATAGGATGATCTCCACCAGGTTTTTACCGATGTCATGCACATCCCCCTTGACCGTGGCCAGCAGCATCTTGCCCTTGCTGGATGTCTCATCCTTTGACAGGTGAGGCTCCAGATGGGAGACTGCTGCCTTCATGGCCTCGGCAGACTGCAGCACTTCTGCCACAATCAGCTGGTTGTCGTTGAACAGCCGCCCTACTTCAGCCATGCCAGCCATCAGTGGGCCATTGATTATCTCCAGCGGCTTGTCACCCCGGGCCAGTGCTGCATCCAGATCCCCGGTCAGACCGTCTTTTACCCCCTCAATGATGTAGAGCGCTAGACGTTCATCCAGTGGCAGTTCTGCCTTAGGTGCATGGGAGACCGGTTTCTTGTCACGGAAAGCAGCTGCAAAGGCAGCCACCGGATCTGTACCACGCTCGCGCTGAGCGGAGTCGAAGCGCCAGAACAGCAGGTCTTCAGCCAGCTTGCGCTCTTCTTCCGGGATGGAGGCATAGCGCTCCAGTTTCTCGGTGTTGACAATGGCATAGCCTAAGCCCGCCTTGACACAGTGGTACAGGAATACGGCGTTCAGCACCTCGCGCCCTGCCGCAGGCAGGCCAAAGGAGACATTGGAGATACCCAGAATAGTGCTGCATTGGGGGAATGCCTCGGTAATCAGCCGCACCCCTTCAATGGTCTCCACTGCCGATCCGATGTAGTTGTCATCACCACTGCCAACCGGAAAGACCAACGGGTCAAAGATCAGGTCTTCAGGCCGCAGGCCGTACTTGTTGACCAGCAGGTCATAGGAACGTTGGGCCACCTCCAGCTTGCGCTGACGGGTCACGGCCATGCCGTGCTGGGGGTCTTCATCAATACAGCCCACCACCACAGCCCCGCCATACCGTATGAGCAGAGGAGCCACCTTGGCAAAACGCTCTTCACCATCTTCCAGGTTGATGGAGTTGATCACGCACTTGCCCTGCAGCCGCTGCAGAGCCAGCTCAGTAACTCTGGCATCGGTGGAGTCGATCATGATCGGCGCCCGCACCTTTTTAGGCAGATAGACCAGCATCTGCTCCATATCAGCCAGTTCGTCCCGATCCGGGTTGGCCACACAGATATCAATCACCTGGGCTCCGGTCTTGACCTGGGCCCGGGCGATTTCAGCCGCCTCTTCAAACTGGCCTGCCACGATCATGTTCTTGAATTTGCGGGAACCGATCACGTTGGTCCGCTCACCCACCAGGATCGGACGGGCATCGTCTTCAATAAACAGCGGTTCAATGCCGGAGACCATTTTTCTTCTGGTCATAACCGGTTTACGGGGTGGTCTGCCTGCGGCCATTTGGGCAATGGCCGCAATATGGGCCGGTGAGGTGCCGCAGCAACCGCCAATGATGTTCAGCCAGCCTTCATCCACAAAGCGGGACAGCTTCTTGGCCAGAGAGTCGGGAGATTCGGCATAGTGGCCGTTTTCATCCGGCAGGCCGGCATTGGGGTAGACCGAGAT
>DIUB01000069.1:0-14654 GCA_002422265.1 Geobacter sp. UBA6169
TCATACTGCAGATCCTCTGTCTTGCCTTTTGCACCTGTCACCTTGAGACGCGCATCATGTGCATACTCTTTGATCCGCTTGCCTGCACCCTCTTGAAGATCAACCAGCTTGCGGCGGGTTTCCCTGCCTGGAGCAGGTGCCAGCAAAAGCGCGGCAACGGCTCCCAGTAATGCTCCGGAGGCAAGTGCCAGTACGGCGGTGGTTACGGCGTTGTCATGTGAACGGGACATAGGTTTCTCCTTCAGTGCTGTTTTGGATGAGTACATGATTTATGAATGTTATCCGGTTCTATTTTTCTTAGTAACACAACTTCAGGCTTCTGTGGAAGCCAAAACCGGTTTCAGCAACGGCCTGCACGCGCCAGATGACGTCTGACCATATCCTCAAAATCAAGTTCGCAATTACTGCTGTAGACCAGTGATGCGCCGATCTCTGCGGCCAAAATTGCTGCCTGATACTTAAGCGGCAGCTTGCTGATCCTGCGTCTGAAACGGGGTGTTTCTTTCAATACACCGGGCAGATGCCGCACCAGGGCATCCCGAAAAGGAGGCTTGAGGCAAAGCTCCGGTCTTGAGGTAAAGAATTGAAACAGGCGATGGTACAGGCTGTTGATATTCTGACTGACCTGATCCGACAGCTCGGTATAGGCAACCGTACCTCCGGCCTCACGATGGCGGCGCAGCAATAAACGCGCCTCGTCACCAGCCCTCTGCCGAAGGATAGACAGGACATCCTGCACATAGCGATCCTTATGCGCAAAAAACTCCTGCTCAGACAAAAGCAGATTGGCAATTATCTCGTACGATGATGAGATAACACCGCATTTATTGGCCGAAGCATCCCGCATCAGCACAACACCTGACTTCTGCAGCAGTAGTCGGGCCTCAGGCGTGATAAACGAGTTGGCCCCTTCAATAATGACCCGTGCCGAGGGAGTACCATCGGGCAAAAGAAACTGCCCCCAGTTTACGGCGTCAATGGTCTCAGGCCTACCCCCAGCCGGAATAAACAGGTCTGCCTGCACCCTGAACAGCAGTGCTTCGTAGTCACGATAAAAATCATCCAGTGCCATCCAGCTCTCATGCAAGCTACCGTCAGCACGACGTTCTACCCGGCGATGCAGCTCCCTCAGCCCTTCAGTCTTTATCATGGTTCTGAACAGCAGCAGACCACCCGGCCCCAGCCGCTCAGGGTCAAAGCGTTCCAGGTCACTGTTAAGCACCAGACGGTGCAACTCATCCCGGCTCAGTCCGTTCGGGTCATATCCGGCAGCAGTGCCGTCCAGCACCATAACAATCCGCGCCTCTGGACACTGTTCCAGCAGGATGCGCAGGCAGTTGCCGGCCACATCACCGTTAGGTCCGCCGGTAAGCTTCACACGAAAGGGATCTCGGCCGATATCAATTCCCTGTTCTGCCATAACTACCTCGGCAAAGGTCATGACGCCGGTTGAGGTAACACCATACTGCTTGTGGTTGATACCGAACCGCTTGCTTGAGATGATACCGACTCCCAGCAGATAATGGCGTTTACGCGAGAGGGCAGCAATCGCCTCAATCATGGTATCGTGCATATTCTCGTCGGGCCCCAGTTCAATTGGCTCATCATCACCGTAGTAATCAACCACCCGCAGATCCCGTGCATGCCCATGCTCTGTCGTAAAGATGTCAAGAAAGGCGTTAGCCGTTCCATACTGCAGCTTGTATAGCCGGTTAATCAGATCTGTCTGTCTGTCGGCAGCATCCATGATCAGCACCATCTTGGAGCCGCCCTCGTAGATATCCTTGTTTTTCAGATGTTGGGTATGCGCAAGCACATACACCTCCCTGAAAAGCGTATTTGCTGCCGTAACTGCATCATCTGCCGTTCTGGCGATAATGGTACGCCAACCGCCGCGGGCAATGTCTGAAAATCCGATATGATAGCCGTAACCATACCGGCTGTAGAAAAAGGTAACCCTGAACGGCAGTACGGACGGCAGATCATCGGTAAACGCACCCCCAAGCTCCCGCAAGTAGGCAGGATCAAGCCGGAATGCCAAGGCCTGCTTTTCAACAACAAAAAAATTTGTTTTCAAGGTGTGGGTAATGAACAGCAGACAACAACGATAAATATCGCGTCGAATCTCGTCAAGCCAGCGATGTCCGGTGTTGTAGTCACGAATATTGGCGGTAAGTTGCTCGGCAAGCGCTGTGTACTCAGTGTTGCCTGAACAGGTATCGGGGTTAAAACGGACACGAAACAGCTGCAGCAGCCGGGTCGCCATTTCAGGATGCGTATAGAATGCGGTCTGTATGTCATCAAGACCGAACCGCTCCGGCTGGTTGTGCGCCAGACTGGTGTGGCAGAAACTGATAAAGGCCTGGATCAGCGCTGCATCATCACCAGCCATGATGCCACTGTTGACCCAGTCGCGGTACAAAGGGCTACCGGTGTTCAGTATCTGGGTGTTGCAGAGTTCAAGCTGCAGTTGCTCGGCACGTGGTGATCCGGGCAGCAGTTCTGCCCCGTGCCGATGCCGTACAAAAAAAGTGCCCAGAAAATAGGGATGGATACCATTGCTTACGGTCAGACAGTATGCTCTGCGGATACCGATCTCAAGTCGATTAAAGACCTCCACCACCTGGGCCAGGAACGCCTCCTGGGGAGGATTGCCAACGGCAAAAAGCAGGCGGGTTTCCGTGATGCCGTTGTGTTCCACTGGACGCAGATCAAGGTACATACCACCCGATGCGTTGCCTCGCTCAAGCAGCCAGATCAGCCATGCAGTACGCCTGGGAGGTGCCAGACAGATCTGGTCAGAGGCATTCAACCAGAGTACTTGCAACAGACGCAGGGCTGTCGCCGGCTCAACTGTATGGTCGATCTCCTGCAGCTTGCGCATGATCTCTCGCTGCAGTTTTAGCGGAATACGACAGGCATCAAAGTCTCTGATCAATTCGTTTGGCTTCAGGTCAAACTCAAAGCGCTGCACTTCCAATTCATGCTGCATCTCCGGCATAGGAGCGTGAGAGTGAGCAAACATGGCATACGAGAGTTGGTTCGTCTCGATTGTTTTCAGGATATTGAGAAGAGAGCCTGGTTCATCCACACAAGCCAGAATCAGTCGTTTGTCATGGTCTGCCAGGATCAGACGACGATTAAACTGCAGGGAGTCCATCTCGCGAATCAGTGTAATCAAAGCATTGGGTTCATCGGCCATGGCCTGAAAAAAATAAGGAGACATCTGACGATGCAGCCACTCGGCATTGCGACGTGCAAGGCTGTTGGCCGTTTGACAGGCAGAACGAATGGCGGTCAAGAATGACATGAAAGCCTCCCTGTTGGATAGTTGTCAGGAGAGTATAGCCTTATTCCGACAATCGGCAACTCCTTGACCGTTCTATCCGACAGTTGGTATATATTTCAAATGAAGCAGAGGGAGGTTCAGCCATGGAAACAGGACAGCCGGTAGCGTACCAGGGGCAGGTTCAAATCTACACAGGCAACGGCAAAGGAAAGACGACTGCCGCATTAGGACTCGCCCTGCGGGCACTGGGTAGAGGGCTTAAGGTCTGCTTTTTTCAGTTCATCAAGGGGGGAGGTCCCTATGGCGAACATTTGATAGCCGAACGGCTGCAGCCCGGCTTCACCATTATCAGCACCGGCAGGCCAGGCTGGGTGCGACCGGAAACGTTGGCTGAAGACCGGTCACTGGCACAGCAGGCTTTACAGCAGGCGCAGGACCTGCTCAACTCAGGCAGCTATGATCTGTTTATCTGCGATGAATTGCTCGGAGCGATCCGGTTTGGTCTGATTGATCTAGAGCAGGCACTGGAGTTGATCCGCAACAAACCGGAGCGGGTCGAACTGGTGTTGACCGGCAGAAATGCTGATGAGCAACTGCTGCAGGCAGCAGATCTGGTCACTGAAATGCGTGAGATCAAGCATTATTACCAGAACGGACTTCCGGCGCGAATCGGGATAGAGATGTGATGCCTGCAGTTTTTATTGCAGCCGGCCCAGCGGTATCACTTGCGCAACCGCCAGTATCAGGTATACTTAAGTACTCATACACCTGCTGAAAGGAGTTTGTTGAATGTCACCTGAGTCACTTGCTGCACTTATCGCTGCTGCTGCATTTGTAGTGCTGGTTATCGTCCTGATTCCGGCTATCCAGAGTCTCAGAAAATCATCCCAATCGGTTGCGGCCCTTGCCGATCTGCTGACCACCGAACTGAAGCCGACTATCAGGGAGCTGAACCAGGTACTGGAAGAACTGAAAACCGTTGGCGGCGGCGTTGCTGAACATACTGATGATGTCAAGCGCTTCATGACTGCTCTCGGCGATACCGGCACCCAACTGACGTCGATCAACCGCTCGGTCGGCACGGTTACCAGTGTGCTGAATCAGGCCGGGGCCGTGGCAGCAGGCGCAAAAGTTGCTGGGAAGTACCTGCTTGAACATTACCTGAAACGCACAATGAAAGGAGCATGAACATGGCACATGACGACAATGGAGTATCCGCAAGCACCGTACTGGTTTCTTTCCTGGCCGGCGCAGCACTGGGGGCAGGCCTGGCACTGCTTTACTCACCCAAAAGCGGAAGTGAAGTACGTGAGCAGATCAGCGATCTGACTGATGATGCTGTCGACAAGATCAAGGAATATGCCCGGGAGGCTCAGGCCAAGATCAAGGCAACTCTTGAAGACAGCAAGGAGACGATTCTGGAAAAAAAGTCTATTCTCTCTTCTGCCATAGAAGCCGGTCGTGAGGCGATTCAGAAAGAGAAAGAAAAGCACAGCGCTTAACCGGCTTAGAGCGACAGACAGAAGCGGGCACACCAACCGGGTGACCCGCTTTTTCTTTAATTACAGCAAATTACACCAGTTTGACAGGCTGCCCCCGATAGTCTATAATGCGCCCCACTTTTAAGGAATCCTGGTACTAAACTCATGCGCATACTGATGACCGGCATAGCTGCTGCCTTGACCATGGCGGGTGCGGCAGCGGCAGCTGAACCGACCCAGGCGTTGTTGAATGAGCTGGTGCAACCCCATACGACTGCCAGTCGCATCAACAAGCAGGCTGAGGCTCGCCGGGAAATGCCGTCTGCCCTGTTCACGCTTGAAGAACTGCATGAGAACGGATCAGAACTGCCGGGAGATCTTGACTTGCCTGATGATGTACAGGCCGATGACATCCCTCTGGCAATAAACGATCAGGTCAACTACTTTATCAACTACTTTCAAACCAAGGGCCGTAACACCTACGCTCACTGGCTGACCAGGTCCACCCGCTATCTACCCATGATGAAGGAGATTTTACGCAAGGAAGGGTTGCCGGATGAACTAGTTTATGTAGCCATGATCGAAAGCGGTTTTCAACTACATGCCCGCTCCTGGGCAAACGCCGTCGGTCCCTGGCAGTTTATGTCGGCCACCGGCAGGCGCTACTCGCTACGTATAGACCAATGGGTAGATGAACGCAAGGATCCGGTCAAAGCCACCATGGCTGCCGCCATGTATCTCAAGGATCTTTACGGCATGTTCAATAATGACTGGTATCTTGCGGCAGCAGGGTACAATGCCGGTGAAAACAAGATTTTTCGCGCGATCAGCAAGTACGATACCGACGATTTCTGGGAGATTTCCAAAGGGTCCTACCTGAAGCGCGAGACCAAGGAGTATGTGCCTAAACTACTTGCGGCGGCTATCATTGCCAAAGACCCGGCCAAGTACGGCTTTACCGAGATAACAGCCGTGCCGGCAGTTGAATTCGACACGGTCACGGTAAGCGGTCGCACCGATCTTGAGCTGGTTGCCCGGCTTACCGGCACCACCTACCAGACCATCAAAGAGCTGAACCCGGCTTTGCGTCACTGGTGTACCCCCCCCAATTATCCTGATTACGAACTAAAGATTCCCAAAGGGAGCGCTGATCGCTTTCAACAGGGAATCGCTGCTATTCCGGATGAACAGCGTTTCAGTGAAAAAAAGCTGTATAGTCGCTACAAAGCCGGCCGGCGCGATACACTCAAGGTGGTTGCCAAACGATTCGGTATCACAGCCGGAGAACTGGCTGACCTCAACAGCATAGGACGCAAAACCAAAATAGCCGGCAAAACCCTCGTGGTGCCGGCACGGCACACGGTTGATTTTGCCCATGAAGGCAGCCGCAAACCGGTTGTTGCAACCAGGCGCAGTACGCCTGAAACACCAGTTATCCAGTATTATACCGTGCAAAAAGGCGATACCTTGTACGGTCTGGCACGACGTTTCAAGGTTTCAACGAAACTCCTGACTGCCTGGAACAACCTGAAGAACACGGTCACACTTATTCCGGGTAAACGACTGATTATAGCAAAGCACACCACCGTGAGCCGTAACGGTTAGCCGTTTTGCCCGTTCTCGTCGCTGTATGCTGCCCTATCTTACCACATCAATGAGGTCTTCTGCATGTACTCGATCCTGATCTGTGCTGCCACCGGCTTGCTTGTTTTTCTTATACTGTTGCTGGCAGTTCAACTTACCTGGTGGGGATCATTGATGATCGCACTGGTGGTCTTTTCCGTATCATTCTTCTTTCTCTCACGCTACATCAGCAAAAAACTGATGGTGGTGCTGGAACAGGCAGGGCGGGATCTGCAAGCCCAGCGTTTCGAGAAGGCCGTCCGCGAGATGAAGGAGGCCCTGCGCTTTGGCCCCTGGCAGCTGTATGTGGCAGACCAGATCAACTCCCAGATCGGTATGGCCTACTACATTCGTCGCGACTTTGCCAATGCGTTTCCCTACCTGGAAAAGGCCTTTTTCAAAAACTGGATCGCCATGGGGATGCTGGCCATCAGTTACATGAAGCGCCAGAAACGCGACAAGATGGAAAAGACCTTTGACAAGGCAGTGCAATGGAATGGCAAAGAGTCGCTGCTCTGGAATCTGTACGCCTATTGCCTGGCCGAGGAGTGCGGAGAACGCAACAAGGCTATTACGGTGCTTGAGAAAGGGCTGAAAAAACTGCCTGGAGACCAGCACCTGACAGAAAATCTGGATCATCTGCAGAATGGCCGCAAAATGAAGATGCGTAGCTTTGGCGATCCCTGGTACCAGTTTCATCTGGAAAGTATGGGACAACTGCAGAAGCACCAAATGGCTTCCATGGGTGGCCGTATGCAGAAACGGATGACGGTACGCCGATGACGAGTCCTCTCCGTCAGACTGAGCAGGCACCAGAACTATGGGTTATGGGGGTAGAACCTGACCAGGGACGTGACCTGATCATCCGCGAGTACCTTGAAGCTGCCGGTTACACTGTACGTCTAGCCGATTTCAGCTGGTTGAATGACCGGCGCCCCTTGGGGATAGTGCTGGATATATCGCCCCATTCTGATGACGGCTGGGGGCTGCTGACCAGCATCAAATCCAACCCAAAACACCGCAACACTCCGATTTTGCCGGTTTTTCTGAGTCAGACCGGGAAAGTGGGGGGGGTCTTTCCGTTGGCAGGGTTCTTTACCGTACCCCTCGATGCTGACTATCTGCTTGATCGACTGGCGGTCTATGGGCTGACTGAAGAGGCTGAGACCTGGGATCTGCAGGCACTGGTGGTTTCCCGCAGTGGCGAGGAAAAGCTCTCAAAGCTGTTGGAGTCACTTGGTTTCGAGGTCATTAAGGGCTATACCGGCAAAGAGGCCCTTGCCCTGATATCGCTGCACCCCAAATACCTGGCCTTCAGTAACCTGATGCTACCCGACATGTCGGCCTTTGAGCTGCTGGAAAAATTCCGTCTCTTCCCGTACAGTCGTAACACACCGGTATTCATCCTGATAAAGGATGAGTTCAAAGAAGGTGAAAAGGCTGCCATGAGCCGTGAAATCGCCCATCTGGTCAGCAAAAAACAGCTCAGCAAGGAAGAGTTTCTGAAGTATCTCCGTAATCGCGCCTGAAACAGCACATCGGTCTGCACAACCAAGACGTACAACGCCCCTGCTGCCTTTGGCAACAGGGGCGTTGTACGTCTTGCCTCTCAAACCCTCGAATCAGATCAGACCGCTGCCATCCTTGATAATAATACTGGCTTTAGCCCGCAGCTCTTTCATCCAGGCGGTAAAGCGTTCATCCTGGCGCTGGCGGTAGAGCAGCTCACGAATGTCTGCCTTTACGGTTTCAAACGGCTTGTAGGCACCGCTTCTGCGATCATCAAGTTTAACGATATGCAGGCCGGAAGGAGTCGAAACCAGCTCTCCTACTTCGCCCGGCTTGAGTGGCAAAATGGCTTTTTCAAGGTCTGCCAGCATCTCGCCCCGCTTGAAGGTTCCCAGATCTCCCCCGTCGGTCTTGGCCGCCGGATCATCGGAATACTCCTTGGCAAGAGCGACAAAGTCCTTACCCTGACGAGCCTCGTGCAGAACGGCCAGGGCCTTTTGCATAGCCAGGCGGATCTCCTCAGGCGGCGCCTTTTCATCTACCCTGATAAAAATATGCCGTGCCTTGAACAGCTCGTCTTCAGCATACTTTTCACGGTGAGTCTGGTAGTACTCCTCAGCCTCCTTGTCACTGACATGCACCTTGGCCCGCACCTCCATACTGACAAGGCGCAGCCGTTCCAGTTGTTCGCGAAGCTGCGCCTCATACTGGGCCATGGTGAAACCCTGAGCCTTCAGGGCGGCCTCAAGCTGGTCATGGCTCATATTGTTGTTCTGACGTTTCACATCATCAATGGCCTGGCGGATCTCATCATCGCCTATCCTGATCCCCAGTTCCTTGACCTTCTGATCGGTCAAAAGCTTTTCGATCAGACGATCACGCACAGACAACCGCAGCTCATAGCGGGTCTTGTCGTCAACCAGCCCCTTTTTCTGGGCCTCCATGATAGCCGGCTGGGCCTCGCGCAACACCTCTCTGAAGGTGATGATGTCGTCATTCACAATAGCAGCTATGCCGTTCACCGGCTGGGCACCAGCCGGCAGCGGCGGCAGCTTTGGGTCTACCAGCACCGGTTGTGGCAGAATTGCGGCTGGTGAAGCAGTATCGGGGGTAGAGGCGCATCCGGCAAGCAGTGCGGCTAGAAGCAGTACAGCGGGGAACAGACGGATAAATTGCATGTAAACCTCGAAGGCGTGCGGGATGCCAGGCACGACATCCCGCACGGTACAGATAAACGGATATCGTTACTTCTTGTCTGCCGGTGCTGGAGCCGGGGTTGCAGGCTTCTCAGCCGGAGCAGCCTTATCTTCAGTCAATTCGATCTTCGCGCCTTTCTTCAGGTCTTCCTTCAGCTGCATAAAGACCTGCTGCTGCTTCTGAGGCATGATGGCAGCCTTGATCTGATCCTTCACCTCATCAAAAGGCTGAAGACCGGCCGGACGCTTGCCGGTCAGCTTGATGATATGGTAACCGAAGTCGCTCTTGACAATGCCGGAGAGCTGACCTTCCTGCAGGGCAAAGGCAGCCTTTTCAAAGACCGGCACCATGTTGCCCTTGCCGAACCAGCCCAGATCGCCGCCTTTGGCAGCAGAAGAGTCAACCGACTTGCTCTTGGCCAGCTCCTCAAAGTTGCCGCCCTTTTTCAGCTGATCAAGCAGGATCTGGGCTTCCTGTTCGGATTTAACCAGAATATGGCTGGCCCTGATCTGTTCGCCGGCCTTGAACTTGTCCTGGTTCTGCTCATAGAACTTCTTCAGCTCTTCATCACTCAGCTTTGACTGTTCCTCAACCTTCTTCTTCAGGTAGGTGTCGACAATGATCCGCTTCTTCAGCTCTGCCAGTTTTTCTTCCACCTCTTTACTCTTGTCGACACCGTCCTTGGAGGCCTGCTGCAGAATCAGCTCCCGCATAACCAGGGTATCAATCATTTCTTTCTTGCCTTGAGGAGTATCGGCCATGGCACGGATATACTCTGGCAGGGCTTTCACCTCACGGTCAAAATCTTCACTGGTAATCTTGGTGCCATTGACCGTGGCCACTACTTTGGCGTCTTTGGCAGCGGTTTTGGAAGAGCTGCTTGAGCTGTTGCTCCCCTGGCAGGCAGCAAGGCCTGCAACGGCAATGGTGATAACCAGCAGTTTCAGCATGGGACGAATAGTCACGTTGGTAACTCCTTTTTTGTAATGATAGATTGATGAAACTTGATGAATTTACCATAGTAGCCTGAAAAGTTGCAAGGCAGATTCGGAACCAATTCTGTCGTACCGGGTGCCTAACTCAGCAGATGCAGGGTTGCCGCTGCCGTGGCAAGCAGTACTGTGCTGTCGGCATTAACCGGCACTGCCACCAGCAGACGATGGTCCGGAGTGAACTGGTACACCGTCGGCGCGGAACGAATCAGGGTAATCAGTCGTTCCGGATTGACTGCAGTGCGAGGGTGGAAGGTCAGACAGAGTCGTTTCCCGTCCTTCTCAATCTTCTGCACCTTCAGCTGTTTCAGAGTGATGCGCAGTTCCATGACCCCCGCCAGAGTCTGCACTGCCAGGGGTGTCGCGCCGTAGCGGTCCTGCATCTCACTGACCAGATCAGCCACCTCGGCAGCTGATTCTGCCTGTACCAGCCGTTTGTACAGTACCAGTCGCTGGTTGGTATCCGGTATATACGTTTCAGGAATAAAGGCCGGAATGGCCAAGTTGATCTCAGGCTCACAACGATCCTCAAAATCTTCACCCTTCAGGTTTGCAATCGCCTCTTCCAGCATCTGGGTATACAGTTCAAAGCCGATATCCGCCACCGTGCCTGATTGACGGGGCCCCAGCATATCACCGGCACCGCGCAGCTCCAGATCGTGGGTTGCGATTCTGAACCCGGCCCCCAGTTCAGAGATATCCTGAATGATCTTGAGCCGCTCGCGTGCATCACCGGTAATACTCCCCTCGCTGGGAATCAACAGATAGGCGTAGCTTTTCACACTGGAGCGTCCGATCCGCCCCCGCAACTGGTACAACTGAGACAGACCAAGGGTGTCGGCCCGGTCCACCAGCATGGTGTTGGCCCGGGGTATATCCAGCCCGGACTCAATGATGGTGGTGGTCAGCAGCAGGTCGGTCTGGCCATGCATAAAGCCCAGCATCACCTTTTCTAACTCCTTTTCCTCCATCTGACCGTGAGCAACCGCGATGCGCGCCTGGGGCACCAGACGGCGCAGCCGTTCGGCAACGATGCCGATACTCTGGACCCGGTTGTGGACATAAAAGACCTGACCGCCCCGTTCCAGCTCACGCGTGACCGCATCCCTGATCAGTTCGTCGCTATCACGCGCCACCACGGTCTTGATTGCCTGACGATCAATCGGGGGGGTATCAATAATCGAAAGATCCCGGATCCCCAGCATTGAAAGGTGCAGGGTGCGGGGGATCGGCGTGGCGGTCAGGGTCAGAATATCCACACTGGCCCGGTACTGCTTGATCCGTTCCTTGTCCTTGACCCCGAAGCGCTGCTCCTCATCCACAATCAAAAGCCCCAGATCCTTGAAACTCACATCCTTCTGCAGCAACCGGTGGGTACCGATGATCATATCCAGCTTTCCCTCTTTCAACCGTTCGAGCGACTCCTTTTGTTCCTTTGCCGTACGGAAACGGGAGAGCATACCGATACTGACCGGATACTCTTTGAGCCGATTACTGAAGGTCTCAAAATGCTGCTGTGCCAGGATGGTGGTGGGCACCAGCAGGGCTACCTGCTTGCCGTCCAGCACTGCCTTGAAGGCTGCCCGCAGCGCAACCTCGGTCTTGCCGTAGCCCACATCACCGCAGACCAGCCGATCCATGGGGCGGGAGTGCTGCATATCACCCAGCACATCCTGGATGGCAGAGAGCTGGTCCGGTGTCTCTTCCCAAGGGAAGGTGGCCTCAAATTCACAGAACAGTTCATCGGGGGGCGAAAAACGAAACCCCTGGCTGGCCTGCCGCTTGGCATACACCTCCAGAAGCTCCGCTGCCAGCTCCTCAATCTGTTTGCGGGCCTTGCTGCGGGTCTTCTCCCAGCCGGGCCCTCCCAATTTGGCAGGCGTCGGCACGGCGCCTTCACCGCCGGCATAGCGCTGAACCAGTCCCAACCGGTCAATCGGCAGATACAATTTATCGTTACCGGCATACTCCAGAAGCAGAAAATCGCCTTCTACAGCACCGGTCTTCAGATGCTGCAGGCCCCGATAAATACCGATGCCGTGGTCAACGTGCACCATGGCATCGCCCGGCTTCAGCTCGGCCAGCGAAGCCAGGATCTGCTTGGTGCGCAGTGCTGTGACACCGCTTTTACGTCTGACCCGTTTGCCGAAAAGCTCCTCTTCAGCAATCACAGCCAGCCGGGCGGCTGGCAGCCGGCAACCCCGCGACAGTTCACCCAGGGCCAGCAACAGATCAACAGCCGGAGCATCTCCACCAACTGCTTCGCGAAAACCGGTTACCCGCTGTGTGGTAATGCCATAGGGGCTGAACAACGCCTCCAGCCGCTCCACCTGAGCCGGCTGATGACAAACCACCATGCTGCGCCACTCCTCCGTACGCCAGCTCTTCAGCCGTTCTGCAAAAGGTCCCAGCAGATGCTGCTGATCACCGCTCAGACTAATGCGCAGATCGCGGTTTTCCTCAACCCGAATCGACAGGATCGGATCATCGCCGGAAGCGGAGACCGCAAGCTGGTGTAGTTCAACCGTCTGAAAACCTGCCGTGAGCCCCCGCAGCTGTTCGGGTGTCAGGTACAGCTGCTCCGGTATTGCACACAGGCGGGATTCAGCCACAGCCTGGGCAAGACCCGTCTCGATTGCAGACTGAAAGGCAGTGGTTGCTGCTGCCTGCTGCTGGGGCTCAAGCAGAATCAGCAGGGGCTGCTGCAGATAGTCAAACAAGGTTGCCTGTTGCGGACAGAAGAACGGCTGCAAAAACTCTCCACCCGGTGGATAGCTGGTTGCCTGCAGGTCAGCGGTCAATTGACGGCGCCGGTCAGCCGGAATATCCAGCTCATCGGCCCGCTGTTTCAGACGGGCAATGCCGGGCTGAAACGCCTCAGGAGTAATAACCAGCTCCCGTGAAGGCAGCAACAGCAGTTCATCAAGCGATTCTGCCGAACGCTGGGTAAGGGGATTGAAGCAACGCAGGCTCTCAACTGTATCACCAAAAAACTCGATCCTGACCGGCAACGGCAGGCTGGGAGGAAACAGGTCAAGGATCCCCCCCCGCACAGCAAAACTGCCCCGCTCCTCCACCAGCGAAGAGGCCTGGTAACCGGCCCGGACCAGTCCTTCCAGCAGGTGATCACGATCCAGATCGTCACCAATACGGATCGAGAGCGCAACATCGGCAAGCAGTGCCGGCGGCACCACCCGCTGCATCAATGCAATAACCGGCAGCACCAGAGTACCGGGGCTGCCTTGACGCAGCAGATGCAAGGCTGCCAGACGGGCGCCACTGATATCGGCGTGAGGGGAGGCTGCTTCAAAAGGGGCCACATCCCAGGCAGGAAAGGGGTTTACCGCCCGTGCATCAAAAAAGAGCAGCTCTCTGGTCAGCTCATCAGCAGCCTGCTGGTCAGCGGTCACTACCACCAGCTGACGCGCGGCAGCAGTGGACAGCTCCGCAATCAGCAATGCTGCTGCTGCGCCGGTCAGCCCGGCAACTTTCAGTCGGGCCTTTTGCTCAAGTGCGGCAGCTACTTCCAGAGCTGGAGTACAAAAGGTGTTGGATGATGGGGATACGGGCATGGTTTCTTGATCGCTGTGCAGCCTTTATTCGTGGGATTGTTTGGGTTTGATACCGGCCTTGATCTTGGGTTTTCCCTCCTCAACCACCACCCGGAACCTGATCTCGTCAGAGCCCAGCTTCTGGGTCAGGAGCGGCCGTTGCCGCTCAAGGGTGGCAGCCAGCTGTGACCGGTCCATGCCGGTTGTCGGCAGATTACAGGCACGGCGCGCCTCAATCAGTTCAGTAAAGATACGCTCCAGTTCATAGTCGACAGAACGGTCCGGGCGGTCCTGCTCAGCAGGAACGGACCTGCTGCGCTGCGCCTCGCGCAGGTCCGCCCTGAACCGGTCACGGGAGTAACGTCCCTCTTCAATCTCGCGCAGGGTCCGGTTCCAGTGCTGCCGGTAGCTGTTAAAACGGGCAACCAGGTTATTGTAGCGGTGCTTATGCATCGTGTTGTTGATGCTGGTGGTGGCGTACCGACGGATCAGTTTTTCAAACTCGTCCAGCAACTTGAGCGGTTCACGCTTTTCAATCCCCAGAAAATACTGGTCGTATCTGGTGATCAGCTCCTTCAGCCTGGTCTCGGCTATCTGCAGGTCTTCCACAATGCCCATTGCTTCCTTCATCCGCCAGCGACGTTTGAGATGCCTGAACTATAGGGTGAAATACCTTAGCTGTAAAGGCCGGATATTCCGATAAGGGCTTGACGCTCCTGATCCCTGCGGCTATAAAACGTGGATAATTTACGTACTGGAGAGTGAACTATATGTCGATAGCAGCAGCCCTGATCCTTGCGGCCGGCAAGGGCACCCGGATGAAATCAGGATTGGTGAAGGTACTGCACCAGCTTGCAGGGATGCCGATGCTCGGCTGGCCACTGGCTGCCGCACGTCAGGCAGGTGCAGAACGGGTAGTACTGGTGGCGGGCCATCAGGCTGATCTGGTTCAGCAGTATTTCTCGGCAGACAGCAGTGTAGCGCTGGCACTGCAGGAGGAACAGCTGGGCAC
>DIUB01000069.1:14716-19656 GCA_002422265.1 Geobacter sp. UBA6169
GTCACGGTGCTGACAGCCCACTTTGACCAACCGTTCGGCTATGGCCGGATTGTGCGTGACGCCGACGGCAGGGTGCGCCGGATAGTGGAACAAAAGGATGCCGCACCGGCAGAGCTGGCCATTGAAGAAGTGAACAGCGGTATCTACTGCATGGACCTGGCGTTCCTGCGGACTCATATCGGTCGTCTGGGCAGCGAAAACGCTCAGAACGAATACTACCTGACCGACCTGGTGGGGATCGCAGTGGCTGAACATGCCGGTTGCGCGGCAGTAATGGTGGATGACCCGGAAGAGATCATGGGGGTCAATGACCGGGTACAGCTGGCCCATGCGTCGAAACTGTTGCGGCAACGGATCAACCGGCAGGTGATGCTGTCCGGCGTGACGCTGGTGGATCCGGAGCAGACCTATATTGACGCAGGGGTGCAGATCGGCCCTGACACCATCATCTGGCCCGGCAGCGTGCTGCAGGGCACAACCGTCATCGGTGCCGGTTGCACACTGGAGAGCAATGTACAGATAGCCGGCAGCACACTGGCTGATCAGGTTACCATCAAGGCCGGCAGTGTGCTGCATGACGCAATAGTGGGAAGAGAGGCCACTGTCGGCCCGATGGCCCATCTTCGCCCGGGGTCGGTACTGGAATCCCAGGTCAAGATCGGCAATTTTGTTGAAACCAAGAAGATCGTCATGGGCAAGGGTTCCAAGGCCTCCCACCTGACCTATCTGGGTGATGCGGAAATCGGCAGCGAGGTCAACATCGGTTGCGGCACCATCACCTGCAACTATGACGGCACCAACAAGCACAAGACGGTCATCGGCGATCGGGTCTTCGTAGGGAGCGATGTGCAGCTGGTGGCTCCGGTGCGGGTAGGGGCCGGCTCTCTCATTGCCGCCGGAACCACGGTGACAGCTGATGTCCCCCCTGATTCTCTGGCAATTTCCCGCACTCCGCAGGTCAACAAGGAAGGCTGGTGCCTGCAAAGGTAACTGATGCTCGACTCTGCCCCCCCATCATGCAGCGGCATTATCCTGATCGTTGAGGACAACGTCGCATTTGGCGAGCTGGTTGCCGGTACCCTCCAGGATGAAGGGTACCGCTGCCATACCGTCACCAGCGGCAATGCTGCTCTGGCCTGGCTCAGCTCCCACCCGGTCAGCATGCTGCTGCTTGATTACACCTTGAGCGACATGACCGGCACTGCCTTTATCAACGCCATGCAGTCCCGCGATATCACGGTGCCGTTCGTGATTGTTACCGGTCAGGATGATTCCGCCCTGGCCGTGCAGATGATCAAACAGGGGGCCAGTGATTTTGTGGTCAAGGACACCACGCTGCTGGACCGGCTGCCGGTGGTGATCTCGCGGACCCTGCAGGAAGCAGACACCCTGCAACGCCTGCAACAGCTGGAGCGGGCCCTGCACCAGAGCGAACAAAGGCTGGCCCGCGCCCAGCGGATCGCACGGGTCGGCAGCTGGGAGTGGGATCTGCACACCAACCGGCTTTCCTTCTCTCCGGAACTGCTCTCTATCCTCAGCTACACTCCGGCGACACCACCTCCGGTATCACTGGAGTGGTTCTACAAGCAGATCAATCCGCACGACACCTCTTTTGTCAAAAAAAGCCTGCTGTCGGCCGTAGAGACCGGCCGCAACCTGAGCGTCACTTTCCGGATCCGTACCAACGATGGCACCGAAATTGTGGTGGCAAGCCAGGCCGAGCTGGTCAAGGATGCCAACGGCCACCCGGAACTACTGGTGGGGACACTACTGGATGTCACGGAACGAACCAGGGCAGAGCAGGAAATCCATCAGCTGGCCAATTACGACATCCTGACCGGTCTGCCCAACCGTAACCTGCTGCATGATCGCCTGCAGCAGGCCATTGTCCAGGCAGCCCGCTCCCAGGGCAGTGTCGGCATACTGTTCCTCGACCTTGACCGCTTCAAGGGGATCAATGATTCACTGGGCCATCGTGCCGGTGACGAACTTTTGCGTACCGTGGCCGAACGTCTGCGGGTCTGTGTGCGGGAAAGTGATACCCTGGCCCGCATCGGCGGTGACGAATTTGTGATTATCCTGAGCATGGTTGCTGATGAAGACGGCATCAGCAGTGCTGCCACCAAGGTGCTGGGGATCATCTCAGAACCTTTCGTAATCGAAGGGCAGGAGCTGTACCTGACCGCCAGCATCGGTATCGCCGTCTATCCCAACGACGGCATTGATGTACAGACCCTGCTGAAGCATGCCGATCTGGCCATGTACCAGGCCAAAGACATGGATCGTAACAACTTCCAGTTTTTCTCCAGCGACCTGAATGTAAAGGTGATGGAGCGGATGGTACTGGAAAGTTCGCTGCGAAAGGCCCTAGACCGGAATGAATTCCAGCTGTACTATCAGCCGCAGATTGATGTACAGACCGGCGCCGTGGTCGGGTTTGAGGCTCTGCTGCGGTGGCTGCATCCGGAACTGGGCATGATCTCTCCGGACAAATTCATCCCCCTGGCTGAAGAGACCGGCCTGATCCTCTCCATCGGAGAGTGGGTCATCCGTTCCGCCTGCAAACAGATCAAAGCCTGGCAGGAACGGGGGCTGCCTCCGGCCAGGATGGCGGTCAACCTGTCCGGCAGACAGTTCCGCAGCAGACTGGATGATGTTGTGGCGGCGATTCTGTTGGAGACCGGGCTGGATGCCCGTTGGCTGGAACTGGAGCTGACCGAGAGTATTCTGATGCGCAATGCCGCTGAAAACCTGCAGCTGCTGCAGGCCCTCGCCGCCATGGGCTGTTCCCTGTCCATTGATGACTTCGGAACCGGCTATTCCTCACTGTCCTACCTCAAGCATTTCCCCCTGGGGCGCCTCAAGATCGATCGTTCCTTTGTGCGCGACATCACCACTAACCCCGATGATATGGCCATTGCCAAGATCATCATTGATATGGCCCACAACCTCAAGCTGCAGGTAACCGCAGAGGGAGTAGAAGATCACGACCAGTTTACCCTGCTTAAAAGCTACGGCTGTGATGAAATGCAGGGTTTCCTGTTCAGCAAGCCGGTACCGGCTGATAAAGCAGCACAGCTGCTGCGAGACGGGATTTCATTCTGACCCATGCCCCACGACCAGATCATCATCAAGGGTGCCTGTGAGCACAACCTCAAATGTATTGACGTCACCATCCCCCGCGACCAGCTGGTGGTGATCACCGGACTGTCCGGTTCCGGCAAATCCACCCTGGCCTTTGACACCATCTATGCCGAGGGGCAGCGCCGTTATGTGGAGTCGCTCTCCGCCTATGCCCGCCAGTTTCTGGAACAGATGGAAAAGCCGGATGTGGAGTCGATTGAAGGGCTTTCCCCGGCCATCTCCATTGAGCAGAAGACCACCTCCAAGAACCCCCGCTCCACCGTCGGCACCGTTACCGAAATTTACGACTACCTGCGTCTGCTGTTTGCCCGGATCGGTCAGCCCCACTGCCACAGCTGCGGCAAACCGATCACGGCCCAGACCGTCTCCCAGATGGTGGACCGGATTCTGGCGTTGCCGGAGGGGACCAAGCTGCTGCTGCTCTCCCCCATGATCCGGGGCCGTAAGGGTGAGTACAAAAAGGAGCTGCAGCAGCTGCGCAAGGAAGGCTTTACCCGGGTAGTGATTGATGGACAGCAGCGGGAGTTGTCCGAAGAGATCGAGCTGGACAAGAAGAAAAAGCACGATATCGACATCGTGGTGGACCGGCTGGTGGTCAAGGAAGGAATCAGCCGGCGTCTGGCAGATTCGCTGGAGACCGCCCTGGCCCATGCCGAGGGGATCGTCAAAGTGGAAGTTTTGTCTGACCGGTCTGACCCGCCTGAAAAGTCCGACAAAGCAGCAACCCTCATCTTCTCTGAAAAACTGGCCTGCATCGAGTGCGGCATCTCCTACCCTGAAATCGCGCCCCGCATGTTCTCCTTCAACAACCCCTACGGCGCCTGCCCGGACTGTACCGGCCTGGGTACCCGGATGTACTTTGATGCCGAACTGGTGGTGCCCAACCAGCTGCTGTCACTGCGGGAGGGGGCCATTGCACCGTGGGAAAAGCGGCTGGCCTCACCGTTCCACCAGATGACCCTGGAGTGCCTGGCCCAGTTCTACCAGTTTGATCTGAATACCCCGTTCAAGGAGCTTGACCAGCGGATTCGCGATCTGTTGCTCTATGGCAGCGGCGAGGAGCAGGTGACCTTCTGGTGGGAAGACAACCGCGGCAAACGCCATACCTACCAGAAACCGTTTGAAGGGGTGCTGAACAACCTGGAACGCCGCTTCCGCGAGACCGAATCAGAAGCGATTCGTGAGGAGCTGGAACCGTACATGAATGTGATGCCCTGCCCCACCTGCAACGGTGCCCGCTTAAAACCGGAGGCCCTGCATATCCTGGTGGGGGGGCAGAACATCCAGCAGGTCACGGCCCGGTCGATCCGCGATTGTCAGGCCTTCTTCAAACAGCTTGAGCTGTCGGACAAGGACCAGGAGATCGCCCGCCGGATCTTGAAGGAGATCAACGAACGCCTGGGCTTCCTGGTCAATGTGGGGCTGGACTATTTGTCGCTGGATCGCACCTCCGGCACCCTGTCCGGCGGTGAAGGCCAGCGGATCAGGCTGGCGACCCAGATCGGCTCTTCACTGGTGGGGGTGCTGTATATCCTGGATGAACCGTCCATCGGTCTGCACCAGCGGGACAATGACCGGCTGCTGACCACCCTGCGCCACCTGCGGGATATCGGCAACACCGTGCTGGTGGTGGAGCATGATGANNACACCATCCTGGCCGCCGATCATGTGCTGGATATGGGGCCCGGTGCCGGGGTGCACGGCGGTGAGGTGGTGGCCCAGGGCACGCCGAAAGAGATCATGGACAACCCGGCCTCCCTGACTGGACGGTATCTGTCCGGTGAGCTGACCATTCC
>DIUB01000220.1 GCA_002422265.1 Geobacter sp. UBA6169
GTGAACAGGGGCGCGGCTTTGCCGTTGTAGCCGATGAAGTGCGCAGGCTGGCCGAGCGGACCACCACTGCCACCCGTGAGATTCAGAGCATTATTACCGCCCTGCAGCGGGATGTCAGGACCGTGGTCGGCTCCATGGAACAAAGCTCCGGCAGCGTGCATCAAGGCGGCGAAGGTGTGCGCCTTTCCTGTGAGGCGATCGGCGCTATACGCACCAAGATCTGCGAACTGCGTAATCAGGTCTCACAGGTGGCTGCTGCTGCTGCACAGCAATCTACTGCCACAGCAGACATATCCGGCAGCATGCATGGCATCACCAGCGTCATTCGTGGTGCTGCTGACGGTGCCGATGAGACCAAGGCTGCTGCAGCCCGGATGGCAGCTTCCTCTTCTGAACTGCAGCAAATGGTCAGCAAATTCAGGGTTAACTGAGTATAGTTGTTCGTACAGGTTTCAAACCTGTGGAAAGGTAAGTAATGCGAAAATTGATCTGTAGCACTGTCTGTTTCGGCCTGATCTTCTGCACGGCGCTGATGGCGAGAGCTGCTGATGAGCCGCCTGCTCCTGCTGCCGAACCCTCACGGCCATCCTTGCTGCAAACCTCGCCCGGCCTCTCCCTGCTCCAGCCGGCGCAAACCCCATTGCCGCAAGCTGCTGTAACCCGCATCGGTGTGGTTGATCTTGCCAAGGTCTCTGCAGAGTCAGGGATGGGCAAGAACGCCCAGACACAGGTCAAATCCCAGCAGACCAAGTTACAGAAGCAGGTCGATACGCGTAAGAGGCAACTGGACAAGTTCAGGTCTGATACTGAGCGTCAGCTTCCCGGCCTGTCGCCCCAGCAGCGTGAAGCCAAGCAGAAAGAGTTCCAGAAGAAGGTTGAGGAATTCCAGAAATTTGGCATGAAGGCTGAGAAGGAGCTGATGGAGCAGCAGCAAAAGCTGACGCAGGAGCTGTTTGAGGCCGTGGGTAAGGCGGCTGGACAGCTGGGTAAAGATACAGGGGTGGCAGCGATTGTGATCAATCGGGAGCTGCTGTTTGCCGGACCGGGAACCGAACTGGTCGATATGACCGCTGAGCTGGTACAGCAGCTGGATACACAGACAGAGAAAAAGAAGTAACTGTACTCTCGGCAAGCGACATGCGGGGGCTGCCTTTGTGGATAGCCCCCTTTTTTAATGCGCGAGATCATAGAAGCAATTACGGCGGAGATACTGACCCCCGCCAGACCGGAGATCATGAAGCTGTGGTTCAGCAGGTCCTTACCGATCCGGCTGGTGCCGGTATGGTACCATTATAGTTTACGCAGGGTAATCCAATCATAGCCATTGGCTCGGTTGGTGGTGAATGCGTTTCGCTCGTTAGGGCGAATAGCTGTCGGTACGGACTGTATTGACGGTTCATCTTCCACGTTTTTCCGGTTTCTCAATCCCGTGTTTTTCCAACCGGTACTGCAGGGTCTTGTAGGAGAGCCCCAAGAGCGGGGCGGCCTTACCGATCACCCAGTCGGCCCGTTCCATGGCCTTGAAGATCAAGGCCTTTTCCATCTCGTCAAAGTTGATCCCTTCGGGCGGCAGCTCAAACGGCACAACGCCGCCGACTGCGACAACGGCGGTGATCTCAGTCGGCAGATCATCGGGCTGGATGATGGTCCCTTCAGCCATCAGCACGGCTCGCTCAATCACTGATTCAAGCTGGCGGACATTACCGGGCCAGGTGTAGTTCATCAGCAGCTTGAGCGCCGGCTTGGCGATCCCTTCCACTGCAATGCCGGAGGCATCACGATATTTGCCAACAAAGAAATCAGCCAGGGTAGCGACGTCACTGCCCCGTTCACGCAGGGGCGGCAGCACAATCCGGATCACATTCAGGCGGTAGAAGAGATCCTCACGGAAGCTGCCCTTCTTGATCTCCTGTTCAAGATCACGGTTGGTGGCAGAGATGATCCGCACATCAAGCGGCAGGTTGACCTTGCCTCCAACCCGGCGGATCTCCTTTTCCTGGATGGCCCGCAGCAGCTTGGCCTGCATGGAGACGTTCATCTCGCCGATCTCGTCCAGGAAGACCGTGCCGCCGTTGGCAGCCTCCAGAATGCCGATCTCCCGTGCACTGGCACCGGTAAAGCTGCCTTTTTCATGGCCGAACAGCTCACTTTCAATCAGTGTTTCAGGGATGGCAGCGCAGTTGATCGCCATAAAAGGTTGGTCTTTACGGGCTGAGCGATCATGGATAGCCCGAGCCACCAGTTCCTTGCCGGTACCTGACTCACCGTAGATCAGCACCGTGGATGTGGTGGCCGCAATCTTGGTAATGATCCGGTAGACCTCTTTCATCTTGGGATGGTCACCAATAATGGAGGGAATCCGCTCAATGGCGGCCACCCGCTTCTGCAGCACCCGGTTTTCGCGCACCAGGGTAATCCGCTCAAAGGCCCGCCGCAGGGTCAGCAGCAGATTGTCTCGCTCCAGCGGTTTTTCCAGGTAATCAAAGGCCCCCCGCTTCATGGCGCCGACTGCCGAATCCACCGTACCATGGGCCGTCATCATGATCACACATTGTTGCGGATCGTCAGCCATGACCTGCTCCAGCAGATCAAGGCCACTCTGGCCCTGCATCTTCAGGTCGGTCAGGATCAGGTCAAATTCACGTTTACCCAGAAGCAGCTGGGCCTCCGGCACGCATGATGCCTCGGAAGTCTCGTACCCCTCCCCCCGCAGGATCATGGTCAGGATCTCACGCTGTCCCTTTTCATCATCAACAATCAGAATGCTTCCGTTCATGACCGTTTCCCCATCAAATCATCACGCTCCTCTATAGAACGATATTTTCTGATTCCTTTTTCAACGTGGCCTGTATAAAGCTTTTCAGCAAGGCCGAACAGGTCCCGCAGACGACTGTAATAGGCGCGGTCTGGGTTGAATTCCCATAATGCTTGCTCAGCCTCTTCAAAACTGGTGAATTTTCTAATCCCCATTGGATCCACCTGCAGTGCCCCGTTGTCGCATAAGCTCCTGCAAAAATAGCGCGTCACGATGATCCTGCGGACGAACCGTACCCTGCTTCATCCTGAATAGCATTTCCGGTGTTGCAATCCTTAAGGTATGCCCCTCAATCTGCAGCTCTTCATACTCAATGTCATCAAAACGATACATCTCACCAATGCGAGCGATGACATCGATTAAAAAACCATTCGGTGCTCCATAGCGAATAACCGGATACTGGTCAATCTCCGTCGCAGTCAGTTCCTGCAGGCTGGTATCATGAAACACATCGTCCAGGGCATGGCGCAGCCGAGCGATATTATCCTGTTCGAGACGAACAAACAGATCCATATCTTCAGTAAATCGCGGAAAGCCATGGATAATTACGGCATACCCGCCAATCAGCACATACTCAACCCCAAACTTTTCCAAAGCATCGACTACCTTAAGAAAGGTTTCAAAGTAGTGTTTCATCCCCTGCCTTCCTCCATCGGCAGCCGCACAGTAAAGACCGTACCTTTACCGGGACTGCTTGCCACCGTTATCTCGCCGCCGTGGGCCTTGATGATCCGCTCGGTGATGGCCAGACCCAGGCCGATCCCCAGATCTTTGGTAGTGAAATAGGGTTGAAAAATCTTCTCCAGATCATCTTCCGCAATGCCCACCCCCTGATCTGCAAAGGTCAGCGTTGCCCAGCCATCACGCTCAGGGTCCATTACTGCCCCCAGGGTAATGGTGCCGCCAGCCGGCATGGCCTGTGCGCCATTGGTCAGAAAGTTGGTGATGCAGTTACGCATTAATTCCGGATCAAGCCACAGCGGCGGCAGATTTGCTTCAATCTGTGTTTCCACCACCGCCCCCTGTTCCGTCAGCTTGGCCTGCACCACCGGCAGAGTCCGTTCCAGTAGATCCCGGTAATCGACCTGACTCTTGCGCACCTTGAGGGGCCGACCATAGTTCATGAAATTCACCACCATATAGTTGGCCCGGCGCACCTCTTCACGGATCTTGTCCGCCACATCGGTCATCTGGGCCGAGCGTTCCGGACAGTTCGCGTTCATCTCGGCTCGCAGATGGTCAATGGCAAGGCTGATGTAGTTGAGCGGGTTACGAATCTCGTGGGCAATACCGGAGGCCAGTTGCCCCACCCGGGAGAGGTGCTCGGCCTCATAAAGCCGCTTTTCCAGCGCCTCCCGCTCACGCAGCTTTTCCACCATCTCGTTAAAGGCAGCAGCCAGTTCACCGATCTCGTCCTTACTCTCCACCGGAAAGGTGACCGTCAGATCTCCGGCTGAAACCTTCTTGAAATCCTCTGCCAGACGGTGGATCGGTGCGGTATAGCGCCGGGCCAGATAGATGGTAAAGGCGATCCCCACCGTAAAGACCATGGCGGTAGCTACCAGACGCTTGATGAAGTTAGAGCGCTGGATGTTCTGGATATTGTCCAGCAGCATATTAACCTGCACATACCCCAGATGTTCATCACCCACAATCACCGGCACGACCACATCATAGGGGCGCTGAGACAGGATTGAGGCCCCTTCTGCCTTGCGTGGTGCGGTTTTCACACCGGTTTCAAGTTTCTTGACATCCTTGATCTTGCCGATTTTGTCCGGGTTGGTGGAATCAATAATCTCGCCGTCACTATTGATGATGTTGATCTCGTTGATACCCTTCTGGCGCGCACCATCAAAAAATCCGGTCAGGCGAGAGGTCTCGGCCTCTGAAGTCAGATCGGCAATACTGATCTGCACCGCCTTGGATATCTCCTGGGAGCTGTCCTGTATCTCCTGCACCAGCGCCATCTGTGAGAACTGGTTCAGGCTGAACAGGGTGATCACCGCCAGCACCAGCAGTGAGAGCATGATCAGTATCAACTTGGCATTCAGTTTCATGCAATGTCCCAACAAGTCAGAATGACGGCAGAATACCAGCAAAACTACTGCCATGCAAACCTGAAAGCATTGACAGCCAGACCGTTGCAGTGTAGAACAGGGCCATGTTAAGCCTTAGAATACATTACAGAATTGTTGCAGTCTGGTGTCTTGTCGGCAGCTTTTTTCTTGCCGGCTGCACCAGCATTATCCCCCGTGACAAGCTGCCGCTTTTGACTGATGAATCCTGCGGCGACCAGGTCAAGGTGGTGTCCGTTCCCCTGCCGGTGATTGCTACCTCACCCAACGAGGGGATCACGGTCGGCGCTCTGACGGCATTCCTGATCCACAATCAGCAGGATGAGGTCTATTCGCTGCTGGCACCCCAGTTGAACCACAACAAGAACTTTGGTCTGACTGGCACCCTGTATGGCGCCTTTAATCCTACCCATGAGCGCAGTATCGAATTCAACCTGTCGCAGTCCCAGAAGAAAAATTTCGGTTACGAGGCCAAGATCCGCGATATCAGCCTGATGGACGGCAGGCTGGAGCTGAAAGGTTTTCTGGCTTGGTTTGCCGATGGTTCATCCCGTTTTTTCGGTTTTCATTCCCGGACACCGGACTCCTTTGAGACCAACTACACCAACCGGGAAGTAACCTACAACATCTCCGCCACCTGGTTCTTGGGACGTTATTACTATCTTGAGCTGGGCCATCGCTTCCGCTCGGTGGGGATCAGCCACGGCGCAGTCAGTTCGGTACCGTTCATTACCGACCGGTTCGCTGCCCGTGAAGTGCCGGGAGTTAACGGCTTCACCACCCATGCTCCGCGCATCTCGCTGATCTACAGCTCCTATGACAACAAAACCCTGCCCACCTACGGCGGCTACGCACGAATTACCTTTGAACCGACCATCAAGGCCCTGGGTGGCGCTGAAGATTACCGGCATTATGAGGTAGAACTGAAGGGTTACCTGCCGCACGACCAAGGCAAGCGATTCATCTCGGTCTTCCGGTTGATGTACAACCAGACACTGGGGGAGAGCGACAACCGCAAGGTGCCGTTTCTGGAGCAGAGTATATTAGGCGGCGAAAATACCCTGCGGGGGTATGGCCGTAACCGCTTCATTGACAACAGTTTTCTGCTGCTCAATCTGGAAGAGCGGATTCGACTGTTCCGCTGGGAGGTTTTCAACGTGACTGCCGACTGGGAGCTGGCCCCTTTTGTTGATCTGGGCGCAGTGATGGAGAGTCTGCCCAAGGCCCGAACCAGAGATTTTGAATTCAATCCCGGCATCGGCTTCAGGGCCACAGTACGGCCCAACATCGTGGGCCGGGTGGATGTGGGGATCGGGCGGGAAGGTCCGTCGGTATACGTGGGGTTGGGCTACCCGTTCTGACCGGACCGGAGCGCCTCCAGTTCTTCCCAGCGTTCGTAAGCTGCCAGTAATGCAGTATCCAGTTCTTCCAGCCGGGCATTGAGGGTTGTCACCTCAGGCCCGGCCTGTTTGTAGAAAGCCGGATCAGCCAGGGTGGCATGGATCTGTTGCTGCTCCTCCTCCAACGCGGTAATCCGCTCCGGCAGTACCTCAAGCTCACGTTCCTCTTTGAACGACAGTTTACGCGGCCGCTCCTTCTGCGGTTTACCCTTCTCCTGAGCCGGCTTTTTGTCACACCCGTCCGGGGCAGCAGAACTGGTCTGCTGTTCACGCAGCCAGTCATCGTACCCGCCCACCGTTTCCTTCACCGAACCGTCCGGATTGATGGCCAGGGTTGATCCGACCACGTTATTCAGAAATTCCCGATCGTGGCTGACCAGCAGCAGAGTACCGGAATACTCCACCAGCAGATCCTCCAGCAGCTCCAGGGTTTCGGCATCCAGGTCGTTGGTCGGCTCGTCCAGCACCAGCAGATTGCCCGGCCTGGTGAACAGTTTGGCCAACAGCAGCCGGTTACGCTCGCCCCCGGACAGGATACTGACCGGGGAGCGGGCCCGCTCAGGCGAGAACAGGAAATCCTGCAGATAGCCGATGATATGGCGTGATTTACCGTTGATAACAAGGGTATCGCTACCGTCCCCCACGTTCTCGGTCACACTCTTGTCAGGATCCAGCTGCTCACGCAGCTGGTCCATGTAAAGGGTCTCCAGCATGGTGCCCTGTTTGATGCTGCCCGTCTGAGGCTGCAGCTCACCCAGCAGCAGCTTGAGCAGCGTTGATTTGCCGGAGCCGTTGGGACCGATGATACCGATCTTGTCCCCCCGCATGATGGTGGTGCTGACATCTGTAACTACCGGTTTGTCTGCGTAACCGAACGAGACGCCTGCGGCCTCCACCACCAACCGGCCGGAACGTTGCGCCTCCTGCAGCTGCATCCGGGCCGTCCCTTGCCGGGTACGACGTTGGCGGTACTCCTCACGCAGGGCCTTCAGGGCTCGCACCCGACCTTCGTTACGGGTACGGCGGGCCTTGATCCCCTGTCTGACCCAGGCCTCTTCCCGGGCCAGCTTCTTGTCAAACAGGGCCATGCGGGTGATCTCCGCCTCTAAAAGCGCCTCACGACGCTCCACAAACTGGTCGTAGTCGCAGCTGAAGGAGTATATCCTCCCCCGATCCAGCTCCGCCACGCGATTGGCCAGCCGCCGGGCAAAGGCCCGGTCGTGGGTCACAAACAAGCAGGTCGTGATCTCGCGGGCCAGAAATTCCTCCAGCCAGAGGATCGTATCGATATCAAGATGGTTGGTCGGCTCGTCCAGCAGCAGGATGTCCGGGTTGCTGACCAGGGCACGGGCCAGCAGCACCCGCCGTTTGGTGCCGCCGGAAAGGGTAGCAAACTCCGCCTCCGGTTCCAGGTGCAGCCGGTTCAACACCCGCTCCACCTGCTGCTCATGCTCCCACTGTTCA
Source organism: Geobacter sp. UBA6169 (assembly GCA_002422265.1). Lineage (GTDB taxonomy): Bacteria > Desulfobacterota > Desulfuromonadia > Geobacterales > Pseudopelobacteraceae > Trichlorobacter. The sequence continues at coordinate 7,755 of DIUB01000220.1, forward strand.
GTGCCGATGGCGGCATGGGGATGCTGTGCCGTTACCTCAAAGACGGTGCCACGGATATCGCGGGGGATCTCCTGGGAGACCAGCGCCACCCGTAACCCCTGGCTGCGGATCAGCTCGCCGCTCTCAGGGGGTAGTTCGCCGCTGATCAGTTTCATCAAGGTGGATTTGCCGCTGCCGTTGCGGCCCATCAGGCAGAGCCGGTCCCCCGGCTCGATCTGCAGGTTGATGCCGTCAAACAGGGGCGGGCCGCCAAAGGCCAGGGTGATGTCGCGCAGGGTGATAAGTGCCATATACAATAGGATCCTGTAGTTGCCGGGAAATAAGAATGGCGGTAGTATGCCAAAAACCGACAAGAGGGGCCAGTATGGATTACCGTCGTATCGCCAAAGAATTGCTGAATGAACATCCCCAGACCATTGCCGTGGCGTTGTCCCGCCTGCCTGCAGAACACTCCGCTGAAATCATGAAACTCCTGCCTGCCTTTATCCAGGCTGATCTGGTCAACCGGATCGTACAGACCGACCAGCTGCCCAGCATGGTGCTTGAGGAGATCGACCGGCTGCTTGAGCGCCTGATTCGCTAGTTTTGCGGTTGTCATCCATGGCTGCTCATGCTACCAAAGCAACCTCATGTCAATCTATGGAGGAATTACCCGTGTTCGAAAGTATCGGTGCAGATATTTACAAAACCTGGAGTGAAGACCAGCGCCGCGCTGAAATAGGCAAGCTGGTGGAGGGCCATCGTGCCGGGCTGCCCCTTAAAATTCTCTTCCAGATGGCATCTGCCATTGCCGGTAGCCCTGACAGCGCCCGTGATCATCTGGCGGTGCTGATTCCGGCAGACGAGCGGCACAAGATGGTGACACGGGAGAAGGGGGCTGCTCAGGCGCTGGCAGCATCATTTCTGATGTAAAACGTTACTCTTCCGGCCTTCTCATCTTCCTGCGCAGTGCTGCCATCCGTTTTTCCGCCACCCGCTGCAGCTTCTGGCCTTTAGTCACCCTCGTGGCCAAGCGTTTCTTTTCTACCCGGTTGCGCTTCTCCAGCGCCAGCCGCAATCGTTCCATGGCTACTTCGCGATTGCGCAGCTGGGAGCGGTTCTCGGCAGCATGCACCACAATGCCGGTGGGCAGGTGCCGGATTCGCACCGCCGAATCGGTGGTGTTGCGGTGCTGGCCACCCGGTCCTGATCCGCGGTAAAATTCTACCCGGATATCTGCTTCGTTGATCTCAACACTCATTGCCTGAAGACACTCAAAACCCAGTTAACCAGGGTAAGCACTACACTGAAGGCCAGTGCCCACCAGAATCCCTGCACCTGAAAACCGGGGACAATCTTGGTGACCAGCATGATCAACAGGGCGTTCAGCACCAGGCTGAACAGCCCCAGCGTCAGGATCGTCAAGGGTAGTGTCAGCAGTGACAGAACCGGTTTGATAAAGGCATTGATCAGACCCAGCACCAGGGCCGTCAGCAGGGCAGCCTTAAAACCGCCTTGCAGCTTGACCCCTGGCAGCAGATACGCTGCTATGACAATGGCAATACCGGAAATTACCCAGTTGATAACAAGACTCATACGGTTCCTCCTTGCGCTACATCGATCCTGACAACCCGCTCAGCCAAGGCCAGACATGCCGGCCGATGGGTCACCACCAGCAGAGTGGTCCCCTGCAATCTCCTGCTTAACCGTTCTACCACTATTTGCTCAGTGGCGCCATCCAGCCCTTCGGTTGGCTCATCCAGCAGCAGGATCGGCGTATTACTGACCAGGGCCCGTGCCAGGGCGATCCGTCGTGCCTCACCACCGGATATCCCGCCACCGGTCTCACCAACCTGGGTGTCCAACCCCTGCGGCAGATTGGTAATCCATTGGTCAAGACCGCTGTCAGACAGGACAGCAGCCAGATCTGCAGCGCTGATCTCACGCCCCAGCAGGATGTTGTCACGGATACTGCTGTTAAACAGGTGCGGTTGCTGCGGTACGGCTGCAACCAACTGTGAAAGTTGATCCGGTGTCAGTTCCCGCAACTCTGCCCCGCCGATCCGCACACTGCCCTGATACGGTCTGAAGCGCAGCAACAGTTCAATCAGTGATGATTTGCCGCTGCCGCTGGGACCGATCACCGCTACCCGTTCACCTGCGGCAATCTCCAGAGAAAATCTGTCCAGTGCGGTTGTACCGGTGGCGTATGCCAGGCTGACCTGATTCAGCACGATACTTCTGTCCGTTGCAACCTGCGGTTCCAACGGGTCTGCCAACGGCGGTGCTGCGGTTGCCAGTTCCTGAATCCTCCGGATCGATTCGGCTGCCGCAGGGATCAGTTGCAGGGAAAGGGCCAGCGGACCGACCGCTTCAAAACAGGCAGCGCTGAACAGCAGCAGCATCACCAGCTGGGGGCCGCTGATCTGCTGTTGACGTACCTCGGGGATCAGCAGCAGGCAGAGGAGCGCCAGGCAGAGACCGGTCAGCAGGGTTACCCCGGACAGGGTCAGGCTGTTGATGCTGCCCAGACGGACCTGCTGCCTCACCAGCCGCTGTGAGAGCTGATCAACCCGGTTGGCGTGCTGTTCGGCTGCCCCCAGCAACAGCAGCTCTTCAGCCCCCTGAAGCCCTTGCGTCACCTGGCTGCGCAGCTCACCGGCAGTCTGTGCCGATTGCCTGCCCGGCTCCCGTGCCATACGGAGTCCCCAAAGCGGCAGCGCCAGCCCGCTGACCATGAGCAGGCCCAGTAACGCCGCCGCTGCGGATCTGCTCCAGAGGGATGCAAACAGGGCAGCCAGAACGATCGTGGCCAGTCCGGTTAGCAGCGGCGCCAGAATCCGCAGATAGAGGCTCTCCAGGCTGTCCAGATCGGCCCGCAACCGTCCGGCCAGATCACCGCCGGCATAGCGCTCCAGCCCGGCCGGAGCCAGGGGAATCAGCCGCTTGAACAGCCAGACCCGCAGATCAGCCAGAATCCTGAAGGCAGCCTCATGGGTCACCAGTCGTTCGCCGTAGCGCCCGACGGTACGCAGGATAGCCAGGGCGCGGATGGTGGCAGAGGCAAAAAAGAAATTGAAGGACACCTTGGCAGCACCAGCCACGGCCATGGAGGCAATAAACCATCCGGACAGGGCCATCAGCAGGGTATTGGCGCTTATGACAGCCACTCCCAGCAGGATACCGCCCAGCATCCAGATGCGCTGGCTCTTGGCCGGCTGCAGGATACGCAGCAGTTCTCTCATCGCTGCCACCCCAAAAATTCCCGCGGTGTGCAGATTCGTTCGAGACGGCCCGCAGCCAGTTCAATTACCTGTTGGCAATGACTGATGGTCTGCTCGCGGTGGGAGATGATCAGCAGGGTGCGGCCCGCAGCCAGACGGCCCAGGCTCTCCAGCACCAGCTGTTCATTGGCGGCATCCAGACCGGCTGTCGGCTCATCCAGTACCACCAGTCGGGCATCCCGCAGCAGCACCCGTGCCAGGGCCAGCCGCCGCAGTTCTCCGCCGGAAAGCCCGGCCCCCTGATCTCCCAGCAGGGTATCCAGCCCGTCAGGCAGCCCCTGCAGCACCGTCTGAAGCCCCACCTGCTCCAGGGCCTGCCGGATCGCCTGCTGATCAGCCGATGGGCAGCCCAGCAGCAGGTTGTCGCGGATCGAGGCCGTAAAAAAGAACGGTTGCTGCGGCACCCAGGCCAGGGTTGTTCGCCACTGCTGCTGATCACTGTCACGCAGGTCCATGCCATTGACCAGGATGCGTCCTGATGCCGGTTGTGCCAGCCCCAGCAGCAGGCGGGCCAGGGTTGACTTGCCGCTGCCGCTGGCACCGACCAGGGCAACCATACTCCCGGATGTGATGGTCAGTGAGATGTCCTGCACCCCGCCCCGCTCACCACCATACCGGAATGAGACAGATTCACAGATAAGTTCAGGGGCATGATCAGCTTCTGAGACACGGAGCAACGGAGCAACGGAGAAAGATAATTTTGTACTGGTTTGCTTTTGATCAGTTTCAAGGTCATCTCTGTATCTCTGCGTCTCTGCGTTACATGTTTTTTTGCATTCATCCACTAGCGGCAAGATCCGCTCGGCTGCAGCAATCCCGTTCATCCGGCTGTGGTAGGACAGCCCCAGATTGCGCAGCGGCAGGTAGAACTCCGGCGCCAGCAGCAACACGAACAAGCCGTCCAGCAGCGACAGATCGCCCGCCAGAAGGCGAAAGCCGATCACCACGGCGATCACCGCCGTACCGACCGTGGAAAAGAACTCAAGGGTAAAGGCTGATAAAAAGGCCACCCGCAGCACCTTCATGGTGGCGTTGCGGTACTGCTCAGAGGCAACGGCGACCAGCCCGGCCTCCCGTCTGGCCGCGCCGAAGATCTTCAGGTCGGGCAGGCCCTGCACCAGATCCAGCAGGTGCCCGCCCAATCGTGAGAGCAGCCCGAACTGACGGCGGTTGAGGGTTTCGGTACCCTTGCCGACCAGCACCATTAACAGGGGAATAAAGGGGGCTGAAAAAATCAGAACCAGCGAAGAACGCCACTCGCTGGGCAACACCACGATCAGCATGACCAACGGCAACAGCCCGGCCAGCACCATCTGCGGCAGGAAACGGGCGATGTAGGCCTCCAGCCCCTCAACGCCGGTGGTGACCAGTTCGGTCAACGGTCCGGTCTCACCGGCCCGACCGCCCGGTTTGAGCTGCAGCAGCCGCTGGTAGAGTTGCGTGCGCACCTGCTGTTTGACCTGTGCTGCCGCATTGATGGCCGCTTCTTCACTCAGGTAAACGCAGACTGCCCGCAACAGCACCACGCAGGTCAGCCAGCCCAGTAACGGCAGCACCGGGGCAAGCCCGAGGCCGTCCAACACCACCTGCTGGCAGACGGTGGCCAGCAACCAGGCCTGAATGATGATCAGCAGCCCGACGGTCAGACTCCAGCCGACGGCAGCCGTCAGTTTACCGGTAACCGAGCGGGCCTGCTGTCGCAGCCAGACTTCAGGGGAAATCATGGCGTGTCTGTTTTCCTGTGCTTCAGCCAACGGTTATCCCTTCACGCAGACCAGATACTTGAGGTAGCGCCCCTCCGGAAAGGTAACCGGATAGGGAAAATCAACCGGTTGGCCCTTTTGCTCAATCACCCGCAGTTCTGTCCCGGCTTGCAGGGCGCCGCGGCGCAGCTCTTTCAGATAGTCGGCCAGATCGGTTTTCTGGTGGTTGGAGGAGCAGATCAGCAGACCGCCGTCAGTCAGCAGCGGCAGGCAGGCAGCCACCAGGTCGCTGGTGCCGCCGCGCGTGGTGAATCGCCCCTTGCCGGTGGTCGAGAAAGAGGGCGGGTCCATCAGGATGACATCGAACCGTTCTCCGGTTGCGGTCAGCTCTGCCAGTTTGGCCAGGCAGTCTCCCACCAGAAAACGATGTTTCTTGGGGTTCAAACCGTTGGCACTGAAGTTGGCCCGGTTCCACTCGGTATAGCCGGGTGAGACATCAACCGAGGTGGCCTGGTTTGCACCGCCTGCAGCAGCAGCCACGGAAAAAGCGCCGGTATAGGCAAACAGGTTCAGGAAACGTTTGCCGGCCATGTGGGGCATCAGCTCACGTCGGTTCTGGCGTTGATCAAGAAACAGGCCGGTGTTGAGCCCTTCTTCCAGGGAAACCAGAAAGTTCAGACCGTTTTCCTGCACGGTCAGCCGCTGCGGAGCCGCGGTACCGGACAACAGCCGGCCGTATCGCTTGCTGTCGTTGATCGCCTCCAGCTCGCGGGTGTTCTGGGGACGTGTCTTCTCATAGATACCGGTCGGTTGCAGCAGCTCCTGCAGTACGCCGGTGATCAGCTTCAGATGGGGACGCCAGCCCTCGCAATAGAGCTGGATCATCAGGTAGTCCGCATAACGATCCACAGTCAGGCCGGGCAGGCCGTCCCCCTCTGCATTCACCAGGCGGTAGGCGGTGGTGTTCGTAAGGTCGGCATGATTTTCCCGTAGACTGATGGCTGCCTGCAGTCGCTTGTGCAGCCAGACACGATCAAGCTGCATCGGTTTGTGTGCCAGCACCCGCGCCACCACCCGGTCGGCCGGGTCCAGCAGGGCCGTGGCCATTCGTTTGCCGCGTTCATCAGTCAGCTGTACCAGATCGCCGGCCTTGCCCTTTGGCCAGCGTTTGGTGAAGCTGTCGGCAATCACCCAGGGGTGCCCCAGCTCCAGCATTCTGACGGTTTCTGGTCCTACGGTCCAATGTGACATCTACTGCTCCTGCATAGCTGTAAGAATCGGAAAGGTGTGCTATAGAACAACCATGTTAACCTTCCCGGCATACAATTCGTCTCCTGCATCAGATCCGTGCAGCTACAACTTTGAACGCTGCAAGCTGTGCGGTGCAGAGACTGCCCATCCCACGTATCTGCTCAAGAAGACAACGGTCTATGCCTGTCCGGTGTGTGACTTCCATTATATCAACTATCTGGATGATCTGCCGCCTGTAGTACCTGATGAAATCCTGCAGCCCATTGACCACAAATCCAGGAACTACATTGAAGCATGTCTCCCGGCGAATGAACTGCAGCATCGCATAAATCTGCAGCTTGTCAAATGCCAGACTCCCCTGTCCGGTAAGCAGTGCCTTGATATCGGTGCCGGAGCCGGACTCTTTGCACACCTGCTGGCTGAAACAGGTGCCGTGGTGCAGGGAATTGAGCCGCAGGTGATTTTTAGGGCCTTTGCCCGTGAAAAATTCGGCATTGAGCTGCGTGGCGAGACCGTTGATGCACGCTGCTGGCAGCAGAGCTTTCGTGCTTTTTTTGATCTGGTGACCCTCTGGGATGTGTTTGAGCATGTCAATTTTCCTGCTGAGCTGCTGCAGCAGGCTGCCAACCTGATCAAGCCGGGCGGACTGCTTGTTCTGGACACCCCACGCCGTGATGCGCTCTACTACCGGATCAGTGAGTGGTCATATCGTTTGAGTCGCGGAGCCAACCCGCTTTTCCTTGAGACGCTCTACTCGCCACTCCCGTTTCGTCACAAGCAGATCTTTACGCTTTCTCAGCTGCTGCAGCTTGTGGAGCGATCCGGTTTTTCGGTACTTGCCATCAACAGCTCTGTGCTGCGGATGCACAACAAGATGGTACTGGTCTGCCGCAAGGAGGAACAACGACCGGAATCGGCTGGATAGCACCCCGAGCCAGAACACGAAACCCCGTACAGCCACAGCCGTCCGGGGTTTCGCACCTGTTAAAACGTTATTGGATCAGGCGATCACAATCCTTACAAAACGACGCTTGCCGATCTGCACAATGTATTCGCCGGCTGCAGTCAGCTCAAGGTTGACGTTACTGACTTTTTCATTGTTCAGCTTGACGCCGCTCTGGTCTATGGAACGACGGGCCTCGCCGTTTGACTTGGTTAAGCCCGCCTCGGTCAGGGCTTTAACCAGTAACACCGGGCAGTCAGCTGCAGTGTAGCTGATCTGCGGCATCTCGTCCGGGATCTCGTTTTCCTTGAACCGCTTGACAAAGTTGTCTTCAGCCTGTTGTCCCTGACCGGCACCGTGGAAACGATCCACCAGCTCTCTTCCCAGCGCCTTTTTCGCGGCCATCGGGTGCAGCGAGCCATCGGCCAGCCCGGTTTTGATCTTTCCGATTGCAGCCAGGCTCTGATCGGAGAGCAGTTCGTAATAACGCAGCATCAACCCGTCTGAAATGGACATGACCTTGCCGAAGATCTCGTCCGGCGATTCGCTGATGCCGATGTAGTTGCCCAGCGATTTCGACATCTTGTTGACGCCGTCCAGCCCTTCCAGCAGCGGCATGGTCAGCACGCACTGGGGGGGCTGCCCCCATTCCCGCTGCAGTTCACGCCCCATCAGCACGTTGAATTTCTGGTCCGTGCCGCCCAGCTCCACATCGGCCTTCATGGCCACCGAATCATAGCCCTGGATCAGCGGGTAGAGAAACTCATGGATCGCAATCGGTTGCTGGCCGGTGTAGCGCTTGTGAAAGTCGTCCCGCTCCAGCATCCGTGCCACGGTGTACTTGGAGGCCAGGGCAATCAGACCGCCGCAGCCCAGATCGTTCAGCCATGAGGAGTTGAAGACCACCTTGGTTTTTTCCGGGTCAAGGATCTTGAAGACCTGCTCCTTGTAGGTCTCGGCATTACGCAGGACATCCTCGCGGGTCAAGACCTTGCGGGTCTCGGACTTGCCGGTGGGGTCGCCGATCATGCCGGTGAAGTCACCGATCAGGAAATGGACGTCATGCCCCAACTGCTGGAACTGACGCAGTTTCTGGATCAGCACGGTATGTCCCAGGTGCAGGTCCGGCGCGGTGGGGTCAAAGCCGGCCTTGATGATCAGGGGCCGGCCGGTGGCCAGCTTGTCTTCCATCTCCTTCTCTACCAACAGTTCGACACAGCCGCGTTTGATCACGGCCATCTGTTCGGCAACGGTCATACTCATGGCACTACTCCTTCTCTATTCAGCAAGCTACGTTAATCCGTTCTATACTAACTGCCTTACCGGTTGCGGTCTCTACCACGATCACCACGGCATTGATCCGCAGGTCCTTCTTGGGGATATCAAATTTAACCGGCTGCTGGGTCAGAAAACGCTGAATCGCCTGATGTTTGTCAATGCCGATCACCGAATCAAAGGAGCCGGTCATACCCACATCACTGATGTAGGCCGTACCATTCGGCATGATCCGCTCATCAGCGGTCTGGACATGGGTATGGGTGCCGACCACTGCCGAGACCCGACCGTCCAGATACCAACCCAGCGCCGACTTTTCCGAGGTGGCCTCGGCATGGATATCCACCAGGATGATCGGCGTTTCCCGGCGCAACTGCTCCAGCTCTGCATCGGCAACCCGAAAAGGGCAGTCCAGATTCTTCATGTAGACCCGTCCCTCCAGATTCAGCACCCCCACCTTCACCCCACCCGGAGTCTCGATAACAGCTAAGCCCCGCCCCGGCGTACCGGGGGGATAATTGAGCGGCCTGATCAGCCGCTCTTCACGATCCAGATAGCCGCTGTTGTCTTTCTTGTCCCAGATATGATTACCGCTGGTCAGCAGGGAAATCCCCTGACGATACAGCTCGTTGGCGGTATCGGGTGTGATGCCGAAACCGCCGGCTGCGTTTTCTCCATTGGCAATGACAATATCAGCCCCGTGGCGGTCCACCAGCCGGTGCAGCTCCCGGCTGATGGCACTGCGGCCGGGAGAGCCGACAATATCACCTATAAACAGAATCCTTACCGACATCTAGCGGGCATACTCGGTAGCTCTTGTCTCACGGATAACATTAACCTTGATCATGCCCGGATAGGTCATCTCGCTCTCGATCTTCTTGGCAATATCACGGGCCAGCAGCACTGACTGATCATCAGAGACCTTGTCGCTGGAGACCATCACCCGGATCTCACGACCGGCCTGGATGGCAAAGGAGCCCTGTACGCCGTCAAAGGAGGTGGCGATCCGCTCCAGGTCTTCCAGCCGTTTGACATAGGATTCCATCATCTCCCGTCGCGCACCGGGACGTGCGCCGGAAAGGGCGTCGGCGGCCTGCACCAGCACCGCCAGGATGGTTGATGGTTTTTCATCTTCATGGTGGGCAGCAATGGCATGGACAATTTTGGGAGATTCTCCATACTTGCGGGCAAGATCAGCACCGATGACCGCGTGGGAGCCTTCCACCTCGTGGTCAACCGCCTTGCCCAGATCGTGCAGCAGTCCGGCCCGCTTGGCCTGCTTGACGTTGATTCCCAGCTCCGCCGCCATGATGCCGCACAAAAAGGCAACTTCAAGCGAATGCTGATAGACATTCTGGGTGTAGGAGGTACGATACTTGAGGCGGCCGATCAGCTTGAGGATCTCCGGGTGGATACCATGAACACCCAGGTCAAAGGCAGCCTGTTCACCAGCCTCCTTGATCGCCTTTTCAACCTCTTCTTCAGACTTTGAAACCACCTCTTCGATCCGACCGGGATGAATGCGGCCATCGGCCAGCAATTTTTCCAGCGACAAGCGGGCAACCTCACGGCGAACCGGGTTGAAACCGGAGAGAATAACCGCCTCGGGGGTATCATCTATGATCAGATCAATACCGGTTGCAGCCTCCAGTGCCCGTATATTGCGTCCTTCACGACCAATAATCCGCCCTTTCATCTCGTCCGACGGCAAGGGGACAACCGAAACACACTTTTCTGAAACATACTCACCGGCATAGCGTTGAATCGCTGCGGCTATGATCTCCTTTGACTTCTTGTCGGCGGTTTCCCGTGCCTCTTCCTCAATCAGCTTGATCCGCTTGGCCGCATCATGCCGGGCCTCGCTCTCCATGGCCTCAATCAGAGTATTCTTGGCCTCTTCGGAAGACATACCGGAAATCTGCTCCAGCCGGACGCGCTGTTCATCAACTGCTTTGGCAACCTGCTCCTCCTTTTGGACCAGCGCCTGTTCTTTAACGCTGACTGCCTGCTCTTTCTTGAGCAGGTCCATCTCCTTCTGGTCCACCAGGACCGCCTTCTTGTCCAGATGTTCTTCCTTCTGCTGAATCCGTTTTTCCTGACTCTGAATCTCCCGCTTCTTTTCCTTCAGTTCCCCTTCTGCTACTTCTTTTGCTTCAAGAGCTGCGTTCTTGGCTGTCAACTCCGCTTCTTTGGTAATGGTTTCCGCTTCCCTGCGGGCATCCTCTAAAACCTTTGCGGCCAGCTCTTCGGCCTGTGCCACCAATCCTTCCGTACTCTTGCGGCCAAAACGTGTACCTGCTACATACGCAACACCGGCAACGGCCACAATTACCAGCGCCATGACGATACTGGTTATCATATCGCCTCCTTCTCTCTATGTTAATCCGGCTTTCTGCCGGTTCCTGCTGCTACGTGCCAACTCCTTCAATGGTAATCAGACGGCGTTCCGTCACAATATACTGCATGCTGATGTCGTGTCCTTCAACCGGAACCCGCTCAACCAGCTGAAAATCATGGCAGAGACCCACCAGCGTTGTGTGTCTGCCCCGCTGACTCAGGCAGCGGTCATAGTACCCTTTGCCAAAACCGATCCGCTGTCCCTGCAGGTCAAAGGCCACCCCCGGCACCACGATCAGATCGACCTGCTCAAGCGGCATGAGGCTATGGGCAAGGCCCGGTTCGGGGATACTGTACGCGCCGCCGGCAAGCTGTTGCAGGTCCGTAACCAGCCGAAACTGCAACAAATTGTCTCTGATCTGCGGATACAGCACCTGTTTGCCCGCCGCCCGTGCCGCAGCAAACAGCAAGGCTGTGTCGATCTCCTGCTGTATCGGTGCATACAGGGCAACAACCGCTGCCTGCCGGAACGGTTCCAGCGTCATCAGACGCTCTTGGGCTGCGGTACTGGCAGTACGCCAGCAATCAAGCGACAATCCGCATCGCCGCGCAATCAACTCTGAACGAACAGCCCCCTTGGGCATGGCAAGCCCTCAAAGTATCGTTTCTATACGGTGCCGATGACCGGCGATCGCGGGTACTGCTTCAGGGAGGATGAACGGAGACGTTGCCGACTGACCGAAGTCATGCCGGACGCCGCTGGTTTCAAACCGGGGATATATACACCAGTGCAGGTATCAGCACGCAGTAACAGCTGCGGCAACTGAACAGGAAACAGATACTTCTGATGCGTTGGATATATATCAAGTCTCCCTGAAGAGACCGGGTGCTGCCAGAACCTGCTCCAGCCTGCTGATCAGCTGTCCAAGACGCGCATCGTTCTGCTGATCCGGTTGACAGCGGGACTGCAGATCAAGATATGCCTCGGCGAGATTCAACAATGCCAGTGTAACCACCAGCTGGGGATCGGCCGTGGTAAGCCGGCTCCGTATTGCCTCGACCTGTTCGTGAACAAACAGCTCTATCTGCTGCACCTTTTCCGGTTGCGCTGCACTGCGGACTGGTATCTCCCGCCCCAGCACCGTAACCAGATGGGCTTTCATCTATCAGACACCTTCAAGCTTGCTGAGGATTGCGTCAACACGACCTTTCAGCCCTTCGCGTTCCTGGAGCAGCCGGGCATTTTCCTCAACAACCCGCTGATGTTCCTCCTGAAGTGCGGTATAACGACTGATAAGACTGCCTATTTTTTCTTCCAGGGTTTCAAAAAGTTCTGTATGCATGCTGCTGCCTCCTTCTAAAGGCTGAATAATGTATTGATTTTCTTCGACAAAGTCAAGACCCATTTGGGTTGCGGTCTCACTCCTCCGGTGGCTAGGGGGTCTGGAAGATGGCATCTACAAACTCCCGGGGATCAAACTCCCGCAGGTCTTCGATACTTTCACCAACACCAATGAAACGTACCGGCAGGCCAAACTCATGCGAAACCGCCACCACGATCCCGCCCTTGGCAGTGCCGTCCAGCTTGGTAAGGACCAGGCCGGTAACACCGGCTGACTCCTTGAACAGCCGGGCCTGGGAGAGTGCGTTCTGACCGGTTGCACCATCCAGCACCAGCAGGGTTTCATGGGGTGCCCCCGGAATCTCCCTGCCGATCACCCGGTGAATCTTCTTCATCTCCTCCATCAGATTGACCTTGGTATGCAGCCGACCGGCCGTATCGATGATCAGAAGCTCGGTTCCACGACTGAGGGCGGCCTTGCAGGCATCAAAGGCCACCGCCGATGGATCAGCCCCTTCCTGGTGTCGAATGACGGCCACACCGGCCCGCTGTCCCCACACTTCCAGCTGTTCGGCAGCCGCCGCCCGGAAGGTATCACCGGCAGCCAGCAGAACCTTTTTCCCCTCGGAAGCATACTTTGCCGCAAGCTTGCCGATGGTGGTGGTCTTGCCGACACCGTTCACCCCTACTACCAGCATCACAAACGGTACCGTGTCCCCGATTTTCAGCAGGTCATGGTGCGCATCCAGACGTTTCTGCAACTCCTCCTTCAAAGCAGTACGCAGTGCAGCTCCATCCTTCAGTTCGTTGCGAGACAGACGCTGCTCAAGGCTGCGGATCAGCTCTACCGTGGTCTTCACTCCGATATCCGAGGTGATCAGGATCTCTTCCAGCTCCTCCAGGGTGTTGGCATCAATCTCTTTTTTACCCAGCACCAGAGCGTCGATCCGCCCCACCAGTCCATCGGTCGTCTTTTTCAGCCCAGCCTTCAGACGATCAAAAAAACCCGGTTTTTTCTGCTCTTCAGCAGCCGGGACCATCACTGCAATCGCCGGGGGCTCTGCAGCCGGCACTGCCGGCTCTTCAGCGGTCGGCTGATTGTCGCCGCCGCTGATCTTGCGCAGCATCCCCTGAAAAAAACCTTTACGTTCTTCAGCCATTACAGCTCCTTCTTCAACCTGGCAACGGCTGCAGCAAAATGTCGGCGGGCAACAGCCGTTACGCAAGGCCGTTCAACCTGTAATACCAGCGAATAGTCGGCATCAACCGCGCCGATCAGCAACACCTGATGCTGAGAGGTCACCATCACCTCTTCGATCTCTCCCCCCAGGTTATCGACGTGGGTCTCCCGCAGCCGGGCCAGTATAATCCCCTTATGGGCCGCCATAAAACGGATGTCATACGAGTCGCAGTGGCAGTACTCCTGTACGGCCTCCCCCTCCCAATCGACCACAATAGCCCCGATGGCCCGCGGCACGACATCGACCAACTCTTTCAGTATGGTTTGAAACGGCATGGCAACCCTCGTCTCAGTTATGCTGCAAACCGGTAATTCATACCAGATGCAGGCGCTTAATGCAATCGGACCGACACCAGCCGCGAGGCCCCCGGCTCCTCCATGGTGATCCCGTACAGGGTGTCCGCAACCGCCATGGTAGCCTTGTTGTGGGTGATGATTATGAACTGCGAGATGGCGCTCATTTCACGCACCATCTCGTTAAAACGGCCGATATTGGCATCGTCAAGCGGTGCATCAACCTCATCCAGCAGGCAGAACGGCGTCGGCTTGATCAGAAAGATGGCAAAGATCAATGCCACAGCAGTCAGTGCTTTTTCACCGCCGGACAAGAGCATTACGTTTGACAGTTTCTTGCCGGGCGGCTGTACTATGATCTCAATGCCGGTCTCCAGCAGGTCCTGTTCGTCGGTCAGACGCAGTTCGGCTTTACCGCCGCAGAACAAGCGCGGAAAGACCTCCTGAAACTTTTCATTGACCAGGGTAAAGGTCTCAAGGAAACGCTTGCGGGTGGTGCGGTTGATCCGGTTGATGGCCTGCTGCAGGTCCTGCAGCGATTCCTCAAGATCATCTTTTTGTGCGGCCAGAAACCCATGCCGCTGTTCCATGCCGGCGTACTCTTCAATGGCCATCAGGTTCACTTCGCCCAATTCCTCCACCAGCCGCTCAAGCTCAACCTGCCGTCCCCGCGCCGCAGCCTCGTCCAGGATCCGGCTGCCTACTTTTTCCTGTACCTCGTTCAGTGTCAAGCGGTGCCGGTCATGAAGCGACTGTTCCAGATGTTCGCGCTGCAAGCCCAGTGACGACACCTTGAGCGCCAGTCCGGCATACTGCTCGCGCACGGTTTCTCGCTCCTGACGGTAACTGCGGGCAGCCTGCTCGACTTCGGCAAGCTGTGCTGCCGTTGTCTCGTACTGACCGCGTACCGCCTGCAGCTGTGTTTCCTGGCTGATCTGGTCTGCCAACAGGGTCTGCAGCCGCAGCTCCTCTCCGGCAATCCGGTGCATCAGCTCAGCCAGCTGTCCGGTGGCCTGCTGCTGCTCACCATGATCAGCTGCCATCCGCTGATCCAGCTCGCTTAATTGCATCACCTGCGTCTTGGCGGAACGCTGGTGACTTTCCAGCTGTTCTTTCAGTGTGGCAACCGTCACCCGCTGCGCGGTCAAGCTCTCCCGGCCAGCTGCAAGCATCAGCCGTTTACCCTCCAGCTCAGCCTGTGCGCGCTTGACCTCCTGTTCCAGTCGGGCAGCGAGCTGCTCGGCTTCCTCCTGGCGGACAGCCACAGCGGCCTGATCTTCCTGTAACGCAGCCTGTTCCTCCTCCAGATTGCACCGCTCAAGCTCCTGCAGGCTGATCCGCTCCTGCAGTCTGCCCAGCTCGGCATCCAGCTGCTGACAATCCTTCTGCAACCCGGCCAGCTGCAATTCAAGGCGATGCTTGTCACTCCGCAGCCCCTGCAACCGGAGAGCCAGCTCCTGGATGGTAGCAGCAAGTCGGTTCAGCTCCTGCTGATCCAGGGCAAGCGAGGCCTCCTGCGCTGCAACCTGTTCCTCAAGCTCGCGAATCTCACGTTTTTTATGGATGATCCCGCCCTGCACCGGCTCAAGGGAACCGCCGCTTATGGTGCCGTCTGCGGCAACCACCTCGCCGGTACGGGTCACCAGGGTCTGGTCAGGATACTGCACTGACAGCTGCAATGCCTGCTGCAGTGTCTCCACCAGCTGCACCG
This sequence comes from Geobacter sp. UBA6169, assembly GCA_002422265.1. Lineage (GTDB taxonomy): Bacteria > Desulfobacterota > Desulfuromonadia > Geobacterales > Pseudopelobacteraceae > Trichlorobacter. Next base: position 23,114 of record DIUB01000220.1, read on the forward strand.
GCGCCAGAAGGCATCTGATCTGTTTAACAGCCCGCTGGTCCGGCTCAACCAGCGACAAAAGCGGCACGGCACCGGCAATCTGCCGTGGTACGGGCAATTCCTGACGTGGTGCTGCCAGCTGCGCCCTGCCGGCGGCCTCTGTCCGCAGATAGTCCAGCGCCTGCTGTGCCTGCAGGGTGTCACTGCAGACAACCGCCTGCAGACGCTCAGCCAGAACAGCCTCTACCGCCACCTCATACTCCCGGGGTACGCGCAGACAATCCGCCAGCATCCCCCCCAACTGCTCCCGCAACGGCGATGCCGACAGCAGCGTCCTGACCCCCTGGCCATACCCGGCAAACTGAGCCTCCAGTTCCTGCAGGGAGGTCAGACGTGAACGGTCGGCACTGAGTGCTTCACGTTTTTTACGCACCTGCTGCTCCAGCTCCTGCAGACGCGACTTCAGCAGTAGCTCCTCTTCCTCCAGCTGTGCCAGTTCCGTGACAACCGCCTGCTGTTCCTGCAGGCGCAGGCCTGACTCTTCCTGTACCCGGCCCAACTGCTGCTGTTGTCCGGTCACCTGTTCAGCCAGCTGCCCTTGCTCTCGCTGCTGACGCTCCAATCGTTCACCCAGTCCCATCAGCCGTTTGTGCGCCTCTTCACGGCGGGTACGATACTGGGCCGCCTCACCGGTGGCAGCAAACAGCTCGCGCCGTTGCGCCTCAAGCCCGCGGCTCAATGCCTCAAACTCCTGCTCCTGCTCCTCCTGCCCATCCTGCAGCTCAGCAAGCCGTTCCTCGGCCGTTGACAGATCACGGACGGTCAGCTGCTGGTGCTGTGCAAGACGCTCCTGCTCGGCCAGCAGCACAGTCCGACGGTCTGTGAGCTGTTCCAGCTCCGCCTGCAGCTTGGCCAAGCGTTGTTCAAGCCCTTCCTGCTCACGCCGCTGGTAGGTCAAACCGTTTTCACAGGCTGCCGCTGTACTGCGCAGGCTAAACAGCTTTTCCTGCTGCAGATTCAGCTCCCGCTCGGCATCCAGCATCCCGATCCGCTGCAGCTCAACCTGGCTGTCAGCAGCATCAGCCGCCCCCTGCACATCGTGCAAACGCAGCTGCAGCGCCTCATACTGCTGCTGTGCCTCCTGCTGGTGTTGCCGTAACGAATCCGCCTGGTGCAGCGTAAACAACAGATCTATTTCACGCAGCTCTTCACGGCATTCCCTGAATTTTTCTGCCTTTTTGGCCTGCCGCTGCAAGGCGTTCAGCTGACGCTTGATCTCCCCCATCAGATCGCCCAGGCGCAGCAGGTTCTGCCGGGTCGCCTCGATCTTCCGCAAGGCCAGCTGCTTGCGTACCTTGTACTTGGTAACCCCGGCCGCCTCCTCAATCAGCAGGCGCCGCTCCTCAGGCCGCGAATGGAGGATCTGGCCGATCTTGCCCTGCTCAATGATCGAATAAGCCCGGGTGCCGACCCCGGTATCCATAAACAGCTCTGCAATATCCAGCAACCGGCAGGGGGTCTTGTTGATCAGGTACTCACTCTCGCCATCGCGGAAAAGTCGACGGGTCAGCTGGATTTCGCTGAATTCAAGATACTTTGCAGGGGCACGTCCGTCTTCGGTAGAAAAAACCAGCGAGACCTCAGCCATCCCCAGCGGCTTGCGGTTGTCGCTGCCGGCAAAGATCACATCCTCCATCGCCTTGCCCCGCAGGTTTTTGGCCGACTGTTCACCCATACACCAGCGGATGGCATCCACAATATTCGACTTGCCGCAACCGTTGGGGCCAACCACACCGGTCACCCCCTGCTGAAAGTCCAGCACCGCCTTGTCCGCAAACGATTTAAACCCGGCTATCTCGATCCGTTTGATTTTCACACTATCTCCACGTTACATGAACTGTTGTATTTATAGATAGTTGACTTGCATGAATGTATGACCTTGTGCTTGACACTACGGACACTGCATGGGCACTGACCTGGACACTACAGGGGGAGACCATGCCAAGCATGAAGATTACCAAAGAGAACATGACGCGGATCAGCAAGCCGGTGACCGGTCAAGTGGATTACTTTGACACTGAACTGTACGGCTTCGTTGTTCGTGCCAGCAAGGATACACTTACCTTTTTTGTTCGGTCAAGGCAACGAGAGACCAATAAAAAGCCGTTTACAGCAGGATATACAAGGGAAGACGCTCGCTTGATGCCTGATGGATGCACTCAAAAAAGTTATCTATATGAAAAACTGATTGTATTGACTGCCCGAATGAACCCCGACCAGAAGGACACACCAAAATGACAGGCTTTTGTTAGAAGTGAGAAAATCTTACTTATTCATCATTAGTGTCCGGAATAATTTCAG
>DIUB01000172.1 GCA_002422265.1 Geobacter sp. UBA6169
GGACAGTACCTGGCTGAGTCGATCGGTTCGGTGCTGGCATCAGACTTTGATGCGCTTGAGATCATCGTAGTGGATGACGGTTCCACTGACCCGGCAACCATCAACCTGCTGGAGCAGCTGAACTATCCCAAAACCAAGCTGATCAGGCAGGAAAACCGGGGGTTAGCCGGAGCCCGTAACCGGGGTATTGCAGAGGCACAGGGTGTCTACATCCTGCCCCTGGATGCGGATGACCGGATCGGCCCGAGTTACCTCAGCCAGGCAGTGGCAGCGCTGGAGGCTGACCCGAACCTGGGAATTGTCTACTGCCGGGCTGAGAAGTTCGGGGCAGAGCAGGGTCCCTGGAAGCTGGCCCCTTTTTCCCGCTGGCGGATGGGGCTGGGCAACATCATTTTCTGCTCAGCCGTCTACCGCCGGGCAGATTGGGATGCGGTGGGTGGCTATGACGAGACCCTGCGTCGGGGGTGGGAGGATTGGGATTTCTGGCTCGCTCTTCTGGAGTTGGGCAGAGGGGGCCAGTGTCTGCCGCAGGTTGGATTTTACTATCGCAAGAACGCCGGCTCAATGGCGGCTGGTATGACGGCAGCGGAGAAGCTGGAGCTGCATCGCCGGATGATCGTTGCACATGGGCGCTTCTTTGGCGGCTGGGGGCTGGTGCTTGGACGGTTACTGCCGATCTATTATCGATTGGCAGACAGCGGACTGTATCGGACGATCAAGAAAGGGCTTGGGCGTTAAGATGAGGATTGTGTTTCTGGCGCCGTTCGGTATCAGACCCAAGGGGTCGTTGCAGGCCCGGATGCTGCCGCTGGCCAAAGAGTTACAGCGGATCGGGCATGATCTGGTGATCATTGTGCCCCCCTATACCAATCCTGAAGACAGCGGCCTGGTGGAGGTGGTTGAAGGGGTGACCCTGCGTAATATCAGGCTGGGGCCAACGGATGGGCCACTGGCCGCTCCATTCATTGCCTGTCGGATGCTGCGGGCTGCCCTTGATCTGCGGCCTGATCTGATCCATCTGTTCAAGCCCAAGGGGTATGGTGGTCTGGCAGCCATGGCATTGGCCGGTCTGCGGCTGGCAGGACGGCGCAGACCGCTGCTGGTGGTTGACAGTGATGATCGTGAGGGGAAGGGCGGCATGAATGACCTGCACCCCTACAGCTGGGCGGAGAAGCGGCTGTTCAGTCTGCAGGAGCAAACGCTGACCCGCTGGGCCCATGGGGTGACGGTGGCCTCCCGGTCGCTGGAGTCGCTGGCCTGGGGCATGGGTGCCCGGCCTGCAACAACCCTCTATCTGCCCAATGGGCCGGTACTGCGCCCGGCTGGCAGTCGGGAGCAGGGGCGTCGTCGTTTTGGTTTTGATGCACGGCAGCCGGTGTTGCTGTTGTACACCCGTTTTTTTGAGTTTGATCAGCAGCGGCTGTATGCAGTGCTGGAGCAGCTCTGCAAGCGGATGCCGCAGATGCGCCTGCTGGTGGTGGGGAAGGGGCGGCAGGGAGAGGAGCAGGCGTTGGAACAGGTTGCTGATCAGCGGGGATGGGGTGAGCAGGTAACGATTGCCGGCTGGGTCAGGCCGGAACAGCTGCCGGATTGCCTGGCTGCGGCAGATGCGGCCCTGTACCTGTTTGACGATACCCTGATCAACCGGACCAAGTGTCCGGCCAAGCTGGCAGAGCTGGCTGCCTGCGGGATTCCGATTGCTGCCGAGCGGGTAGGGCAGGTGCCTGAGTACCTGCAGCATGGCGAGTCAGGCCTGCTGGTGGAGTCCGGTGATGTTACGGGGCTGGTGCAGGCAGCGCAGCAGCTGTTGACGGATCGTGCCCTTGCCGAACGGATCGGCCAGGCGGCCCGACAGCGGATGCTCACGGTCTTTGGCTGGGAGCAGCGGGCAGAGGAGCTTGATCAGTTCTATCAGCAGGTGGCGGTAACATGCTGAGATCACAACGCGGCAATGACCTGCTGATGCTGCTGCTTTTGCTGGTGGGGCTGACGGTCCTGTTCAGTCCGATCCTGTTTACCACCAAGATCGTACGGGCGCCGGATATCCTGAACGAGTTCTACTGGGGGGTCTACCAATCCTACGGCAAACCGCTCTGGTCCATGCTGCGGGTGGATCTGGCAACAGCCGACTGGAACCCGTATATCAACAGTGGTCACAGCAATGACGGCGGCATGGCCTCCATGCAGTTCGTCTACCCCTACCGGCTGATCTTCGGTCTGATTCCGGCACCGGCCAGCGTGGCCTGGTTCATGGTGCTGCATCTCTTTCTTGGCGGTGCCGGTACCTACCTGTACTGCCGCCTGGTGGGCTGCAGCCGGATTGCTGCCCTGTTCGGCGGCCTGCTGTTCGCCTTCTGCACCGAGAACGCCTCACTGATCAATGCCGGCCATGTGATGAAGATCGCCACCATTGTCCATGCCCCCTGGGTATTCTATTTTATTGAAAAGGGTTTTCGGACCGACCGTCTGTTTGCCTTTCTCTGCGCCGGGCTGGTACTCACCTTCCAGTTCTTCAACACCCACTGGCAGATCGCCTTCTACACCTGCCTGGGGGTGGCGGTCTACGGTCTGCTGCGGATGGCTGAGCAGATCCGGGATGGTGAGCCGGCGGTCAAGACCGGACGGACATTTGTGCTGGGGCTGGTCATGGTGCTGTTCTTTCTATCGGCATCGGCCATCTCCCTGGCGCCGTTGGCCAACTGGTCAAAGGATACCAACCGCGGGGTGCATTCCGGCGCCAATCAGGGTAAAGGGGGACTGCAGCGGGAAGAGGCGATGATGTGGTCCCTGCCGCCGGAAGAGGCGCTGGCGCTGGTGGTGCCGGGCCTGTTCGGTCTGTCCCGTCAGGAGGGGGGGGACCAGCCGAGGCCTGACCAGACCTATTACTGGGGCCGGATGTTCTTTACCCAGACTGCATCCTACTTTGGTCTGTTGCCTTGGATGCTGTTGCCGCTGGCGCTGCTGTTCCGCAATGACCGGGTAACCACGGCAGCCCTGCTTGCGGTGATCGGCGGCCTGCTGTTTTCCATGGGCAAGTACACCCCGTTCTATCAGCTGCTGTATGACTATCTGCCCGGTGTCAGCCGGTTCCGGGTGCCCAAGATGATGCTGTTCATGACCGCCTTTGGTCTGGCGGTGTTGACGGCCCGGGGGATAGATCTGCTGCGGGACGACCGGATCACCGCTTCAAGCAGGAACCGCTACTGGGTCTGGTGGGTGGTGGCCTTTCCGCTTGGTTTAGGGCTGCTACTGGGGATCGAGATGCTGTTCGGCGCGTCACTGCGCAGCTGGATGATGGACTGGCTGGCTCAGCCCACCCGCTATCAAGCCGGTGGAGCCGGGATCGCTGCCCAGCGCTGGTTCAACATTGAGCAGGAGACCGGTATTGCCCTGGCCCAGGCCAGTCTGCTGGCGCTTCTGCTGTTGGCAGTGGTGCGGCGCAAGGTTGCTGTCTGGCTTGGTATCGCTGGTTTGCTGTTGGTGCTGACTGCCGACCTCTGGCGGGTAAACCGCTGGTTTCTGGTACTGACCGATCCGCCGGTACGCAGTGAGGCTGCCCTGACCCCGGCCATGCAGTGGATCAAGGAGCAGGGGCCGGAAAGGCAGGGTCAAGGGGCAGGGGGCAAGGGGCAAGAACAGCAGGGGCAAGGGTCAAGGCCACGCACTGAGCCTGTCGAAGTGATCAAGGATCAGGATGGCGAGGTGCCGTTGTACCGTACCCTGCCGCTGGGGGAGCGGGATCCGATGGCCTATGCCGCTGCAGGGATACCGGTGCTGTTTACCGCCAATGCGGTTCAGAAGGTGCGTTGGCAGGAGTACCTGGACCGGCTTTCACTGCAATCACGTATGCCTGATATCATGAACCTGCGCTGGCTGGTGTATGACCTGAGCCAGTACGAGCAGCAGCAAGACCACTTTGGTGAGCGATACCGGCCGGTGTTCAGCGACGGCAAAGAGGTGGTGCTGGAGAATCAACAGGTGCTGCCCAAAGCCTGGCTGGTGACCCGTGTTGAACAGGAGGCTGATCCGGCAAAACGGCTGCAGCGGATGCTGGCACCTGCTTTTGATCCGAACCGGCTGGCAGTGGTGGAATCCGATCCTCCGTTTGCATTGGCCGGCACTGATCAGGCTGGAAAGGTGCAGGTAAATGCCTACAAACCAGCCGAGATGTCACTTGCTGCAGAGACAACGGCCAATGCCCTGCTGGTGGTNNGGGGAAAAGTATTACAAAGGCTGGCAGGCTGCCGTAAATGGCAAACCAGCCGACATCGTGCCGGTCAATCACATCCTGCGGGGGGTCTACCTGCCGCCCGGCAATCATACCGTAGCGTTCCGTTTTGATCCCTTGCCGTTCAGGATCGGTACGTGGCTGACCCTGGGCTCCTTTGCCGTCTTCGCTCTGGTTGCTGCACGGGAATGGCTGTTTAGGCGGAGATCCGGCAATGTCACGTGACCCTTGCCCCTTGCCCCTTGCCCCTGATTTTTACACCCGTGACGAACTGAAGCGGTTCAGCCTGACCCTGCTGCAACCCAGGGACGGCTACCGCTTTACCCTTGATCCGCTGCTGTTGTGTGACTTCAGTGGTGCTCAAGGTGAGCAGCAGATCGCTGATCTGGGCACCGGCAGCGGCGTCATGGCCCTGGTGCTGGCAAAGATGGCGTTACAGGCACGGGTAACCGCCTTTGAACAGGATGGGGAGACCGCTTGGCTTGCACAGCATAATGCGGATTTAAACGGTCTGGCTGAGCGGGTAACGGTACTGCACGAGGATGTGCTGCAGGTGCGGCGTCACCTGCCGGTTTCCTGCTGTGACCTGGTGGTCAGCAACCCGCCTTACCGCAAGCAGGGCAGGGGCAGGTTGAATCTCCATCCCGGCAAACTGGCAGCCCGCCATGAAACCACGGCCGGGTTGGCTGATTTTCTGGCTGCGGCCAAATATCTGGTCAAGCCGGTTACCGGCAGAATCTGTCTGGTGTACCACCCTGACCGCCTGCCTGATCTGATGGCAGAGGCAGCCGAACATAAGCTTTCAGCAGTGCGTCTGCGGATGGTACACGGGGTGCCGGATGCCGTAGCCAAGGTGTTTCTGGTAGAGCTGGCCAAAGGCAGAAAAAACGTGCAGCTTGAGGTGTTGCCGCCTTTGATTGTGCGCAGCGATGGCGAAAACTACACGGATGAGGTGCGCAGGATACTGCTGGGAAGATAAAAAAGGGCGCCGCAAAGGACGCCCCTGGAGCTTCTGGTTGTTGGAAGAGGTTACAGTTTTACCAGCAGAACCAGTTCCATCAGGTCATCGTCACCAACATGGATCGGGAAGACCAGTCCACGGTAGCCACTGGGCACCGGCATGC
>DIUB01000016.1:0-10522 GCA_002422265.1 Geobacter sp. UBA6169
CCTGAAAACCGGGTGGATTTCGGTGCCGTGATCGAACAGAAGGGTCGCCTGCTGCGTCAGGCTGCCGTCACCTTTCTGCAACAAGCACCATCAGAGCGACTGCAGGAGTTTCACCGCTTCTGTGCCGAGACCCCCTGGTTGCAGGACTATACCCTGTTCATGGCCCTCAAACAGCGCGATGGCGGTGCGGTCTGGAGCTGCTGGCCACAGGAAGCGGCCTTTCCGACCGCTGCTGTCAAAGAGCGGCTGTTTGCCGAGTGCCGTGATGAAATCGCACTGCAGGGTTACCTGCAGTGGCAGCTGTTCCGGCAGTGGCATGCCCTGCGCCACTACGCCAATCAGCGCGGGGTGGCAGTGATCGGTGATATCCCGATCTTTGTGGGCTATGATTCAGCTGATGTCTGGAGTCGGCGGGAGCTGTTCCTGCTGGATGAACAGGGCGCCCCCCGGGTGGTGGCCGGGGTGCCGCCGGATTATTTCAGCGCCACCGGCCAGCTGTGGGGTAACCCGCTTTATGACTGGCAGCGGATGGAGCAGGAGGGCTATTGCTGGTGGGTTGACCGGTTCCGCGGTCTGTTTGACCAGTTTGACCTGGTACGGGTGGATCACTTCCGGGGGTTTGAAGCGGCCTGGCATATTCCGGCCCATGCAGAGACGGCAGTGCAGGGCAGGTGGGTTGCAGGGCCGGCAGAGCGGCTGTTTGATGCGCTCCAGCAGCAGCTGGGGACGCTGCCGATCATTGCCGAGGACCTGGGGGTCATCACCCCCGAGGTGCTGGCGCTGCGGGACCGCTACGGATTCCCCGGCATGAAGATCCTGCAGTTCGGGTTTGATGCGGATCTGGATGACCGTGACCTGCCCCACAACCATGTCAGGAACGGGGTGGTCTACACCGGCACCCACGACAACGATACCAGCAACGGCTGGTATGCGGCCCGTAGCGAGGCAGAGCGGGCTGCCATGCATGCCTACCTGGGCACCGTGCCGGGTCATGGCGCCGATGACCTGATCCGGGCGGCGCTGATGTCGGTGGCCGCTACCGTGGTTATTCCGCTGCAGGATATTCTGGGCCTGGGCAGCGAGGCCCGCATGAACATCCCCGGTACCCCCTTTGGCAACTGGGAGTGGCGCTTTTGCTGGGAGATGCTGCCGGACGATCTGGCGGCAACCGTTCGGAGCAGACTGAAACGATACGACCGAATCTGTCAGGAGGATATCTGATGCCCCACCAGACCTTACCGCTTGAAGACAATCCTGCCTGGTACCGTGATGCGATCATCTATCAGGTACATATCAAGGCCTTTGCCGATTCCGATGCCGACGGCATGGGGGACTTTCGCGGCCTGATCGCCAAGCTGGACTACCTGCAGCAGCTGGGGGTTACGGCGCTCTGGGTGCTGCCGTTCTACCCTTCGCCGCTGCGGGATGACGGCTATGACATTGCCGATTATTACAATGTCAATCCCAGCTACAACACGCTGCGGGAGTTCAGGCAGTTTCTGCGGGAGGCCCACAAGCGGGGGCTGCGGGTGATCACCGAGCTGGTGCTGAACCACACCTCCGACCAGCATCCCTGGTTCCAGCGGGCCCGTCAGGCCAAACCCGGCTCGGTCCATCGGGAGTACTATGTCTGGAGCGATACACCTGAGCGCTACCGCGAGACCCGGATCATCTTTCAGGATTTCGAGACCTCCAACTGGACTTGGGATCCGGTGGCCAAGGCCTACTACTGGCACCGCTTCTACAGCCACCAGCCGGATCTGAACTTTGACAACCCCAAGGTGCAGACCGAGATGCTGAAGGTGATCGATTTCTGGCTGGGCATGGGGGTGGACGGAGTCCGGCTGGATGCGGTGCCGTACCTGTTTGAGCGGGAAGGGACCAACTGCGAGAACCTGCCTGAGACCCACGCTTTCCTGAGAAAACTGCGGGCCCACATGGACCGCTCCCACAAAAACCGGATGCTGCTGTCCGAGGCCAACCAGTGGCCCGAAGATGCGGCTGCCTATTTCGGCAACGGTGATGAAAGCAACATGGCCTTCCATTTTCCGCTGATGCCACGAATGTTTATGGCGATCGAGATGGAGGACCGTTTTCCGATCGTTGATATTCTGGACCAGACCCCGGCCATCCCGGAGGGGTGCCAGTGGGCCATCTTCTTGCGCAACCACGACGAACTGACGCTGGAGATGGTGACCGACGAAGAGCGGGACTACATGTACCGCGTTTATGCCTCGGACCCCAAGGCGCGGATCAACCTGGGGATCCGGCGTCGGCTGGCGCCGCTGATGGGGAACAACCGCCGCAAGATCGAACTGATGAACATGCTGCTGTTTTCCATGCCCGGCACGCCGATCATCTATTACGGTGACGAGATCGGCATGGGGGATAACTACTTTCTGGGGGACCGCAACGGTGTCCGCACCCCGATGCAGTGGAATCCTGATCGCAACGCCGGGTTCTCCCAGGCCGGTCCCCACAAGCTGTTCCTGCCGGTGATCATTGAGGCCGATTATCACTATGAATCGGTCAACGTGGAAAACCAGGAGCGCAACCCCTCGTCGCTGTTGTGGTGGATGCGTCGTACCATTGCCATGCGCAAGCGGTTCAGGGCCTTTGGTTGCGGCACCCTGGAGATGCTGCCGTCGGACAACCCCAAGGTGCTGACCTTCATGCGCTGCTTTGAGGATGAAAAACTGCTGGTGGTGATCAACCTCTCCCGTTTTGCCCAGTCCGTATCGGTGGATCTCTCCCGCTATGCAGGGCTGATCCCGGAAGAGCTGTTCAGCCGCAACCGCTTTCCGCTGATTCAGGAATCACGCTACCATTTCACTCTGGGGCAGTACGACTATTTCTGGTTTGCCCTGCGCAGTACCGAGGCCCGTGAACCGTGTGAAGACGAGTGTCTGCAGCTGAAACTGCGTGCCGGGCAGCAGTGGTGGGATCTGGTCAAGGGCAGAAACAGTGAGCGTCTCTGCAGCGAGGTGATGCCGGTCTATCTGCAGCGGGTCTTCTGGTTCTACGGCAAAGGACGGACGATCCGCAAGACCAGGGTGGTTGACAGCTTTCAGGTAAAACATGATGCCCAGCTGTTCCTGCTGACCATGTTTCAGGTGGATTACAGTGAAGGTGACAGCGAGGTCTACCTGATGCCGATCACCTGGCTCTCCCACGAGCAGGTAGCCGGCCTGTCCGAACGGCATCCGCTCTCGGTCATTGCCGCCCTGACGCTGGGTCCCCAGGAGGGGGTGCTGTGTGATGCCCTCTACTTTGAGGAATTCCGTACGCTGTTGTTCGGGCTGATAGCCGAGCGGGTCAGGCTGCAGGGAGACAACGGCGCGATGCTGATCGGCCATCCGGGCAGCGGGGTTACCAGAACCGATCCGCCCCGGTCTGAACTGTTTCCCAGCCGGGTGGCGGCGGTGGAGCAGAACAACACCAGTATTCTCTACGGTGACCGGCTGCTGTTCAAGATGTACCGCAAGCTGGATGAGGGGATCAACCCCGAGCCGGAGATTCTCCGCTTTCTGGGGGGCAAGAGCCGCTTCAGGCAGGTACCAGTCTATGCCGGCAAGGTGGAGTACAAGACCGCCGACGGCAAAAGTTACGACCTCGGTGTGTTGCAGACCTATATCGCCTGCCACGGCGATGCCTGGCGCAACACCCTGACCAGCCTGGCCCAGTTTGTGGAGCACCTGCTGGCCCACCGCCACGACCTGCCCAGACTGCCTTCCAAACTGCCCACCCTGCTGGAGGTGACGGAGACCGGCATACCGGAGCAGTTCAGCGATCTTGTGCGTAGTCTCCACATTGAGATGGCGCTGCTGCTGGGGCGCAGAACTGCCGAGATGCACCGGGCGCTCAGCTCCGGCCCGGCCGACAGTCCCTGGAGCCGGGAGGAGTTTTCCAGCCTCTACCAGCGCTCGCTGTTCCAGTCCATGCGCGGTCTGCTGCGCAAGAACTTCCAGCGGCTGGGGGCACAGCTGGGTTCGCTGCCCGATCCGGTGCAGGAGCGGGCCCAGCGGATGCTGGCCGCTGAAAAGGAGCTGATCGCCTGTCTGCAGAAGATCACCGGTCGGCGGATTGATGCCATGAAGTGCCGGATCCACGGTGATCTGCACCTGGGCCAAGCCCTGTTTACCGGCAAGGATTTCGTATTTATCGATTTTGAGGGGGAACCGGCCCATTCGCTCAATGACCGGCGTCTGAAACGCTCACCCCTGCGTGATGTGGCCGGCATGATCCACTCGTTCCATTATGCCGCCATGACCACCCTGAATCATCACGTTGCCGCCCATCCGGAGGATCTGACCCTGCTTGAACCCTGGCTGGAGGCCTGGTATGTCTATGTCAGCGGCTCCTACCTGCGCGGCTACCTGCACACCCTGAAGCACTCGCCGCTGGTGCCGGAAAACCGTCATCAGCTGGCAATCATGCTGCGCTGCTACCTGATCCACCGGGTGGTCCATGAGCTGGGGCATGAGCTGACCAACAGGCCGTTCGGCGTTGACCTGGCCCTGCGGGGGTTGGAGATGCTGCTGAAGGAGTGCCATACCTCATAACAGACCAGGCAAGGAGAATCATTTGTGAATACCGCCAAGCTGCAGTACCAGCTGAAAAAACTGAAAGACTATCTGGCCCTCAAAACCGAGATGGTCAACCACCAGGGGATTATCCGTGAAGTGGCCTCCGGGGTAGAACGCTCCTGGATCTACTACCTGATGCTGCTGATGGCCGGCCTCATCGCCCTGCTGGGACTTTTGACCAACAGCGTGGCCGTGGTGATCGGCGCCATGCTGATCTCGCCGTTGATGGGGCCGATCATCTCCTCCGGTCTGGCCCTGACCATCGGTGACCTGACCCTGGCCCGGCGGGCCTTCCGTACCATTGCCTTCAGCGTGGGGCTGACCATCCTGGTAACCGCCTTTGTTACCCTGCTGTCACCGTTGAAGGAACCCACCAGCGAGATCCTGGCCCGGGTCCGTCCCAATATCTACGACCTGTTTGTGGCCATGCTGTCCGGTATTGTGGGGGCGGTGGCGCTCTGCACCAAGCGCAACTATCTGATCACCGCCACCGGCGTGGCCGTTGCCACGGCGGTTATCCCTCCCTTGAGTGTGGCCGGGTATGGCCTGGGCACCGGTCAGATCATGCTGGGCTTGGGCGGGTTTCTGCTGTTCTTCACCAACTTTGTGGCGATCGTACTGACCTCAGACCTGGTCTTTTTCATCATGGGGTTCCGCACCAGCCACGGCGAGACCATCCAGTATTCGCAGAAGAAGCGGCTGCTGATGATCGGTGGTCTGCTGGTCCTGATCTCTATTCCGCTGGTCTATACCCTGGTGGTGGATATCCAGAAGGTGAATACCAAAAAACGGATTGAGCGGGTGCTGAAGAAACATCTCAATCAGGAAGACCGTTCCCGCATGACCGGTTATACCTTCAAGCCGGTGGAGGGGCGGATGGATGTCAGGGCTACGGTCAATACGACCCAGTACCTTGCCGGACCATCGGAGCAGGCCATTGAAAATGAATTGAGTGAGGGGCTGGACAAACCGGTCGATCTGCACCTTGAGCAGCTGCTGGTTGCCTCGGCGGCATTGCCTGACCGGCAGGAACATGGCCTGCTAGACGGCGCCAAAAGCGCAGCGCGAGAAGATACGGCGATTGAGATCAGTACCAAAGCCTCAAGCCTGGCAGCCAGGGCAGAACAGCAGCTGGCCGCAGCCCTGCACCCGTTTCCGGTCACCGGGGTGAGGCTGGGCTTTGCACCCCGGAGGCAGCCGCTGCTGGTAACCGCGGTTCTGCAGCGTGACTGGCCGGTGAGTGATGATGAGCTGCTGCTGCTGGCCCGTCAGCTGGAACGGACCCTGGAGCAGCCGTTAACCCTGCAACTGGAGATGCAGCCGTTGCTGCCGCCGATTACCGTTGCCGAAGACGGCAGTCTCTCCGCTGAAAGCACCGCAGCGCTTGAGCTGATCAAGCGGTTGCCGGGCGGTCTGCAGGGGTATCGTTTCCGGATTGAAGGGGGCGGACGGAATGGACGGGCAGAAGGGGCAGCCCTGAAACGGCATCTAACGGAAACACTGCAGGTGCCGGAATCGTTGGTGACCGTGCAACAGAAAAGCAGAGGAAAGCAGAATACAGTAGCGTTGGTGCTGCAGGTTGTGCGACCGACACCTTGATAGAGCGTCTGCTTGACGCGGAAATCTGTCCGGAAAAGGAGACATGGATATGCATGCCGATATAACAGGATACAGCGGTGTTATGGCACGCTTTGCTGAAGGAATACGTCAGTTCCGGCAGACGGAATACCGGGGCGACCGTGAGTTGATGCAGCAGCTGCAGCAGGGGCAGAAACCGGAGCTGCTGCTGGTTGGCTGTTGTGATTCGCGGGTTGATTTCAGCTTGCTGGCCGGGGTTCACCCGGGCGAGGTGTTCACCGTGCGCAACATTGCCAACCTGGTGCCCCCCTATGACTACGGCGGCGGCACCGGTCAGGGGGTGCGGGCCGCAATCGAGTACGGGGTGAAGATGCTGCAGGTCTCGCATGTTGTGGTCTTTGGCCATGCCCAGTGCGGCGGGATCAAGGCAGCCATTGACACGGCAGCGGGAGATGCTCCGGCCTCGGATTTCATCGGCTCCTGGCTGGTGCTTGCACAGGATGCCTGCCGCCAGGAGACGGTTGACAGCAACGGTGAGCTTCATCAGCTGCCGGTTAGCGCACTCAAGGAGTACAGTTATCTGGTGGAACGGGCCTCGGTGCTCAATTCGCTGGCCAATCTGCGCGGCTACCCCTGGGTTGCCGAACGGGTTGCCGCCGGTACCCTCACCCTGCATGGCTGGTGGTTTGATCTGCAGACCGGTGATCTCTGGGTGACAGCGCCCAACGGCGATGCCTTCATGCCGCTGGATTTCGACTGATGCCGACAGGCACGAACACGACACCGGTACGGCCGGTTTTCTTGTGGGACGGCTGGCCGATGAGGTCAGGGTGGAGACACGCAACAACAGCTGTATTGTTACCATGACGTTTCATGATTGAATGCGCAGGATACAGAAACAGGAGAGCAACACCACACTACACTGGAGGAAACGAGTATGAACGCACAAAGGATTATCGGCATTGTTGTGGCAGCTGTTTTTTCACTGATCTGCTCATCGTACAACCTGTTTGCGGCTGAACCGGCAAAAGATGCCATAGACCGCGTTGAGCTGCAGAAGTTTCAGGGCACCTGGATGATGGTTGCCGCTGAGATGGATGGGAAAAAGGTGCATGACAGGCATGTCAAAAAGAGCCGGATCAGCTTCACCGGCACCACTGTTGAGCTGTTGACCCCCCACCAGCACAAGGAAAAAATCAAATCGACCATGGTCAGGCTTGATGCGAGCAAAACCCCTGCAGAGATGCAGTGGGTACGGAATGCAGGCCCCCATACCGGCAAGACCATGACCGCCATCTATGAGTTTGAAGGCCCGGATCAGTACAAAGTCTCATTCGATCCGACCATGAAGGAAACGCCCGTTAAATTTGGCACTAAAGCAGGCTCGGGACATATCTGGCATACCTGGAAAAGAGTCAAGAAATAGATGAGGAGACGCATATCGAACAGGGTAAACAGCATCAAACGGTTGTGCACAGTACTGCTGCTGCTCCTGCTGACCGCCTGCAGCAGCGGCCAGCGGTCTGATTTTGCCCTGACCCTGGTGCATCTGAACGACACCCACTCTCACCTGGAGCCGCTTGCGGTCAATCTGACCCTGGGCGGAGAGAAGACCGCTGCAGAGCTGGGCGGTTTTGCGCGGCTGAAAACAGTGCTGGACCAGTACCGCCGCGAAGACCCCAACTTGCTGCTGCTGCACGGCGGCGATGCGGTGCAGGGTACGCTCTACTTCACCCTGTTTAACGGCACGGTTGAGTTTGATTTTCTGAACCTGCTGGGGGTTGATGCCATGACCTTCGGCAATCATGAGTTTGACCGGGGTACGGCCCCGCTACCGGGCTGGATACAGCGCAGCCGCTTTCCCTGGCTTTCGGCCAACATCGATTTTTCGCAGGAGCCAGCCATTGCGGCGCTGGTAAAGCCGTACCTGCTGAAACAGGTGAACGGTGAGCAGGTGGCGATTATTGGCGTGACGACCGAAACCACCCCCCAGAGTACCCTGGATGTGGGCAAGGCGGTCTTTAACGATGCGGTGGCAAGTGCCCGGCAGCAGGTGCAAACCCTGACCGCCCTGGGCATCAACAAGATCATCCTGCTTTCGCACCTGGGCTACCAGCAGGACCAGGCTCTGGCAGCCCAGGTGGCGGGGATTGATATCATTGTCGGCGGCCACAGCCACAGCTTGCTGGGGGATCAGCAGCTGCAGCCCGCCATTGGCCTGACTCCGGCGGGGCCGTATCCGACCGAGCAGCAGGGGGCAGACGGCAAACCGGTGCTGGTACTGCAGGCCTGGCAGTGGGGGCATGTAGTGGGCCGGATGCAGCTGCGCTTTAATCAGGAGGGAGAGGTGACCGGCTACACGGCTGCAACCGTGATTCCGGTGGGAGACCGCTTCAGCCGTAACGGGACACCGGTGGCTTCAGACAGTCCGGCATACCAGGCGATTGTGGCTGACCTGCACAGGAGCGGCGTTGCCCGGATCGTTGCCGAAGACCCGGCAACAGCGGCACTGCTTGCTCCCTACACCAAACAGGTGAACGACTACCGCAGCGTTACCGTGGCAACCGCAACCGGACCGATACCGATTGGCCTGAACAGCGGTCCTGGCCCGCTGGCAGCCGATTCCATGCTGGCGGCCGTGCCGAAGGCCCGGGTGGCACTGCTGAACTACGGCGGGGTGCGGCGGGATCTGGTGGGGGCTGCCGGTCCGATCTCGGTGGGTGATGTGCTGGAGGTGATGCCGTTTGCCAATACCCTGACACTGGTGGATCTGACCGGCGTTGAGCTGCAGCAGGCCCTTGAGGACGGCATTGACTACCTGCTGACCAGATACGGGCCCCACGATCCCCCCTACCTGCCTTATATCGCCGGCATACGCTGTAACGTACTGCTGTCCGCTGCCAAGGGGGCGCGGGTCAGCGGGCTGCAGATAAAAGACGATGGTGGCGCGTACCAGCCGGTGCAGCCTGCAGCGGTCTACCGGATCGTAACCAACGCCTTTGTGGCCGGGGGTGGGGACGGATTTAACGCCATCAAAAACGCCTCCGGTTTTCGTAACGACACCGGTATGATCGACAGTGATGCCTTTCTGGATCATCTGCAACGGCTGGGGACAGTGACCAATCCGACCGAGCAGCGGATGACCCTGCTTCAGTAACCCATACCATCAACAGCAAGGAGTAATGCCCATGAAAGTTGGATTGATCGGATTCGGCAAGACTGGCAAGGCGGTTGCCTCGATTTTGTTGCAGAGCCATGAATCAATCTCGCGTGAGGCGTTCGGTAATGGCGTGCTGTTTGCCGCACAGCATCTGCTGGACAAACCGCATGGTCTGTACACCATGGAGGATCTGCTGACCCCCTATTTCCAGCTTGATGCAGCCCTGCCGGAGAGGAGGTTGGACACTGCATGAAGAGCCTGTTCTCATTCAGAACCCTGCACCTGTCGCTCAGGTTCGTGATCCCCCTGACTTTGGCCCTGGCCCTGTTGGCCTATGCCGTGGTGCCGCTGGTGGATCGTCTGACCCTCAAGTGGTTTGCCCGTGATCTGGATATCCGCTCCCGCCTGATCAGCAGTACCCTGCAGGAGCCGCTGGTGGAGCTGATCATTGATCAGGATCACCGCAAGATCAAGGCGTTGTTGCAAAAGGCCACCCAGGATGAGCGTCTGCTGGCCCTGGGGGTCTGCGACAGTGAACAGAAGCTGCTGTACCGCACAACGGCTTTCCCCAAGCAGATCAGTTGTAGTCCCGAGGCCGCTGAAACAGCAGGAGATGCCCATCTGATCAGGCTGCCCCAGGGACCGGTACATATCACCAGGACCGACCTGCCGTTCGGTAACGCCATAATCGGCTCGCTGGTGCTGGTGCATGACATGAGCTTTGTGGAGCGCCGCAGTGCCGACACCCGCACCTATGTGATCATCCTGTTTGTGGTGCTGGGGGTGGTGATCTCGCTGATCACGGTGTTTGTGGCCCACTTGAGCTGGCGCGGCTGGATGGAGGGGATGCGGGCCATGCTGCGGGGTGAGGGAATCCTGAAACCGTTCCAGCGACCGGCCGGGGCCGAACTGGAGCCGCTGGTGATCGAGATGCGGGCCATGCTGCGTAATCTGGAGACGGAGCGGCGTCATGCCGACGACATGACCGCGATCTGGAATCCGGCAGCCCTGCGGGGGCTGCTGAACAAGCAGCTGGCCGGTGATCAGGTGCTGGTGGTCTCCAACCGCGAGCCCTACATCCATGTCAGGACCGGGCAGGGGATTGTGGTCCACCGTCCGGCCAGCGGTCTGGTAACCGCAGTGGAGCCGGTCATGCGGGCCTGCTCCGGTACGTGGATCGCCCACGGCAGCGGTTCGG
>DIUB01000016.1:10543-11428 GCA_002422265.1 Geobacter sp. UBA6169
CTACTACGGCTTTGCCAATGAAGGGTTCTGGCCGCTCTGCCACAACGCCCATGTGCGGCCGATCTTCCGCAGCAGCGACTGGCAGCAGTATCAAAAGATCAACCAGCGCTTTGCCGATGCCGTGGTCAAGGAAGCACGCAGCGATGACCCGGTGGTGCTGGTGCAGGATTATCACTTTGCCCTGCTGCCGGCCCTGATCCGGCAGCGGCTGCCCAAGGCCACCATCATCACCTTCTGGCATATCCCCTGGCCCAACCCGGAGTCGTTCGGCATCTGCCCCTGGCGGGAAGAGCTGCTGCAGGGGATGCTGGGCAGTACCATCCTGGGGTTCCATACGCCGTTCCACTGCAAGAACTTTCTGGAGACCGTGGATCGCTACCTGGAGACCCGCATTGAGCATGAGTCTTCCACCATCTTCCATGGCGGTCAGCTGACCATGGTGGAGGATTATCCGATCTCGATCCAGTGGCCCCCGGAGTGGCAGGGGAGCCTGCCGCCGGTTGAGCAGACCAGGGCCGAAATACGGGCTGAGCTTGGCCTGCCGGCTGACCACCTGCTGGGGATCGGGGTGGACCGGATGGACTACACCAAGGGAATCCTGGAACGCCTTGCAGCGGTGGAGCGGATGCTGGAGCTGCATCCCCGGCTGGTGGGGCGGTTCAGTTTTGTGCAGATTGCGGCCCCCAGCCGCTCGGCCCTGGAGGAGTACCATGCCTTTGAACAGCGGGTGTACCGTTTGACCGAACGGATTAACGGGCGCTTTCCCGGCGCCGTCATCCTCAAGGCTGAACACCATGAGCCGGATCAGGTCAATCGATACTACCGGGCCAGTGATGTCTGTATGGTGACCAGTCTGCACGACGGCATGAACCTGGTGGCCAAGGA
>DIUB01000159.1 GCA_002422265.1 Geobacter sp. UBA6169
CGAATGCTGATGCACGGCTGAAGGTTGGCATGTTCGCCACGGTGGCCGTCTCAACCGGCGCCAGCACCCAGGCGCTGGTGCTGCCAAAGGAAGCACTGGTTGAGGACGAAGGCCGCTTTTTTGTGTTCGTCCAGACCTCCGGTGAAAAGTTCGTCCGGCGTGAGGTGCAGATCGGCGTGAGCGAAGACCAGCTGGTGCAGATTCTCAAAGGGGTGGAAGCCCATGAACGGGTGGCGGTCAAGGGCAGTTATTACCTCAAACAGGCCGCAACCAGCGGCGTCAAGGAGGATCCCCATGCCGGCCATGCTCATTAGGATCAACACCGGGGAGGTACGGCCATGCTCGACCGACTGATCCGCTTAAGTCTTGAAAACCGTCTGATTGTGGTCATTGCCATGTGCCTGGTGCTGGTGATCGGTACGTTCACGGCGGTCAGGATGCCGGTGGATGTATTGCCGGATCTGACCGCCCCCACCGTAACCATCCTGACCGAGGCCAAGGGGATGGCCCCGGAAGAGGTGGAGGCGCTGATCACCTATCCGATCGAAAGTAACCTGAATGGCGCCACCGGCGTGCGGCGGGTCCGTTCGGTCTCCATCCCCGGCCTTTCCACCGTCTGGGTGGAGTTCACCTGGGGCACCGACATCTACCGTGCCCGCCAGGTGGTCAACGAAAAACTGCAGCTGGTGGCGGGCAGTCTGCCCCCCAGGACCGTGCCGACCCTGGCGCCGATCTCTTCCATCATGGGGGAGATCATGTATATCGCCGTGGTAAGCGACCACCACTCCCTGATGGAGATGAAGGAGCAGGCCGAGTTTGTGGTGAAAAAAAGGTTAATGGCCGTTACCGGAGTCTCGCAGGTTGTAACGGTGGGGGGTGAAACCAAACAGTATCAGGTGGAGATCGATCCCCTACGACTGCAGGCCTATGGGGTGACCGTCACCCAGGTGACCGACGCGCTGAAAGGAGGTAACGAAAACTTCGCTGCCGGGGTGGTCAAACAGCAGGACCATGATTATCTGCTGCGTGGGGTGGGACGGGTTCGCACACCGGCAGATATTGAACAAACCGTGGTCATTTCACGTAACGGCCTGCCGGTACTGGTGCGGGACGTGGCAAGCGTCACCATCGGCCCGGCCTTCCGGGTGGGGGATGCCTCGGCCAACGGCAAGCCGGCGGTGGTGATCTCGGTGCAGAAGCACCCCGATGCCAACACCCTGGAGCTGACCAAGCGGATCAAGACCAACCTGGCAGAGATCCAGCGCAGCCTGCCGTCGGGCATGCGGATCGAAGGAGACCTGTTTCAACAGGCCGACTTTATTGACCGGGCCATTGCCAACATCAAACGGGTGCTGCTGGAAGGGGCCCTGCTGGTGATCGTGATCCTGTTTCTGTTCCTGGGCAACCTGCGCACCACCATGATCTCGCTGGTGGCGATGCCGGTCTCGCTCCTGTTTGCCATCTTTGCCCTCAAACTGTTCGACAGCTCGATCAACACCATGACCCTGGGGGGCATGGCCATCGCCATCGGTGTGATCGTGGATGACGCCATTATCGACGTGGAGAACGTCTACCGCCGCCTGCAGGAAAACAATGCCCTGCCTGAGGCAGAACGCAGGCCGGCCCGGGAGGTGATCTTCGAGGCCTCCCGCGAGATCCGCTCATCCATCGTCAACGCCACCCTGATCATCCTGGTGGTGTTCCTGCCGCTGTTCTTCCTGTCCGGCGTTGAGGGGCGGCTGCTGCAGCCGCTGGGGATCTCCTACATGGTGGCCATCGGCGCCTCGCTGCTGGTGGCGCTGACCGTCACCCCGGCGCTCTGTTCCTACCTGCTGCCCAAGGCAAGCTGCATCACCGAGCATGGCGACAGTCGGGCCATGCAGTGGCTGCTAAGCCGTTACCGCCCCTTGCTTGAACGTCTGCTGCAGCGTCCAGGCAGGGTGATGGCCGGGGCGGCGATTTCGTTCGTACTGGCTTTGGGACTCCTGTTTCTGACCGGCCGATCATTTTTGCCGGCCTTCAATGAAGGGGCCTTGACGGTGATGGTGGTTGCCGGTCCCGGCACCAGTCTTGAAAAGTCGGGCGAAATAGCAGGAAAGATCGAACAACTGCTGCTGACCCATCCGGCGGTCAAAAAGACCGCCCGTCGCACCGGTCGCGGAGAGCAGGACGAACACGGCAAATTCCCCAATGCCAGCGAGATCGAAGTAACTCTCGACCTTGAAGGCAGGCGTCTCAATCGGGTCATGGAGGAGCTGCGCAAACAGACCGCCGTGATTCCCGGCGTGATGATCACCTTTGGCCAGCCGATCGGCCACCGGATCGACCATATGCTGTCCGGCACCATGGCCAATCTGGCCATCAAGGTCTATGGACCAGAGTTGTCACGGCTGAAACAGGTGGCTGAGCAGATCAAGGCCGAGATCGGCGAGGTGCCGGGACTGGCCGACCTGTCGGTTGACCAGCAGGCCGATATCCCGCAGCTGCGGATCGTGCCGCGCCGGGATGAACTGTCACGCTACGGCCTGAGCATTGCCGGAGTGGCGGAAGGGGTTGAGGTGGCCACCAGCGGGATGGTGGTATCACGCACCCTGGAGGGTGATCGCGGCTTTGATATCGTCGCCCGCTTCCCGGCCACGGCCCGGCAGGATGCCATTGCCATCGGGCAGATCCTGCTGGATACGCCGTCAGGCCAGAAGATACCCTTGGCAATGGTGGCCGACCTGGTTTCGGCCAAAGGCCCCAACAGCATCAGTCGCGAGAATGTCCAGCGCAAGGTGGTGGTGCAAGCTAATGTGGCTGGTCGTGATCTGCGGGCGGTTTATCAGGATGTACGCGGACGGATCGACGGGCTCAAGCTGCCGCCCGGCTACTTTGTGGAATACGGCGGCCAGTTTGAGAGCGAGGCCGGCGCCACCCGAACCATCGGGCTGTTGAGCCTGATTTCGGTCAGCCTGATTCTGCTGATCCTGTATCTGGAATTCCGCTCGTTCAGGCCAGCCCTGCTGGTGATGGTCAACCTGCCGCTGGCCTTTATCGGCGGCATCGTGGCAGTGGTGCTAACCGACCGGACCATCAGCGTCGCCTCGCTGGTGGGGTTCATTACCCTGTTCGGCATCGCCACCCGCAACGGCATCCTGCTGGTCTCCCACTATCACTACCTGATGGAGACTGAAGGGCTGGCCCTGCGTGAAGCGGTGGTGCAAGGGTCACTGGAACGGCTGCGACCGGTGGTGATGACCGCCCTGGCCGCCGGTCTGGCGCTGGTGCCGTTTGCCTTCGCAGCCCACAAGCCGGGCAATGAGATCCTCTCGCCCCTGGCAGTGGTCATTCTGGGCGGCCTGGTAAGTGCGACCATCCTGAACATGCTGGTGTTACCGGCCTTGTATCTGCGGTATGGTATGCGGCGAGATGCAGGGTATTCTTTGAAGTGAGCGTTCTACGCCGCCTCATGGAACATCCGGGTTGAATAAAGGATTGACGCTTCGACTGGGCTCAGTGCACAAAAAAGTGCCCTGAGCCCAGTCGAAGGGATCAGGAACATCGCCCTGCGCGATGCAGAAAGACAAGAGCATGACCAGAGAGCAGTGGTTGCAACGGGCAAACGGGCTGGCCCTGTTTACCATTTTTTACAACCTGGCAGAAGGGGCCGGATCGGTCTGGTTTGGTGTGGCTGATGAGACCCTGTCGCTGTTCGGCTTTGGCCTGGATTCCTTTATTGAGGTGATCTCGGCCGTGGGGGTCTGGCACATGCTGCGCAGGATCGCACACAACAGCGGTGAACAGCGGGATGAATTTGAACAACGAGCCCTGAGGATTACCGGCGCTGCCTTCTATCTGCTGACCGCCGGTCTGTTGCTGACTGCAGGCATCAACCTGTACAGCAGCCATAAGCCGGAAACCACGCTCTGGGGGATCATTATCTCGCTGATCTCAATCTCATTCATGTGGTTCCTGATCAGCCAAAAGACCAAGGCAGGCAAGGCCCTGGCATCACCGGCTATTCTAGCTGATGCCGCCTGTTCGCGGGCCTGTCTTTATCTCTCGCTGGTACTGATGGTGTCCAGTGTCGGGTATGAGTTGACCGGCCTGGGCTGGCTGGATGCTGTCGGGGCAGTCGGCATTGCCTGGCTGGCATACAAGGAAGGGCGTGAGGCGTTTGACAAGGCCAGGGGCCTGGCCTGTGCATGCAGCTGTTCCTGTGGCGGGAGAGCATGACCACACTGGATAGTAACATAACCGGCAGGTTCAAAATCGCCATTGCCCTGACCGCCGTGACCCTGGTGGCCGAGGTGGCTGGCGGTCTCTGGACCAACTCACTGGCGCTGTTGTCCGATGCTGCCCATGTCTTTCTGGACCTGTTTGCCTTGGTGTTGTCGCTGACAGCGGTGCAGCTGGCCGCAATACCTACGTCGGAGCGTCATACCTTCGGATTTCACCGTTCCGAGGTGTTTGCCTCCTTTATCAACGGTCTGACCGTCTTCCTGATGGGGGCCGCTATACTGTACGAGGCCTGGGAGCGTTTTGCCGCGCCGCAGGAGGTGAAAAGCGGCCCGATGCTGGTGATTGCGATAATCGGGCTGATCATGAACCTGCTGGCGGCCAAGGCACTGCACAGTCACAGCCATGACGACCTGAACGTCAAGAGTGCCTTTCTGCATGTGGTCGGGGACGCGGCGGCTTCGGTGGGGGTGATCATCGGCGGGGTTGTGATGTACTACACCGGCTGGTACATGCTGGATGCCTTGCTGTCGGCAGCTATCGGCCTGTTGATCCTGGCTGGGGCCGGACGGCTTTTGCGCGAGTCCGTGCATATTCTCATGGAAGGGACACCGCGCGGGATGAACCTGGCAGAGGTGGCGGAGGTCATCCGGGCTGTTGACGGTGTCCGGGATCTGCACCACCTGAATGTCTGGTCGGTCTGTTCACACATTACGGCGTTGTCAGTGCATGTCGAGGTGGCTGAGGGACATGAGGACCTGCGTAGTTCACTGCTGCACCGGATTGAGCATATCCTTGCACAGCAGTTTCATATCACCCATACCACCATCCAGCTTGAGTGCAGTGACTGTAACGGCGGGCCGCTCATTAAGCCGCTGCAGCACCAGCAACGGCAGCAAGCGGGTTGCGGACACCAACATTGAGGAAGATGATGAATATACGTGATGAAGAGATGGTCTGCTTCTGCAGCAGGGTGACCGCTGGCACGATCCGTCAGGCCAAACAGAACGGAGCGGTAACCCTGGATGACATCCGACGCGACACCGGTGCCTGCACAGCAGGGCGCTGTAAGGAGCTTTCGCCTCGAGGCAGGTGATGTGCTCCAGAGATCAAGCAGGTGCTTGATGAACAACGATGATCAGTCAACCGCCACTATCCGTAACAGCTCCTGCCATTCGTCCGGCTTGAGGGTAACCGGTCGCATCTGGGTCTGTGGCCTGATGGCCCGTGGATTTTTGAGCCAGCGCTTCAGTCGTTCCGCATCCCACCTCTTGCCGGTTTCAAAGCTGGCCGGGTAGTGGCTGCTCAACAACCCCGAGAGGTTCGGGGCCGAGGTGCCGATCCCCAGGCCGCCGTCACGTTTTGACATCAGCTTGTGACAGGCACCGCACTGTTTTACAAAGACGTTCTGCCCCTGTTTGGCATCGGTGGCAAAAAAAACCAGTTGTGGTTGCTCTTTTTGGGGCTTGCCTGCCTGCAGGCCGCCGGCCAGAATCGCAGTAATCAGACGATCAAGATCCGGGGCCGAGAAATGAAAGTCAGGCATAAAGACAGCCGGTGCAGAAACGGCGGCGCGAATCGCCTCGGGAGTGCTGTTCCAGAGCAGGCCGTCCAGGGATGAGGCCAGCCGGTTTCCGGTTTTGGCAAGGATGTGGCAGCGGCGACAGGCGCTCTGCTCAGCCAGTTTCTTGCCAACGCGCAGTTCAGGTGCAAGCGGGTTGGTGAAACCGGCGTAGCGCCCGGCAATCAGACCGCTGTGGGCCAGCTCCTTGCGTCTGGTCTGGTGGTTGCCGCGATGACAAGCCGCGCAGCTGCCCTGCTCCTGATAGTGGGGAGGGTGGCACTCCAGGCAGTAGTTGGCTGGTGCTGCCCCGGCAGCTGGGCACCAGAGCAGGATCAGCATCAGAACGGCAGCACAAAGGCCCAATTTTCCCCCCTGAAAAAGAGACCGACAATGGTCAGCGCCACCATCACCAGAAAACCGCACAGTACCACGGCGGAGAGGCTGCGCTGCGTCCGGCCGAACCAGACCGCCCGTTCCGGCGAACTTCGTTGCAGCCAGGGCAGCAGAGTGAACAGCAGGGCGGCAAGCAGAACCGGGTAGATCAGCCAGATCCGGTAGCTGATCAGTTCTTGAATCCAGAGCAGGAACCAGGCGGATTTGACCGGATTAGGCACGACAGCCAGGTCAGCCGGTTGTTGCAGCGGTGCCGGAATGAACCATGCCAGCACCAGCATGACGGCAGCAGAGATCCAGAACGCACGGATGATCAGCCGGAAAAAAACGGGAGAACTCTTGACGTAGTTGCGGTTCATAGGTAAGGGAGCAGCCCTTTCTGCTTACGGATCTGGTAAAAATGCAGCAGACACAGGCCAAAGGCCAGCAACGGCAGCACCACCACATGCAGGACATAAAAGCGGATTAAAGAAAGGGGGCCGCCAATATAATCAGGCACCAGCATGGTGGTAATCAAGGAACCTCCGGGCACCACTTCAATCAGGGTCATGCCGGTCTGGGTTGCCCAGAGTGCCAGCTGATCCATCGGCAGCAGATAGCCGGTGTAGGCCTCAAAGACTGCCAGACCCAGCAGGCAGACGCCGATAACCCAGTTACGCTGGCGCGGCGGGGCAAAGGCGCCGGTCAGAATTACCCGCAGAGTGTGCAGCATGATCAGGATCAGGAAGGCATGGGAGGCCAGCCGGTGAAGGTTGCGCAGGTATTTACCACCGTAGACCGATTCCTCCAGAAAGATGATCGACTGGTACGCCTCGTGTACTCCGGGGCGGTAGTAGAACAGCAGCAGCAGACCGGAGAGGGCCAGTAGCAGCAGTGCCGTAAAGGCCAGCCCCCCCAGACAGAAGGTGTAGCTGATCTTCAGGTTGTGCTGCAGCACCACCCGAGGGAAGAGATGTTTCAGAAAGTCTTTGAACAACGTAGTTCCTTTCCGCCTGCGGTTACCTTTCTAACTTTGCCAGCATCTGACTTCGCATATCACGCCCCTGTTCATCTTCTTTTACCACCATGATAAAGCGGCATTTACCGTTGCTGGTTGACTCCCACAATTCCCCAATATTCTTTGCTTCCTGTGTTCGTGCCATGTCGGTCAGGTGAGCCCCTTTGTACTCCACAACAAACAGGGTGCCGTCATCCAGCAGCGCAACAAAGTCCGGGTAGAATCGTCCGGTTGCACGGGGAAGCCAGAATGCGTCATTCCCGTAGGACAGATTACGTACCCACCACTTAACCTGGGGCAATGACTCAAGCAGCTGGGCACACTGGCATTCCTCATCAGAATCAAAGGTTCCCACGTTCGGGTAAAAGTGCTTCTCCGGTTTCCAGCGCCCCTTGTAGTACGCTGCCGGACAATAACTGTCCTTGCCGAATGCGAAGGTGTAGCTAAAACTGGCCTCTACCTTAGCGTTGTCGCTGAACAACAGGCTTTGATACCCGTGCTGCTGAGCCTTTACCCGGTACTCATCAAGCTTTTTCCTGAAGGCTGCAAGCAGTGGATATTTGGCTCGTACCAGTTGTGACAGTTCAAGTTTTCTCTGCTGAATCAGCTGGTGGATGGTGCGCCTGATGAACTCCAACAGCATTTCCTGCCGTATGTCTGGCTGGCGAAGTTCCTTGTCAAGTTGGCGGGCAAAGGCAAGCTCCGTCATGTCGGTATGCACATGCTGCAGATCAAGCTGCCGGGCTGCATCCAGCAGGCTGTACTTCAGACGTTCGCCGTACAGATCAACCTCAAAGGTAGCGGCAGTCTCCGTTATGGCAAACTCCGGCAGTTCTGCCGGGTAATCCAGCAGGTTCCAGCCTCCGGCGTGCAGCACAAAATCAGCATCAACCAGCTCCTGTTCCCCGTCGTACCAGACCGTCAGGCGCGGCAGCAGGAACTGTTCTCCCTTTTCGGACGGTGACAACTGTCGTTGCCGGAACGTTCGATGAGTACGAACGACTTTACTCACCTCATCCCGTGCCTTTTTACTGACTGCATTCAACAGTTTCTGTTCTGTCTCATCGCTTATTTCACCATGCACCGTCAGATTCCAGGTGCCATCGTTGTTTGATGAAACCACTACATTTTCGTCGCGCTCCTGCTCCAAACCTGGCCAGACCGGCATTTCATCAAGGGTTATGACCAATGGTTGAACTGGTGGCAGACCGGCAAACAGCGGCAGATCCTCCTGTGACTGTTTGGGTGGTTCGTGCTGAATTGCGGTCAGGGCTTCATTCTCATCAAAGCCCATCTTCTCAATCATCCGATCAACCAGCAGTGCTGCTGCCTGGGCAAAAGATGCCCGAACATGGGCATACGCCTTGTTCAGCTCTTCCTGCTGCTTCCGTTTGGCATTGGGCATACGCAGCACCCGCCCCAGAAACTGCTCTACCGCTGTCATGGAACGCACGTTGGCAACCGAGCAAAACACGTAGGCAAAGGAGCAATCCCAGCCCTCTTTCAGCGCCTCAACGGTTATCACCACGTCAATTGTGCAAGTGCGGTCAAAGAGGTCGATCTTGTCCAGCTCTTTCTGGCTGGCAGTCACTACCGCAATCCGCTCCGGCTCAATCTTCTCATGGTCAATCAGGTGTTGGCGGACTACATCAACCGTTACCTCGCGGTTTTTGTCCTCAGCCTGAATCAGGATTAAGGGGCGCAGGTAGTCCGGCTCTTTCAGGGCCAGCTCCTGCAACTTGCCCAACGTCAACAGGGCATCGTGCACCGTCTCCTGCCAGCTCTTGGTATGCTCGGTCAGCACAATCGGCAGCTTGATCATCTGCTCTTTTTTCAGCGTGGCGGCAGACACCGAACAGAGCGTGTTGTTGTTGACCGGTGTTGCGGTAAACTCCACGATGCAGGACGGGCTGAGGCGCTTCCAGGTCATGATGGTGGTGGGGCTGACGGCATTGTGGGCTTCGTCCACCAACAGCAGCGGTTGGTGAAGATAGAGCAGATTGGCAAAAGAGAATTTTACCTTGCCTGCATCAGGGCCGTCCTTGATGGTGTCAAGACCGGGCAGGTTATGGGGCAGTCTGGCAAAGTGGGTTTCAAACGCCTCGTTATGGTCATAGATACGGCGGGCATCGGTCTTTTCGTCATCCACCCGCAAGGCGGCAAAGGTGCTGACAATAATACAGGTTTTCTCAGTCAGGTCTTGCGGGCGAATCTGCTCAAACTCGCTGATGTCAAACACCGCCACTTTGCCGGGAAAGCCGGTCTCTTCGTTTTCCAGCGCCTCACGGTAGGGATGCCGCGGATTTTTCAGGGCCTCCAGCGTCTGGGTGCGGATGATATTGGTCGGTGTCATCCAGAGAACAACCGGAAAATCTTTTTCCATGTAACTGCTTGCAGCGCGTTTCACCGCATGGGCGGCCAGAATCGTCTTGCCGCCGCCGGTTGGCAGGCGCAGGCAGACATGGGGTACCCCTTCAAGCCCTTCGTGGGTTTTATACCGTTGCCGGTTGCCCTCCGGCAGGCAGTCATAAAACGCCTGCTCTGCCCCATGCAGCCGGGCGGTTTGCAGGTACTTTTGCAGAGTATCCAGGGTTTCTTTCTGATAATCCTTCAGATTAAGCATTCAGCCCCCATAGTTGGCAGCAAGAAACAGCTTGATAGCGCCAATAAACTCCCGCCCCTCTTCGATCTTCAGTGAAGCAACCGGCTCCACAATCTCTTCGTCAATGTCGTAGTCGGCAATTTCTCTGATTTTACGGGCGTTCATCAGCATTTTGTGGTACTTGGCATCAATGCGGCCCGGCTTGGCAAAATAGTAGCCGATTGCAGATTCAACTGCTGAATGTTTGGAAACATCAATCCCTTCGGCAGTTAACAGCGCCTTTGCGGCGTAGAACATGGCGTAATACACCTTGCTGGCAGCATCCGGAATATGCCCCTGTTCCATAAGATCATGGGCAACGATAATGGCCTGATCTGCACGTTCGAGATAGCGCCTGACTTCATCGGTCATACCAGAACCCCCTCGCGCCTGACGTTGCGATAGAAGGAAAACCCCTTTGCTTCTGATCTGTTAAATCTGTTTTCAGCAAAAACCTTCAGTGAAATAATCGGCTTGAAGTCATGATCCCACATAACCTTATAGGCTATATCATCAAGCGTCTGCTCAAGTTCCGGGCTGATTTCATCCACCAGAGCCACCAGATCAAGATCAGAATCTTCTCTGGCATCTCCACGGGCCCGTGAACCGTACATAATCATCTGCCGGATATGTTGGCGGACTTCTTGCGGAAGCCGCTGCCTGAATTCTTCAATAAGCGCTCTGTCAAGCTCTCCCATGATCTGCTCCTATCTCGCCTTTATATCGTAGGGGGTCTGTTTGAAGGTTATCCCTTCCAGCTTCAGCCGTTCTGCGGAAAAGCGGGAGGACTCGCCGTAGATCACCTTCGGGCCATTATGGGGTGGCAGCAGGGCAAGCACCTTTGAGGTCAGCACATTGCCGCCATCCGGGCGTTTATCACCCAGAATGCCGTTGTAGAGCAGGTAATAAGCGGTGTTGTTATGGATGCCGAGGAGAGGGGAAAGTTTCCCCCACCCTAACCCTCCCCCGCTGGGGGAGGGAACATGGCTCCTCTCCCCAGCGGGGGGAGGTTGGGAGGGGGGATTCCACGGCGTCTTGGTTTCGCTGAACCAGACATGGGCTGCCAGGGTGGCAAAGTGGATGTTCTTGTTGATCCTGCCGTCATCGTCAAAGATAGCCTCGCCCAGGCGGTAGAAGCGGAAACCTCCGCCTCCCTGCCAGTTCACCGCTGAGGATATGCCCCCTTGCTCGCCGTCAATCACTTTCTGCAGTCGCGGGGCGCAATGAGTTACGGCATGGTCGCCCATTTCAATACCGATATAGCGCCGTCCCATTTTGTGGGCAACTGCGGCGGTAGTGCCGGAGCCGAGGAAGGAGTCGAGGACCAAGTCGCCAGGTTTGGTGGCTATTTCGAGGATACGTTTCAGGAGACGCTCAGGTTTGGGTGTATCGAAAGCGTCAGTTGTCCCAAATAACTGAATAATCTCTTTTTTTGATTCTTGATTATGCCCGACTTCTTTGTTTATCCACCAAGTCCAAGCACTTATTCCTTGAACCTCTGACAAGTAAGTTTTAACACGAGGCCGCGCTTTGCCATCCTTGCCAAACCACATTCTACCTTCTTTTTTTAGTCGTAGAAATTCTGGTTCAATATTTGACCAGCATCTTCCGCCAGGCGGCTCATACTGGATATCACCTGGCGTAGTTATCACGTACATTTGATTTGGTCGCCAACCTTGTGCAGTAAAATCAGTAGACGCCCAAGGTCCTCGTGGATCATTGTCAGGATTTTTGTAGCTTGCGGCCTGATCTTCTGAAACAGAGAGCTTATTTAGAAGCAATGAATCGGTGAATTTTCCATAGACCAATATGTGATCATGTGCAGCACCAAGAGCCAACCTTGCTTCAGGTGAAGTCCGTTTTTGCCACAAAACATTCGCAACAAAATTCCTCCTTCCAAACACCTCATCCATCACCACCTTCAGGTAATGCCCCTCATTGTCATCAATGGAAACCCAGATGCTGCCATCCTCAGCCAGCAGCTCCCGCAGCAGTTCAAGGCGGGGGTAGATCATGGCCAGCCACTGGCTGTGCTCCAGGTTGTCATCGTAATGCTCAAAGGCGGAACGGGTGTTGTAGGGGGGATCAATATAGATGCACTTTACCTGCCCGGCATAGTAGGGCAGCAGCGCCTTGAGGGCATCAAGGTTATCACCCTGAATCAGCATGTTTTCTGTATCGGTAGCGCCGGCAGAAAGTTCCGGCGCTTCCTCAAGCAGCCGGTAGGGGGCATTCCGTGAGGTCTTCAGGTCATATTCGCGGGTAAGCCAGGTAAGGGTAGGCATGGTGTTCCTTGTCTGCTCTTTGTTGATGCGAATAATCCTTAAAAAAGCAGTTGCACGCAACGGCGCAACGACACAACGTTTAAAAACAAAGACTTATGAAGATCAGATCTCTCACCCGAAAGGTGAAGCCACATTTTAAGTAAAGGTTTTGATTTTCTTTGCGTTCGTAGCGGCGTTGCGTGAGTAAATGCCGTTTTCAGGATAATTTCGATAGTCAAATGTAGAACAAGTCAAGACCCCGTAACTTGACACAACCAGTTAGCTGATCTAGTGTTTGATCATTATGATAACCATAAATGTCAACGAAGCCAAAATCCATCTTTCTCATTACCTTAGTGAGGTTGAAAAAGGTGAGACTGTCCTGATCTGTAAACGCAACCGGCCGATTGCAGAGGTGCGCCATATTGGTGCCCCTTCACAAACCGATCGCCCGATTGGTCTGGCCAAGGGGACGTTCACAGTTCCCCAATCATTTTTTGATGAACTGCCAGAGGAATTTGTCAGTCAGTTTGAGTCTGGTCTGTAAAAACTCTTACCCCCGCACCACCAGCTCATCTCCTGACACCTCAACCTGCAATCGCTCTAACGGCCGTTCTGCCGGTCCGCTCAGTACGGCCCCCTGGCGGTCAAAGCGGCTGCCGTGGCAGGGGCAGATCATCCCTTCCGGCAGCACTGAAACCGTGCAACCCAGGTGGGTACAGACCAGGCTTAAGGCCCGGTAGTCCGTTCCCTCCCGCATGATCGCAATCCGCTCCTGACGGAACACCAGGGCGCCACCGACCGGGATTTCATGTGGGGCCACCCGCAACAGCGCCGGTTTTTTGAGCGCCTTGGGGGTCAGGAAACGCCAGATACCTGCCAGGGCCAGCGGCAGGGCAATCAGCGTGGTGATGAAAGTGCGTCTGGTCTGCTGAACTGTTTCCATTTTTCCACATACAATCGTTGGTAGGTAGGGCTCTTGGTTGACATCCGTTGATAGCGAGCCTGGTCCATAAAACTGCCGTTGGTCATCCGCTGCCCCGCCTGATTCCAGAATGAGTACAACGTCAGCCCGTCCCTGGTCAGATCATAAATCCGATTCTGGGGCGGTTCCAGTAAAAACCGACGCGGGTTGTCATGGCAGCCGTCGCAGGTGGTGGTGCCGCGCTGGATAGTGTGGGGGGTGAAGGCCCGCCATTCTGCGGCCAGCAGCTGATTCTCCCGGCCTGCAGCGCGGCCGTTGGCCAGCTTGCTGTAATAGGCAATAAACTGGGGCCTGATCGGTGCCACCTTGCCCTGCTGGTTGATCCCCAAAGGCGGCAGGTCCTGACGTTTGAGGTAGGCGCTTTTGGCATAGCCGTTCCGGGTGTAGGTCAGGGCCTGATACGGATCTTCAACCGAACCAGAGGCGAACTGCAGATAGAAGGTGCCGTACTCCTGGGGTGCCCAGGCAGCGTGACAGGCGATGCATTCCATCCGCTCCAGGTGTGCCGGTATCCGGTGCTCCAGCACCTTCTGGCTGGGGCGGTGGCAATCGCTGCAGCTTTTTGCTGCGGTGCGGCCCTTGATCAGGCTCTGCATGCTGTGGCAGTCGTTGCAGGTCATACCCTGCTGGTGATGCACATCAGGCCGCATCTTCAGGAAGGTCTCCCCCTGTATCCATGAACCACGCTGATAACGTTCATGATCTTCACGGGGTGCCCGACCAAAATAATCCCACCCCACAAAATACCCTTTATGACAGGCAGAACAGGTGTCAGCCCGGGGGCGGCTGATGGCATGTCCTTTGCCGTGACAGTCGCGGCAGCCCTGCAGGTGACAGCTGCTGCAGTTCTTCTGCTCAAACTGCCGGTCCACCCTGGCGTAGCTGCGGGCAATAAAGGCCTTTTCTTTGGCCCTGGTACCCATGGCGTGCGCGTACATCTGCTGGTAACCTTGATGGCAGGCCACGCAACCGGCAGAACCGTGGCGGCGGTCGGCCGGGTCAACCAGCACTCGGCTGCCTGACCGGTGGCAGTCCTGACAGGCCAGGCGACTGTGCAGGCCGTCAAGGTGGATGTCGGGACTGTGGCAGTAACGGCACTGGCCCGCTGCCTGGGCGGTCAGGCTGCTAACGAGGAGCCAGCAGGCGGCGATGAAGGGTATCGTCCAGGTCACGGTAATTGATCCTTGTCCGGTAGATCGGGTCTTTGGCTGAAGGGTGACAGATCAGGCAGGTATTGACCGCCAGGGTGCGCTGTACCTCCTGCTGGTTGAGTGGCCGCGAACCGGCACGGGTAATGGCGGAATAGGCCTGTACCGTGCCGTCCTTCATGGTCAGAAAGCCGTCTAACGGTTTGTTGTCTGAAAGTTCGCAGAGCAGGGTCCCCTTGATGTTGCGCCCTTCCACCACATGCTGACCAAAGCCCAGAAAGGTGGGATTGGCATGGCATTCGGCACAGCCCACCGCCTTTTTGCCGGTGTTGTGCCCATAGAACGGGGCAAAGCGCAGTTGTCGCTTGCCCTTGTAGCGAGCTATCTCGCCGGCCTTGGTTGTGCTGCCGTCTTCTTCCACCACGGTCACAAAGGTCTGGCAGCCAGGGGTAACCGGTGAGATCTTCCCCTTCTGGTTGAAGGCTAACGGGAACGGATAGAGGGTGCGGTAATCTTCGGTTTCGGTAAATTGCCCTTTTGTTGCAACTCCTTTGATGAAATCAATGTGATAGCCCTGTTTGTCATACTGGGTGTGGCAGCCGTAACACTGCACCACGGTGCGGGAATGACAGGCGGTGCAGGACAGTCGGCCGTGACCCACCACGGTATGCTCCGGTGTGCCGGTAATGATCTTGGAGCGAAGCAGTCTGCCGGTNNCGCCCCTTGGAGGTCAGGATCATCTCGGTGCCAACCCGCATCTGTATCGGGTATGAGCGTGACTCACGCAGCGGGTCTTCGTTTTCACGCTGGATGGCGCGATAGAGGGGTGGTTTGTCGGCTGAACCGTGGCAATCCTCGCAGGTCACCTCCAGCTGTCCATGCATGTTGGCGTAGGCGTAGCCGTCGCCCATAATCTCTCGGGATGTATGGCAGTCAATACAATCCATACCGGCCTGAAAGTGAATATCCGGTGCAATATGGGTGAAGTTACGCATATCACTGCCCGGAACGGATCCCGGTTGCCCGTTACGGGTCGGCACCAGCCCGTTGTTGCCATCCTGCAGCCCCTGGTAGGAGAGGGCAGTGCGGCCGCTGCGGTGGTGACACTGGGCGCAGGATTGGAGTGAGGGAAGCGCGTGCATATGATGCGTATCGCCGTGGGGTGACCTGCCCAGCATGGTGTGATCACCGCCGCGATACAGGCCGCCCTTGCCATAAGGGAAGTGGCAGGCCGCGCAACCGGCCGGATTGCCGGCACCGTTTGAGGGATCCTGTTGACGGGCAACGTGACAGCGGGCGCAGAATTTACGGTACAGCTCACCGGAGAGGTGATCCAGCTGAGCTACGTTATGTTGTTTGAGCGGTTTGCCGTCGGCATCGTACAGCTCGGCCCCCTGGCTGCCGTAGCGGATTCCGGGGGTCTCTCCCTCCCAGGTGGCCTGGGTCTGGGCGATCATGCCGGCACCGGTATACATCTGGCTGCTCTGCATTCGTTCCAGCTGAGACTTGTGGCAAGGTCCGCAACCCATCTCCCAGCGGCCGGGGTATGAGCGGTTGGAGAGCCCGTAGATGCCACTGTGGGCCTCATTTTTGGTTCTGGCTTTGGGGTTGCCGCCGTGGCATGAAACGCAGCCGCTGTGGCTGGGGGAGGTGTGTTCGATCCCGTGGTGACAGGAGAGACACTGCTCTTCGTTTGCTGCCGGACTTCTGGAACAGCCGGTAATGAACAGGCACCAGGTCAGCAGCAGTATGATCAGTTTCGGCAGGGTCATGATACTCGCAGCATAGCAAGGTCGCGTGCAACGTTACAACCTGAAAACGGCAGTTTCTCACGCGGAGCCACGGAGCTCGCGGAGAATATCGTTGGTGGAGATCAGAAAAAAAGCCGGCGGTTTTACCCGCCGGCACCACATGAAGGAGAGATAGGTTCCTATCTCTGTGCTGCTGTGTTTGGGTGCTGCTCTGGTACTACTTGCCGCTTGTGCTGATCTTGACGGTCTTTTTGTACTCTTTCCAGAGGAACGGGTCGTCATCCATGGTGCCGAACGGCAGGTACCAGAGCTTGACTTCCAGATCCAGGGTTTCACTGGCAATGCTGCTCACCTTCTTGCCGTCTTTTTCTTCAGATTTCATCGGGAAGAACAGTTCATAATCAAGGTACTGCGTCTTCAGCGGATGCAGGGCGGTATCTTCAATCAAACCGCTCTTTTCGTAGGGGCCGCGACCCATCCGGTCGCCTTTGCCCAGTTGCTGCGGGATCGGCATGAATATTTTTTCTGCGTTAAACACCTCTTTACCACTCTTGTCTTTTGCTTTTACCGACAGAACCAGTCGGTTGGGGGTCGGTCAGCCATCAGGTATGCCGTGGCCAGCGTTGTTGGTCAAGGCCACCCGTACCGAAACCTTTGGCTTGATGGTGTTGTTATCGCGCCAGTACACGGCATTGGTGGTTACTTTCATATCCACCGCCTTGTCAGACATGGCCTTGGAACGGTAGCTCTGCATGTCGTGGCCCAGTTTGCTTTCGCTCATATGGCACTGCTGGCAGGTCTTGTTGCCGCCGTTGGGCACATAGGAGAACAGATAGCTGCCATAAGCGGTGGCGCACTGGGTCGGGTTCTCCTGCTCAAAGTTGGGTCCCAGGCCGTGGCACTGACCGCACATGATCGATTCGGACATGACCTGGCCCTTGGCCATTTTGGTGAACTTGGGATCCGGATGATCACCGTCCTTGGAACCGTACACGGTGTCTTTCTTGGGATAGCCGTCAGTCCATTTGTGGACAATGGCATTGCGGTTGTGACAGATCAGGCAGTTGATGTTCAGGGATGAAAGCGTCTTTTCAGCCTTGGCTACCTTGGCATCATCTTCATTTTTCAGACCATCCTGCCAGTCGTTGATGGTGGTCATGATCTCCTGGGCAACCTTGTCAGTGGCGTCGGCCAGCTGTGGCAGGTGACACTTGGCACAGCCCATCATATGCTCGACCTTCACATCTTTAAAACTCTTGACGCCTGATGCGGGCCAGTCCATGGCGCCGTTGACAATGGTGGTCTTGAAGGTGGCGGCAGTGCGGCCGGTGCCGAAGATGGAGCGGGCATGCAGTGATTTGTGCCATTCATCATGGGCCTGCTGGTGACAGCCGATGCAGGAAGATGAATCATAGCGCTTCACCAGTTCTGCAATGCTGTTGGCCTTGGGTTGGGCCGCCAGGGTCTTGTCCCTGCCGACACCCACCTGTGCGGCCAGGGCCACCGAGACAACGGTAACCGTTGCCAGACAGACCATAGCTGCGGTGCGAAATAGGTTCATAGTGAGTGCTCCTTTAATACATCAAGCTTTGTGTAGCCAAACATCCCCCCACCCTCCTCCCCCCGCTGGGGGGAGGAGTAATGAGCCGGTCTCCCTCTCCAGGAGGGGGAGGGACGGGGAGGGGGTTTAAGATGTTACCGTGTTACCGGTTTCTAGCAGCCCTGCAATGCAGCAGCAGCTTTATCAACCTTTACGGTGTCACCGGCCTTCAGATCGCCGGCATTAGGGGCCTGAATAGTCAGTTTGGCGCCGTCAACGGCAGTTACTTTGCCGGTCTTGCCGTTCAGCTTAACCTTGGCGCCGGATTTGAACTTGGCTTCGCCACCCATATCAACAACAGCAGCGCCATCAGCAACGGATACCACTTTGCCTTCGGCAGCAAAGGCAGCGGTGGCAGCAAACAGGGAAAGGGCCAGCAGGGTAATGATTTTCTTCATGGTTGTACGTCTCCTTTTTTGTGAGTGTCGTTCTGCGTTGTCAGTTTACCGAATCTCCCTCCCCAGGAGGGGGA
>DIUB01000174.1:0-12780 GCA_002422265.1 Geobacter sp. UBA6169
GAGCTAACCGACTACCCCCCTTTTCTTTTTCTCGTCTGCATACTCATAGCGGTTATATCTCCAGCCTGCCCCCCGCTGGCCTACAACCCTGCCCTGCAGTCTGTCAATCATGTCTTGGTGTACTCCCATTTCTGCAACGCGACTTGACATTGTACGCCGTAGGTCATGCGGGGTAAATTTTTCCACATTCAGCAGCCCTATGCTATCCGCTAGCCTGTTTGCCAAAACATCCTTGCTTATAGGCTTGTCGTGATTCCTTACTTGATGCAACAGGTAGTCGTGCCCCTGACACCACGGACTAGACAATAACTGTTTAGCCAACGGAGACAAGTACACCATATGATCAAGCCCGCTCTTCATTCTCTTAGCGGGTATGGTCCACCAATCGCCGTCAATCTCGTTACGATGTATTCCGCAAACCTCACTAGGGCGAAGTCCTGTCAACAGTAGCAGCTTCCACGCGATCTTATATACAGACCCCACCTTGATCTTGTCCCATGCTCTCCAGACGGTCACGACCTCATCAAAAGACAAGTTTCGAGCTTTGGCACTTTCTGTGCCACCGGCTTTTTTTGCTCTCAGCATGTAGTTAATCGGTATCAAGTCATTATCTGCAGCATACGATAGCAGGCCGCTTATATAAGCCTGCAGGCGGTTTGCCATAACAGCAGCGCCTGTACCTGCTATCCGATCCAACAACGCCCTGCAGTCCCGTTTGTTAAGATCAGTAATTTTTAGTTTGCCGTACACCGGCACAAAATCTCGCAGCAACGACCGCTCAACCTCTTTCCAGCTCTTGCGCTTTCGTTTGTCTCTCAAATCAGCAATGTAATCCGTGACAAGATCAGCAACAAAAGGGGTACGGTGTTTCTCTGCCTGTTCAATCAATTTTTCTGTAGCAGGATCACCACCAGTCAAGACTTTGTTCCGCGCTTCAATATAGAGTTTACGGGCTTCTGCAAGCGTTATTCCTGCCGTGGTGTCACTATTTTTATAGTAACCTAGATTGACAAACCGGCGCACAGTGCCCAAATTGTACCGATAGAAAAACTTCTTTAATCCAGAAGGAGAAACACGGACACCGAACCCTTTAGAATCGGCTTCTATAAAATCTTGCTCCTTGTCAACCTTCAGTGACCTGATAACCGAATCAGTAAATTTTTTGACTGCCATGATTAGCCCCTTTACCTGTAAATCCGTGTACGCTACCGTGTACGTTATAGCCCTAGTGGAAACATCCGCACCGCACTAAGAGAATTGTTGATTTATCACATAACAGCCTGATTGTACATGATATTTTTTAGACGGGGATAGACGGGTTTAGACGGGGATAGACAGCTTTTATCCTGATTCGTAATCAGTAGGTCAGCGGTTCGATTCCGCTAGGTGCTCCAGTAAACACGGGCCTTCGGAGAGATTCTGGAGGCCCTTCTTTTTGACCACGTGACCACCTTTGACCACCCCTCTCTCTCCATACTGCATCAATAATACTCTTCCCGGTACTCCGGCACCTGATCAAGAAACCCCGGACAGGAGGCAGCCTTGACAAGGGCTGCATCAAGGTCTGCCAGCAGACGCTCCCGGTCTTTGGGATAGCTTCCGGACAGGTGCAGGAAGTTGGAGACATGATTGGAGCGGAGGATTGTCCGATGGGGGTGGAGATGCAGCAGCAGCTCACGGGCCTCAAGCAGCAGCTCACGATGGGTGCATTGGGTCAGGGAGCGGACAAAGGGTTCATTGTGACGGTGAAAGAGGGTCAGCAATGAGAAGTACTCAGGATTCACCTGATTGACCCATGCAGCAGTACCCCGCGCATGTTCAAGGCTTCTGTCACGTCCGGCCAGCCCGAGTATGGCGGTGACCGACAGCTTGATACCGGCAGTTCTGGCCTTAATGGCCTGCTGTGCCATTTCCTCGGCGGTAAACCCTTTCTGCACCCTGGCCAGGGTTGCATCATCTCCAGATTCCAGGCCAAAATAGAGGATGGACAGTTTCTTTGCACGGAGTGCGGCAAGCTGTTCAGGACTCTTGGTTGTCAGGCTGTTGGGGGAGGCGTAGGAGCCGACTCTGATCAGGTTGGGAAATCTCGCAGCCAGTGCATCAAGCAGAGTAATCAGCCCCTCAAACGGGTAGACCAGCGCATCGCCATCAGCCAGGAACACCCGCTGTATGGCGGAGAGATACTGTTTCGGGATGGCTGCAATCTCATCCAGTATCTCGTCAACCGGCCTGATACGGAACTGCTTGCCCTTGTACATGCCACAGAAGCTGCAGCTGTTCTGTGAACAGCCCACCGTGATCTGGAAGATGAGACTGCGCGCCTCGCTGGGGGGCCGAAAGAGCGGTTCACAATAGCGCGGAAGGCTTTCAGTCGGCATAGCCGCTCCCTATGGCTGAAATGGGCAGATCAAGGCCAAGACCAGGTACGTTCAGGGCGATCCAGGCAACAAAGGTGTTGCTGTTCGGCCCGGGAAAGGCCTTGTAGGTCTCCGGCCAGGGATACGCCCTGGCAGCCTGGTCAATGTCAGGCAACAGCCTTTCTGCAGCTACCCCCCGCAGTTCTTTGATCAGACGCGGGCGTTCCCCGTACCAGTACCGGTCCGGCAGATCCTGTTCTATACGCACCACCGGCAGCCCGCGCCGCTGCCGCCAGCCGATCACTTCATAGACTGTGTAGGCACTGCCGTTGGCAGGCTTGGTTGCGATCCAGGTATGGATGGCAAACCAGCCGCGCCACCCCCAGGCCGAGGCGCCATACACCTGAATCACCGCCTCTTTGACCGCATCAGGGGCTGGAGCAATGCCTGCTGATTCACGGCTTGCCGTGCGCCAGTCGTGGGAGACACAGCCGCCAGCCATGCAGACAAACAGGCTTGCCAGTACGAAAAATCTATGCATTGTCATTCCTGTCATGGAGGTCAGATGAGAGTATTGAGGCCTTGGCACTGCCTGTACTGTTCAGATCAAAGCGCTGGACACCAAACAAAAACATCGGTATATTTTAATACATCTATCTTTGACAATGATGTCCTATTTCAGATTTATATACTTTTATTTTGGCACCATTGCTATCAAACAATATTATATTTTAAACCACCCGCACTGAAACACAGCCATAAAAGCACGGAGTGCGCCCATGCTCAAAGACATTTTGGTACATATGGACCGCGGAGCCGGCTGTACAGCACGCCTGATGGCGGCAATCGACCTGGCGCACCGTCACCACGCCCGTTTGAAAGGGCTGTACGTCATCACGCACCCGCACTATGCTTCAAGCTCGGACTATTTTGCCGATTCCAGCCAGGTACGTGAGTTTTTTATCAACGCCACCTCCAAGGCAAACGTTCTGGCAGAATGGCAACTGGTCGACTGGAATATCGTCGGCACTCCGCTTCACTCAGTGGTTACCAGCTTTGCCTACCATGCCGATCTGCTGCTGGTAGGGCAACCGGCTTACCTGCATAAACGCACAAAATGCCTTGAGTACCATGAACACCTCCTGCTGGCCAGTGGCCGCCCTGTTGTGGTTTTTCCTGCCCAGGGAGAGATATTCAAGTTTGGCGACCGGATTACGGTTGCGTGGAAAGGCGGCAGAGAGTCGGCACGGGCAATCCATGATGCACTGCCGCTGCTGCAAGCTGCGGGACAGGTCACGCTGGCAGCCATCACCCATAATCGCGCAGAACAGAAACGGGAAGAACAATCACTGGCTACCATGCTGGATCACCTGCAGCAGCACGGGGTGCAGGCTGTGTCAGCCACCGTACCGCTTGGCCGCAGCACCATTGCAGATGTGCTGTTATCATATGCCATACACGAGAAGACCGACCTGCTCGTTCTCGGCGCCTTTGCCTACAAATCAAATCGAGCTCCGTTCCTCAGCCCGTTGACCCGGGAGCTGCTTATCCGGGCAAACATCCCCCTGCTTATCTCACACTGACTATCATATCTGGCCTTCCAGCAGCAATAGTGGTACCGAGCGGAGCAGCGCAGAGTCTCTAGCCAGGGGCTTGTTTCATGCCGTCTCCTTTCACAAGCCGGTATCCGCGAGTCCCCCATAACGTATTCAGCATGACGTGTAAATGCCAAAAAGTGACTATGCCACCACCATGGTATTCTGCTATAGTTCATGCATTAATTTGTTTTATCAAGGAGGGGGACCCATGTTGAAACTGCAAGATCCATCGCTTTTGAAACAGCTCTGCTACCTGAACGGCCAATGGCTGGCTGCCGATAAAGGGCAGACCATCGAGGTTACCAACCCGGCGACGAACGAGGTACTGGGAGCCATCCCCAGAATGGGTACCATGGAGACCCGTCGCGCCATTGAGGCCGCCGGTGCCGCGCTGCCCGGCTGGCGTGCCAAGACAGCCAAGGAGCGGGCCGTTATCCTGCGGCGCTGGTTTGAGCTGATGATGGAAAACCAGGAAGACCTGGCGATTATCATGACGGCTGAACAGGGCAAACCGCTGGCGGAATCCCGTGGGGAAATCAGCTACGCCGCCTCATTTATCGAGTGGTTTGCTGAAGAGGGCAAACGACTCTATGGTGACACGATCCCCAGCTATGCCCGTGACAAGCGGGTCGTGGTGATCAAGGAGCCGATCGGCGTCTGTGCCGCCATCACCCCCTGGAACTTTCCGGCAGCCATGATTACCCGCAAGGCCGGTCCGGCCCTGGCAGCCGGCTGCACCATGGTGGTAAAACCGGCCACCGCCACCCCGTACTCTGCCCTGGCCCTGGCAGAACTGGGGGAGCGTGCCGGCATCCCGGCCGGGGTATTCAGTGTGATCACCGGTTCATCAAAAGAGATCGGTGACGAGATGACCAGCAATCCGATCATCCGTAAACTGACCTTCACCGGATCCACCGAGATCGGCAAACAGCTGACCGAGCAGTGTGCCGGTACCATGAAAAAAGTATCGATGGAACTGGGGGGCAATGCCCCGTTCATCGTGTTTAACGACGCAGACCTGGATGCAGCTGTGGAAGGAGCCATCGCCTCCAAGTACCGCAACACCGGACAGACCTGTGTCTGCACCAACCGCCTGCTGGTACAAAGTGGTGTCTATGACGCCTTTGCTGAAAAGCTGTCGGTTGCCGTGGCACAAATGCGGGTCGGCAACGGGCTGACCGACGATGTGCAGCAGGGACCGCTGATTGATGAAGCGTCTGTGCTGAAGGTCGAGGAGCATATCCAGGATGCGGTTGCCAAAGGGGCCAGAGTAGCCCTGGGGGGTAAACGCCATGAGCTGGGAGGGACCTTTTTCCAGCCTACCATTCTCTGTGATGTCACGCCCCAGATGCTGGTAGCCCGTGAGGAGACCTTCGGACCGGTGGCCCCGATCTTCAGATTTG
Organism: Geobacter sp. UBA6169; assembly: GCA_002422265.1. Taxonomy (GTDB): domain Bacteria; phylum Desulfobacterota; class Desulfuromonadia; order Geobacterales; family Pseudopelobacteraceae; genus Trichlorobacter. Next base: position 5,359 of record DIUB01000174.1, read on the forward strand.
AGACCGACGAAGAAGCCATTCAGATGGCCAATGACACGGAGTTCGGCCTGGCTTCTTATTTCTATACCCGCGATATCGGCAGGGTCTGGCGAGTGGCAGAGGCCTTGGAATACGGTATGGTCGGCATCAATACCGGCCTGGTTTCCACCGAGATTGCACCGTTCGGCGGGGTCAAGGAATCCGGTATCGGTCGGGAAGGCTCCAAGTACGGTATTGAAGAGTTCTGCGAGATTAAATACCTCTGCATGGGCGGCATCTGATCATCATGAGCTTTCTACACCCCTCACTGCGTGCCAGAATGACCCTGGCGGTAACCGGCCTGATCCTTGTCATCATGCTGGTTACCGCCATCGGCACCCTTTCGTACTTTGGACGCCAGTATGAACGGACCATGACCACCCATCAGCAGGCCATGCTGGTCCTGCTGGCCGACAGCATCGACAAGGCGATCCTGACAGCCCAGAACGCACTGGTGAACAATGCCAGGGCGCTGCCTCCGGCGATTGCTGCCGATCCGGAACAGGCACAGGCCTGGCTTGACAGCCGCACCGGCCTGAAGACCCAGTTTTTCACCAATCACCTGCTGCTGATCAACCGTTCCGGCAAGACCATTGCAGTAACCCCCTTCAGGAAAGATGCTGCACCATCCAGCCCCTCTGAACTGGCCGTTATCAAAGCCACCTTCGCCACCGGACGTCCCCAGGTCAGCGATCCGCTCCCCTGCTGTAACAACCCGAAGGATCAGCAGATATTCTTTACTGTCCCGGTAGGGGAGGCAGGACGGGTGGAACTGGTCATGGCCGGCAGCTTCAGCCTGCTGAAACCAAGCTTCCTCTCCCGGTTCATCGAGTACCAGAACGGTCCGGACAGCTTTGTACGGCTGATTAACAGCCGGCATCAGATTATACTGCACCCGAGCCCTGCACGGATCTTCCAGCAAGCGGCCCCTTCACTGCACAGCACCATCGATCAGACCTTCAGCGACGGTAAACCGGCGACCCTCACGCACCTCGATATTTTTAACGATGAGCTGGTCACCTCCGTTGTTCCGCTTAAAAATGCTCACTGGGTAGTTGCAGCAAGCTACCGGGTCAAAGAGGCCAACGCTCCGCTCAAAACCGCCCGGTTGCTGTTTCTGGGTATGACCCTGATCGGTATGGCGGTTGCCGTGGTACTGGTGCTGGTCATGATGCGACTCTTGACCCGTCCGCTGTCCCAGCTGGCCAGCCATGTCTCGCTGCTGCCTGAGAAAACCGGGGAAGACCGCTTTATCCACTTGTCGGTCAACGGCGAGATCGGCAACCTGACCAAGGCCTTCAATACGATGGTGGTGGAGCTTGAACAGCAGACCACAGCGCTGCAGGAAAGCGAGCAGCGCTACCGGATTGTGACGGAGTTTACCGACGATTTTACCTACTGGCGCCGACCGGACGGCAGCTTTGAATTCATCTCACCGGCCTGCCTGGAGGTTACCGGCTACAGCCGCGAAGAGCTGTACAACCGGCCTCAGCTGATGGAAGAGATGGTCTACCCGCCCGATCTGGAAATGCTGCTGCAGATGGAGGCAGAGGCTGCCAACGGCACCAGCTGCACGGGAGAAGAGGTGGAGTTCAGGATCGTCACCAAAGATGGCAGCCTGCGCTGGATCCGCCACTCATGCCGTCCCATCGTTGATGAAAGCGGCAACTATCTGGGACGCCGGGGATGCCGTTCCGACATCACCGAACGGAAGCACCTGGCCGATCAGGTCTCCCACATGGTGCTGCATGACCTGCTGACCGGTCTGCCCAACCGATCACTGTTTGCTGATCGGCTGTCCTATACCCTGACCCGCAAGGAGCAGCGGGAAAATGAGCTGACCGTGGTGCTGTTCTTCGGCATCGACCGTTTCAAACTGATCAACGATACCCTGGGGCATGAAAGCGGTGACAGGCTGCTGATCATGATTTCGGAACGCCTGAAACGGCTGCTGCACGCTGATGACACCCTCTGCCGCTTTGGCGGCGATGTCTTCGCCTTTATCCTGCCTGACCGGGAAAGCCGTCATGAGGCGGTGACCATGTCGTACCGTGTGCTGGCCTGCCTGGCTGAGCCGTTTTACCTTTCCGGCCAGCCGGTTACCATGACCGGCAGCATCGGCATCGCCCTCTATCCCCATGATGGCGCCGATGCGGAGACCCTGCAGCGTAATGCCGAAACCGCCATGTACGATGCCAAGCGGGGGGGCAAGAACTGCTTCCGCTTCTATGCCAGCGAGATGAACGCCCAGGCCTCCGAGATGCTGCGACTGGACAACAGCATGCCTCAAAGCCTGCTCAACAGCGATTTTTTCCTGCAGTACCAGCCGCAACTGGATCTGCAGCATGACACCATCATCGGCGTTGAGGCGCTGGTGCGCTGGCGCCACCCTGAGCTGGGGCTGATACCGCCGGATCGCTTCATATCGCTGGCAGAGGAAAACGGCTTTATCATCAAGCTGGGTGAGTGGGTGCTGCGCACCGCCTGTACCCAGTGCGCACAATGGCAGCAGAACGGCCACCCGCCGTTACGGGTAGCAGTCAACGTATCAGGCCGGCAGTTCAGGGAGCCTGATTTTGTTGATATGGTGGCCGATGCCCTGGAGAGCAGCAAGTTGCCGCCTGAGCTGCTGGAGCTGGAGCTGACGGAAAGCCTGTTGATCTCCAACGAACAACAGGCCCAGCAGAAGCTGCAGCACCTCAAACAGATGGGGATCTACCTGGCCATTGACGACTTCGGCACCGGCTATTCATCACTGGCCTACCTGAAGCACTTCCCTCTGGACCGGCTCAAGGTCGATCGTTCCTTTATCAACGACATCCTGTGCGATCCTGACGATGCCGCCATAACCGAGGCGATCATTGCCATGGCCCACTCCCTGAAGCTGAAGGTGATTGCTGAAGGGGTGGAAACCCGGGAGCAACTGCTCTTCCTGGAAGATCGGGGCTGTGACGAGATCCAGGGGTACTATATCAGCAGACCGCTCTCGGAGCATGACTTGCTGGCCTTTGTGACCGGACGTAGACAGAAGTAACGGCCTCAGCCCCCCTTATACACACAAACAAAAACCGGACAGGGTATACGCCCCCTGTCCGGTTTTTGTGGTTCTGTCCAGTCCGGCAGACACCCGCAGAAAAACGTGCGCTACCCCAGTTTGTCCCAAGTCGGTTTCTCGCCGGGGCTCTGCAGCTTGAAGAGCAGATAGTTGGCTGCTTTTTTCAGCTTATCTGTGGTTGATGCCTGGCTGATGAACCGTTCAAGGGCATCGGTAAAGCAGGAACTGCTCTCCGGGGCCAACACCTCATGCTCCACAATGACCCGCATCCTGGCCAGGGCCTGTTTTTGGTATGCTGCCTCACCCAGTTTCGACGGGTCGATCAAAAACACCAGCAACAGGGCAGTTGCCTGTTCATCTTCACCTGCGGCGGTTGCAGCAAACTGAAGCAGTGCCGTAGACAGGCTGGTCTGTTCGGCAGGATTCAGCGAACTTCTGCTCAGATACTCACGCAAGAAACGCAGGGCTGCCAAATGAGCCCGTTCCCCCGGCAGATTGAACAGCAACAGATGGGCGGCCTGCAGGCGCACTGATTCCTGCTGCTCACTCTTTAAAAAACTGAACAGCATGCGGGTGATCTTGTCCTGGGCTGTCTCAGTAAGCCCGCCGTCAGCAAGCTTGTTCCTGATGGTGGTCAGCAGATCCGCTTTGACCGGATGGCTGTTGTAGACCACCGCCATGATCCCGTCCTTCACCTCATCATCCGTCACCGCCTCCCACAATTCTTCAACATGCTTGAGGATGACAGCCCGAAACCGCTTGACCTTGTCCTGCTTGCTGATCTCCTCCGGCTCCCAACTCTCGGGCCAGGTATCAATGTGACGGTCCACCTCATCGTCGTTCCAGGTTTTTTCCAGTAAAAAACTGAAGTAGGACAAAATCTTCAGCTGGTACACCGTGCCCCCTTCAGCCAGGGGGCGCACCAGATCCTCCAGGTAGGAGCTGGTCAGACAGGTGGTGCCGCTGCAGAGGAAACGGTAGATGCTCTCGCCCTTCTCGACCTGTTTCTCAAGGTACTTGGCCTTCAGGTGGGCACCCAGCGACGTGGTGGCAACCTTCTTGAAGAAGACCGACAACAGGTTGGTGGCGTGGTGCTTGACCGACATCTCCACCTCATCGGACAGCACAATATCCAGGCAGGCGTTAAAGATCTTGACCTGCTCCGGCTCGTCTTCGGAGGCATCGATATACTGTTCCAGGATGTCTATGATCTCGATGATGTGCGAACGATTGCGACTGGAAAGCAGGCTGGTAAGCGTAATCCGCAGCGAATCGGCATCCACGATGCCAAACAGGAAACGGACCGCCGCATTACGCCGGGCCGGCCCTTTGTGTTCGGCAGAGCGCAGCACCTGCAGGATGCTGGCGGCGGGGTCAGCCACCCAGCCGGGGATCAGTGCCTCCAACAGCAGTTCGGCCTTGCGCCTGATATGGGCATCCAGGTCGTTGACAAAATAGCGGGCAATCTCGATCTTGAACTCACGACTGGCATTTGATTCGGCAATCAGGGAAAAGGCCGTTACCTTGTCCTTGGCCGAAAGCTTGGCTATATCCTTCTTGGCCCTGGCAGAGTCGTTGATTTTGATGTAGAATCCGATGATATCCTTGACACCTACTTCGGCTTCAATATCCTTCATACCTTACCTCATCCGGTGGTTATACGGTCTGCGCCTGCAGTGCCTGCCTGGCCAAGGCATCACAGCGCTCGTTTTCAGCATGACCGGCATGCCCCTTCACCCACTGCCAGCGCACCTGATGCGGCTTGACCGCCTCAACCAACGCCTCCCACAGGTCGCGGTTCATCACCGGCTCTTTTTTACTGTTTTTCCAGCCGTTGCGTTGCCAGCCGGGCAACCATTCCGTCATCCCTTTCACCAGATACTGTGAATCGGTGATGACCGTGACCCGGCAGGGGCGGGTCAGCTGCCTGAACCCCTCCAGGGCGGCAGTCAGCTCCATCCGGTTGTTGGTGGTTGCCGGAGCAGCTCCAGACAGCTCCTTTTCAGTGCCGCGACAGCGCAGGATGGTACCATACCCGCCGGGACCGGGATTACCGCTACAGGCACCATCGCAGAAGATCTCGACAACAGGGGCCACACCTGGTTCTTCTGATTTCGCTTGACCCTTGACCCTTGACCCTTGACCCTGCTTTTCTGACCCTTGACCCTTATTTTTCCGCTCTGCCGACATAGGCCCCTTCCTGCCGGAGCAGCGCGGCAATTCCTTCCATCACCCGTTCCACGATCAGCTGGTGGGTTTCTTTACAGTCTTCCTGAGCAAACAGATCGTCAAACAGAATCGGCGGCCCGAACACAATGGCCCCTTTGGCCCCCAGACTGGGAAACTTCCAGTGGTTAAGACCGATCAAGGCGGTGGGAATTACGACCGGCCGTGTATCATAGATCACCTTGCCCACGCCACGATTGCCCGACCCCAGCCGACCATCGCGATGCCGTGTTCCTTCTGGAAACAGCATCACCTTCTGGTCAGCGAGCAGGTCGTTCAATACTCTGCCGGCCTTGACATCCCGACCGCGCCTGACCGGAAAGGCTCCCCAAGAGGAGTAGATCAACCGCTGGAACGGCTTGCGGAACAGCTCTTCCTTGGCAGGGGCCCAGACCATCTGCATAGGATTGCTGCGCAACACTGCCCAGGGCAGAAAAATGGTTTCAAAGGCGGAAATATGATTTGAGGCCAGCAAGACTCCGCCGGAACGGGGGATATGCTCTGCACCCTTGATAACCAGACGATTCAGGAATGAGGCATAGCTGCCGACCACATAAGCGGAAAACGTTACCCAGAATCTGCGCAGAAACGAAATGATCACAAATACAGCCTCTCCATGGCGTCTAAACTGCCGTTACAACGGCAGCAGATGTATACCACGCAATTTCTGCTGCAGCAACTTTCGTATCAGCACCACACGGCAAGCCGGGACGATTGCACTGAAGCATGAGTTCGCGTATAGTCCTGTACACAGCCATCATAATCACCTTCAGCAGCACCGTATGGTAACCATGGAACAGACTGAACAGAAATACCTGATCGGGCGGCAGCCGATCCTGAACCGCGATGAACAGATCTGCGCCTATGAGCTGCTGTTCCGTTCGGCAGACTCGCTGGGTGCAGCCAATGTCAATGACGCCTCCCAGGCCACCGCCAGCGTGATCCTGAATACCCTGGCCGGGTTCGGGGTCAAACAGATACTGGGCAACCACCTGGGATTCATCAACCTTGAGCTGGACATCCTGATGAGCGATTCACTGGAGCTGCTGCCCAAGGATATGGTGGTACTGGAGCTGCTGGAGAGTCTTGCGGTAACCCCGGTGCTGATCCAACGCTGCCGGGAACTGAAAGAGGCCGGTTTTGTACTGGCCCTTGATGACCACGAGTTCTCGCCGATCTATGAGGAGCTGTACCAGATTGTCGACATCGTCAAGATAGATCTGTTCGTGACCCCCGTTGACACCCTGGAGCCGACTATCGAACAGTACCGCTCCTACCCGTTCAAACTGCTGGCTGAAAAGGTTGAGACCAAACAGGAGTTTCTCAAGTGTCTTGATCTGGGTTTTGATTACTTTCAAGGGTATTATTTTGCCAAACCGGCCCTGATCGAGAAGAAAAAGATCGATGAAGGGGGCGCGGCCCTCTTGAAGCTGATGCGGCAACTGATGGATGATGCCGAGATCGAGGATATTGAAAAGACCTTCCGCAGCAGTCCTGGCCTGACTTACAAGCTGCTGCTGCTGGTGAACTCTGTCTCCTTTGCCGGGCTCCAGAAGATCCAGACCGTACGGCATGCCATCAGCATGCTGGGACGGGCACAGCTGAAGCGCTGGGTGCAGCTGGCCCTGTTTGCCACCGATGACAGCCATGCCATGGAAAACCCGCTGGTGGATATGGCAGCGGTACGGGGCGGCTTTATGGAGCAGATGGCAGCGACCACCCCTCGCCTGCGTGGCAACCGGGAGGCCCCTGATCAGGCCTTTATGACCGGCATCCTGTCGCTGCTGGAAAACCTCTACGATATCCCGATGCATCAGATTACCGAAGAGCTGAACCTGTCCGAAGAGGTGCAACAGGCCCTGGTGAACCGCGAAGGGATCTACGGCGATCTGTTGTCCCTGGCGGAGGCCCTTGAGCAGGTTGATTTTGTCAGGGCCTCCGAACTGCTGGGGCCTTTGGCCATTCCGTACAGCACGGTTATGCAGGCCCAGATGAAGGCCTACAACTGGCAGGCAGGCATGGGGTAATGGCCACCCCTGTTTTTGCCGTCAGTGAACAGAAACAGCAGGCCCTGCTCAGGCGAATGGAGGAGCTGGGTGTTCGGGAAGAGGAACTTGAAGAAC
>DIUB01000174.1:12840-15106 GCA_002422265.1 Geobacter sp. UBA6169
GAGCTGCTGGAAAAAATCGCCCGCAGCCGGGGGCTTGCCACCAGAGCAGACGATGCAGCTGAACGTATCCGCAAACAGAAACAGCGCCGCAGCCGCCGTTCATCCAACAGACCAAAGAGCAACCAGACCGAATGATTACCCCAAGCACCCTCAATCGTCTTGAATTTCCCAAAATCCTGCAGGTGGTAGCAAAATATGCCCGCAGCGAGGCCACCACAGCCGTAATTCTGGCCACTGCCCCGCTCCGGAATCCGTCCCAAATCGGGTTGCACTGGCGCAGGATTGAAGAGATCCGCGCCCTGCTGCGTCAGCGGATAGAGCTGCGGATCAGTCGTTTCAGCGACATCCGCCCCTTGCTGGAGCAGGTACGCCCTGATGGTGCCATCCTCACTCCCCTGGGGCTTCTGGAGTTCATCCCGGTCCTGAACTCACTGGCCGAGCTTGCCCGCCAGTTTGCCCCGCGAGACGACATCCCCGCCTTGCAGCTGCTGGATCCGCTGCCAATCGCTTTCAGTGATATCCTTGAGCCGCTTTCTGCTACCCTTGACGCAGAGGGGACCATACTGGATAGCGCATCCCGCGAACTGGCCGAGATCCGCAAGGCCAAGCGGGTTCTGGCTGCGCGGGTACGTCGCAAGCTGGAAGAAATTGTCCGCAAACACGAGACCGCCATCTTTCTGCAGGACGATTTCATCACGATTCGCTCCGGACGCTGGGTCATCCCGGTCCGGATGGACTCCAAGGGGATGGTGCCGGGTGTGGTGCATGATGTTTCTTCCTCCGGCGAGACCGCCTTTATGGAACCGCTGGAGATCATACCGTTTGTAAATGAGCTGGAAAACCTGTCTGCCGAAGAAAAGGCGGAGGAGATCCGTATCCTGCGCCGTATATCAGGCTGGATCAGGGAGGATGCCGACCGGATCGCCGCCTGTTTTACCACTCTGGTGGAGCTGGACCGCCTGGACTGCCTGGCCCATTTTGCCGAACGTTACAACCTGGCCGTGCCTGAGCTGAACAGCGAAGGCAAGCTGCGGTTGCTCTCTGCCCGCCACCCGCTCTTGCTGGTGATGCAGGGTGATGATCCGCAGGGCCGACCGATTGTACCGCTTGATCTTGAACTGAACAGCGCACAGGTGCTGGTTATCAGTGGCCCCAACGCCGGCGGTAAAACCATCGCACTGAAAACCGTTGGCCTGATAAGTGCCATGGCCCTGTCCGGAATGCCGGTACCGGCCTCTCCTTCATCCACGCTTCCGCTGCTCGATTCCCTGCTGGTGGATATTGGGGATGAACAATCCATTGAGCAAAGCCTCTCTACCTTTTCAGCCCATATTGCTGCCATCAGCCGGATTCTTGAACAGGCCGGTCCCCGCTCGCTGGTGCTGCTGGATGAACTGGGCACCGGTACTGAGCCGCTGCAGGGGGCGGCCATCGGCTGTGCCATACTGCAGGAGCTGCAAGAGCGGGGTGCCGTGGTGCTGGCCACCACGCACCTGACCGAAATCGTCGGTTTTGTGCAGCAGAAGCCTGGTATGCAGAACGCCGGCATGGAGTTTGACAGCGCCACCTGGACCCCGCTCTACCGGCTGGTAATGGGGGAGCCGGGGCAGTCCCACGCCCTGGAGACAGCCCGGCGCTACGGTCTGCCGGAATCAGTGCTGACAACCGCCCGGGCACTGCTGGGGGATACCGGTACTGCCTTTGCCGGACTGATTGATGAACTGCGGCGCAAGCGGGACGCGCTGCATGCTGAGCTGACCGCTCAAAAGCAGCAACGGCAGTTGCTTGAGGACCAGGCCAGCGATCTTGCACAGCAGCGGGACCGATTGGTGCAGCTACGTCAGGAGACCATTGACAAGGCCCGGGCTGATGCCCGTGATCTCATCACCGCAGCCCGCCGCGAGATGAATCAACTGCTGGAGCAGTTCAAACAGGACCGCCGCAAGGAAACAGCCGAAACATTCCGGCAGAAAGCAGAAGAGCTGGAAGCCAGCTTTGCCCCGGCAGGCCAGCAGGCACCAGCTGCGGATCTCCTCAAAGCAGGCTCTGTTGTTCAGGTTCGCTCGCTGGGGCGTGATGCCACGGTGGTCAGCGTTGATCAGTCACGCAACAAGGTGCGGGTCAGGGCCGGCAGCATTGAGCTGGAAGTGCCGCTGCACGGGCTGTCGGTCATACAGGGGCAAGAGGCAAAAAAACAGGGTCAAGGGTCAAGGGGCAAGGGTCAGGGAAATGCGTTTGCCCTTGCTGGCCCCTGGCCCCCGGACCC
>DIUB01000005.1 GCA_002422265.1 Geobacter sp. UBA6169
CATCCCCTGGCGCAAGGCAAAACAGGCAACATTGGTGGGCGAGTTGAAAAATCCTTTTACCGGCAACAAGGATGCTGCTGTTGAAGGCAAGACTCTTTATGCCAAAGATTGCGCCCAGTGCCACGGAAAAGATCTGAAGGGTGATATGGGGCCTGGCCTGATCAAGACCGGAAAATCAGATGCTGAACTTTTCAAGATCACCTATGTCGGTATTGATGAAAACGGCATGCCTGCTTACGGTGATTCTCTGGGCAAGGACAAGATCTGGAAGTTGATTACCTTTATTCAGTCTCACTAATCAGGAGGCATGTATGGTATTGGCAAGCGTCTATTACCTTGGTACCACCCTGATTATGTTCGCTCTATTTGTCGTGATTGTGGTGCGGACCTACAGCAGGAAAAACCGTGAGCAGGGTGAGAACCCGAAATTCCGTATGATGGATGATGACAGTCCGCTCAGCAGTACTGAAAAGGCTATAGATCAGGAGGTTACTCATGTCAGATGAGCAGAAGGACTATGATGGAATACAGTATAAGGCCGACGACCGGATGCCCGCCATATTCAAGCTGCTGCTTGCGGTTCTTTTGATATGGGGTGTCTGTTTCATGGGTTACTACCTGTTCAGCGGCTGGAGTTCTGAAGCTGAATTTGCTGAAAAAAAAGCAGCCCAGGAAAAATTGATTGCCGAGCGTCAACAGGCGCAACAGCAGAAACAGGCTGACGGAAGTGCGGGTGCCCCTGCTGCAAAGGCCAGTGCTGTGGATGCAGAAAAACTCTACAATGATAGTTGCCTCGCCTGTCATGGCGCTCAAGGCTCCGGCGGAATCGGTCCGGCTCTTGGCGCAGCTCAGCCATTCAAGTATGGTAGAACAGAGGCGGAGCTTACCTCCTCTATTGCCGACGGACGTCCAAACGGCATGCCTGGCTATAAAAACGACCTTGGTCCGGACAAGATCAAGGCATTGGTAGATTACATCCTTTCTCTGAAGTAGCGGCTTTCCAAAGTGCGGCCCGGATTTGATTCCGGGCCGCGATTCAAACAGGCTCCCTCCATGACACCACAACGCAAACTGGGACCGTTCAGGCAGTCGGTCCAATGGATCACCACCCTTGTTCTGCTGCTGATTCCTTTTGTGACAGTTGGTGGAGAATCTCTTCTCAGGCTCGATGCACCAAGCCGTACTCTGTTGTTTTTCGGTGCTGCCATCAGGATTGAGGAGCTGTATCTATTTTTACTGGCAACCCTGATTCTGGTATTCATCTTTCTCTTTGTAACCATGGTGTTCGGAAGGATATGGTGCGGCTGGCTCTGTCCCCAGACAACCCTGTCAGACCTGGCCGGGTTCATCCTGAAAAAAACCGCTTCCCTGCTGCCTGGCAAACTCTTTCCACTGGTTGTTGCCCATCTGCTGTTTGCCTTGCTGGCCTTTCTGGTCGGGGCCAATCTGATCTGGTATTTTATTCCGCCCGCTGAGTTTTTTGAGCGGCTTCTGAACGGCAACCTCGGATTGGTAGCTGGAATCACCTTCTGGTCAACAGCAGCGTTTGTCTACCTTGACCTGGCTTTTGTCCGGCGTCTGTTCTGCTCCACGCTCTGTCCCTACGGACGGATTCAGCTGATGGCCATGGATCGCAACACCCTGACCCTTGCATTCAATCCGGCTCGCACGAGTGATTGCATACGGTGTGGCGCCTGCGTGCGCACCTGCCCCACCGGTATTGACATCAGGGACGGCCTGCAGGTGGAGTGCATCAATTGCGGTCGCTGCCTGGATGCCTGCCGCGCAATCATGCAGAAACAGGGTAAAACCGGCTTGATCCACTACAGCTTCGGTATAACCGAACAAGGAGGAGGACGGCCCCTGAACAGCAAGTCATTGACACTGGGAGCTCTTGTACTGGTTTTGTGCAGTCTGCTGGCTGCCGGTGTTGCCTTGCGAAAAGAGGCTTCACTGAAAGTACGGCGTGCTGACATGATTCAGGTAAAACATCTGGCTGATGGCTCATTGGTTAATTTTTTCACAATTACCATAGAGAACCGTTCACGCAAGCCTGCGGTCTACGATCTTGTCATTGACGGTTCTTCCAAGGCCGGACTTGAACTACTGGGGCCGGTAACCGGTCTTCACCTGGCTGCAAATGATAACCGCAGGATTGATCTGCTGGTAAAGGCCTCCTCACTGCCGCCGAAACAGGCTATGATCCAGTTACAACTTATGCAGGGAGAGCGTATAGTGGCTGCTGAGCCACTCAGCATTCTTGACTGACAGGAGTATATCAAGTGAAACCGGACAAGAAGCATGGTGTTGTTCACTGGAAAATCATTCTGGGACTTCTGGTCGCATTTTTCATCGGGGCCCAAGTTATTACTATGGTTTTTGCAGGCAAAAAAGTGGGCCGGGTGGTTGATCCCGATTATTATGCAAAGGGCAAGGACTACGGTCAGGATCTGCTCAAGACCCAGGCTGCCCGGCCGGATTGGACCGTACAGGTGTCGTTGCAGGCAGATCATCTGGTGGTAACGGTGAAAGAGCGTTCCGGTGTTCCGGTGACCGGCGGCACAGGCCGTCTTGAACTGCCTGGTGTTGCACCGATGGAGCTTGTAGAGACTGCATCAGGGATTTATCGCAGCAGAGACGCGATTACATCCACTGAACTGCGCGGCAGCATCAGCATTGTCAAGGGCGATGCCCTGTTTACTGACCAGGTGGCATTGTTCCGTTGAGCGCTGCACGAGATATATGTTTCCACTGCGGAGCACTGATTCCGACTGGCCTGATCATCGAAGAACAACGGGATGGCGAGACGCTGCGCTTTTGCTGCAAAGGCTGCCTGGGTGCCTACCTGCTGATTACCGGAGCCGGTCTTGCTTCCTTTTACAGTCGCAGGGACTGGCAGGAGCCAGGACTGATCCCTGATGCATACAAGGCAGTATTTGACGATGCCGCTCTCGCTGCATTTGTCCGGCAGTCCGGTGATACGGCTACCGTTGATATCCTGATTGACGGCATTCGCTGTGCTTCCTGTGTCTGGCTGAATGAAAAATTCATCAGCAGGCTGCACGGAGTGCACGGAGTACGCGTCAATTATGCTACAAACCGCGCCCATGTCAGTTTTGATCCCTCTGTCATCACCCCGGCACAACTTTTCAGTCAAATCAGCGAGCTTGGCTACACTCCTCGACCTTTTTCCCGATCAGAGGCAGAACAGAGCGCTTCGCGTGAACAGCGCGATCTACTGATACGCTTTGGCACCGCTTTTTTTCTGACCATGCAGCTTATGGCTTACTCCTTTGGGCTGTACGCCGGTTATTTCCAGGGGATTGATGATGATATCAAATATATCCTTCAGTTTTTTTCCATGCTGGTCACTGCCCCGGTTATCTTCTACAGCGGCTGGCCCTTTCTGTCCGGAGCCTGGCGGGGTCTGAAGAACAGTGCGCCCACCATGGATCTTCTGATCGTAATCGGCGCCCTTTCGTCTTTCTGCTACAGTATCTACGCCACCTTCACCGGAGGCGAGGTCTATTATGAAACCGCCGCCATGATCGTAACCCTGATTCTTGCCGGACGGCTGATGGAAAACCATGCAAAACGCAGGGCATGCAGCGGAACCGAGCGGTTGCTAAGCCTGACCGCAGGCACTGCGGTCAGGCTTACAGGCAACCAGCAGGAGCAGGTTGCCATTGTTGATATCAGGATTGGTGACATCCTGCTGGTCGGCGCCGGAGAACGTTTTCCCGTTGATGGCAGGATCGTTGCCGGCAGCACGGATGTGGATGAATCTCCGGCAACCGGTGAGCCGCTGCCTGTATTGAAACAGACTGAAGACAGCCTGATTGCCGGCAGCATCAACCTGACCGGTACGGTGCACATGGTCTGTGATCATCCTGCAGCAGACAGTTTTGTGGCACGGGTGGCACGTATGGTCGAAGAAGCCCAGAGCCGCCGAGCACCGATCCAGGGGCTGGCCGACCGTATTGCGGCCTTGTTTGTGCCCATAGTCCTGCTGCTTGGTACTGCCACCTTTGTCTGGCAGTACTACCTGCTGTCCATTCGTTTTGATGAAGCCTTGATGACTGCCCTGGCCGTGATACTGATAGCCTGCCCCTGTGCCCTGGGGCTGGCTACACCCACTGCCATTGTGGCCGGCACCGGTGCAGCAGCAGCAGCAGGAGTCATCTTCAAGGGTGGCGACATTCTTGAGCAGTTAAGCAGGACCAGCGTGGCTCTGTTCGACAAGACCGGCACCATTACCTGCGGCGTCCCGAAGGTGGAATCCGTTATTCCCCAGGCTGGTATGGATTTTCAAAAACTGGCGGGTTATGCTGCTGCTGTTGAGAGCGGCTCTCTGCATCCCGTCGGCAAGGCCATCTGCCTGTATGCAGAACAAAATGGAGCTGATCAGCAGCTCGGAACCGAACTTCGCACTGTTGCAGGAGGCGGTGTACTTGGAACGGTTGACGGAATCCCGGTTGTGGTGGGAAATGCCCGTTTTCTGCAGGAGCAAGGAGTACCTGATCTGCCGGTGCATGATTCAGCTGCGCCCGGCAGCACCATAGTATATCTGGCAATTGGCGGCAGGTGTGCCGGAACCTTTTTTTTAACGGATCGATTGCGTGATGAATCCGGTACGGTTCTGGCCTCATTCAGAAAACAAGGAATACGCAGTATGCTGCTTTCCGGTGACCGTGCTGAAACAGTGCAGTATATCGCCAACATCCTTGCTGTCGAACAAGGAATAGGAGATATGACCCCGGACGCCAAAACCTGCTTTATCGAAGAACTGCGTGCCAAGGGAGAGCAGACGCTGATGGTGGGAGACGGCATCAATGATGCCCCGGCCCTGTCTGCCGCAGATGTGGGCTGCGCTCTTGTCGGCGGTACCGACATTGCCATTGAAACATCGGATCTGATCCTGGTCAAACCGGATCTGAATCGCCTGCTGACTGCTTATCTTGTTGCCAGGCGCACCATGGCAGTCATCAGACAAAACCTGGGCTGGGCTTTTATTTATAACCTGATCGGCATACCGCTTGCCATGGCTGGACTGCTTACCCCTATTTACGCTGCTGCTGCAATGGCATTAAGCTCACTCTGCGTGGTGGGTAACTCTTTACGACTGACTGTGAATCGCCATGGATGAATCTCTGGTTCTATTGATGATACTATCCCTTTTTCTGGGCTGCGGCTGCTGGCTGTTTTTTGTCTGGGGGGTCAAAAAAGGCGAGTTTGATGATCTGGAGCGGCCTAAACACCGCATGCTTGATGATGACGAAGATCCGAAAGGAAAGAATACATGACCGAAATATGGCTCTCATTTATGGCAGGTCTAGCCGGAAGTTTCCACTGCATCGGCATGTGCGGCGGCATTGTGGCGGCACTTTCCATGGCCACCGCTCCCGGTTCTGCCCGTTCAAGAACCCTGTCCCTTGCCTTCTACAACACCGGCAGAATCATCACCTACACCTTTCTCGGTGTCGTGGCCGGTTTCATCGGTGCATCCCTTGACCTGCCCACTATGCGGGCCGTCGGTGTCTGGCTGGGACTGGCCGCCAACCTGATGGTCATCACCATAGGGCTTGCCTCGGCCTTTGGTTTTTCCTGGGGCCTGAACTCACTGGAAAGCAGTTCCGGACGATTTTTTGCAGAGCCACTGCGCAAGGCACTATCAGGAGAATCCTCCCTTGCCTTTCTTCCGGTAGGTCTCATGCTGGGCTTTCTTCCCTGCGGCCTTATTTACGGTCCTCTGGCAGTTGCTGCCGCAAACGGCAGCCCTCTGCGCGGTGGTTTGATGATGTTGGCCCTGGGATTGGGCACCGTGCCGATCCTGATGCTCTTCGGTTCAGCCACCGGTATGATTTCTGCTGCGTTCAGAGCCATCATGTTCCGGATTCTTGGGGCAATTATCGCTGCCATCGGCCTGATGGGACTGCTGCGGGTGCTGAAGCGGATGGGGATGATCTACGGATTTAACCTTTGGTAACCATGTTCACACATTCCGCTGCCGCTATCCGCCAGGTTGTCCGACCTTTAACCGGCTTTTCTTGCTACCGGCAGTTGCATCAGCATCCAGACAATCACCGCAATACCAAGCACCAGGGAGATCAGAAACAGCACCAGCGGCGACCACTGCACCTGTACCGGCACGGAGGTTGGATCAAAATAGGAATGCAGGAAATTGCCGCGCACCACGTCACGCATGAATGACATGACATAGACCAACGGCAGGGTCAGCCAGAGTGAAGGCATCACCAGCCGTTTGTAACCGGTTATCAGGGTTGCAAGAGTAAGCAGGATACCGATTGTCAGCAAGCCGGTAGCAATGGTACCTCCCCCCATAAACCGCATCATGGTCTGCTTTGGCAGGGAAAGCAGAAACCAGCTGCCCAGTCCGAGTTGCAGCAGGGTCAACCAGAAAAAAAGCTGCATACCCAACCTTTGTCCGGCTTCAGAGACCTCCGGATCAGACTTCAGCACTGTTGCTGCATACAGCGCAGTAAACAGGCCTCCAACAGCAAGTGAACCGGTAATGATATGCAGGTAGCGGGGAAGCAACGTCGGGTCAGCCAGATTCAGCAGGGTACCGCCAGGAGAGGTAAACCAACGGCTCCAGCTGGCCGGCGAGATCATCATGGTCATGTTGTTGGAAAAAATGAAGCCGACTACCAGCAGCAATACCAACGCCGGCAGCAGCACAAACATGGCAAGATTACCCAGCTTTTTGAAACTGAAATCATAAAAATAAGCCAGGTAGTAGGCAATGATCAAAAGCGGTATCACAGCCAGCCAGTAGAGCCCCATCAACACCGTGCTTGAATACAGCAGATGCCCATAGATCACGTTGACAAACAACAGTGGCGCCACCCCCAGGTTGACGGTAAAGGCCAGCAGAAACGGCAGTGCCTTGGCCAGCTCATGGGAAAGTTCATGGTGGGCGCGCCCCGGATACAGGTGGCTGATAAAGGCCACCAGACCACACCCCAGCATGGCGTTCATAGCAAACAGGTGCAACGGAAAGGTCAGCATCAGGAAAAACTGGAACCAGCCGTTTGATGCGGTCAGGGTATCAGCAACAGGAATCAGATCTACCGGATTCATCGGGCACCTCCCATCTGTTTGACCATGTAATCAGCCATAGCATCCTTTTCAGCCGGTGTGCCGGTGTAATCCGGCATGGCTGCATTCAGGGCAGAAAGCCTGTCGAGTGAACTTCTGACCGTTTCGCGGGACCAGCCACGCATCTTTGGTTTGATCTGCTCCATACTGTGACAGACCGCACAGTTATCCTCATACAGGCTTTCACCCGGATCTTTTGCCGATGCAACGGCGCCGGGATTGTTCAGGCCAAACAGGTAACCTGCCATGGCATCCTTATCTGCCGCCGGAGCAGTATAGTCCGGCATGGCCGGATTAAGAGCCGGCAGCTTGTCAAGGGAGGCTCTTACTTTGGCTTGATCCCAGCCTTTTATCATTGGTTTAATACTGTCAGCACTATGGCAGACGGCACAGTTTTCCTCATACAGCATCTTGCCACGATCACCAGCTGCACCAACATCATCGGTCAGCGGTTTGTTATGCAGACCGGCAGTCAGATAAGCGGCCAGCGCCTTCAGTTCGACATCGGTTCCCACAAAGGGGGGCATGAAGTAGCGTTTTTCATGGATAGTAGCCAGATACTTGCGCATGGCGTTATAGCTCATATTCTTGGTGCGACTGACAATATCGTTGTTAAAGCCACCCACGGTATGACAGGAAAAACACTGATGCAGGAACAGCTCTCGACCCGCATCAAGTTGGTTAGTGTCCGTAACCTCTTTATTCTTGACCCATTTTGCATGTTTCAGGAAACCTTCCTGATTAATCCGTTCAACATCTTTTTTGAGAATACTGTTGGAATACATGACCTCGTTGATGACATAAGGCCGTCGGGCCGCCTCACGAATCCACTCAAAGGCCCCCATGTACCCCATGGCTGTGATCATGACCAGCACAATCAGACTGCGGGTACGTGCCTTGGGATTCAGCAGGATCAGGGCAATCAGCAAACCGGCCAGTACTGCCATTGAGAAAGAGCCGATCGTTGCCGCCCGTGCAATGGTGGGGGATGCACCGCCAACCAGTTTACCGGCCGGTTCGGGCAGCACCGAAATATACCACCAGCCTGACGGGATCGACAGAATCAGCGATGTCAGCGCCCAGATGCCGGAATAACGGATCATCCGGTGTCGAGTGACTTCGTCCTTTAGAAAGGTGGCAGTCAAAAAACCGTAACATCCGGCCAGCATAAAAGCCATGAAACTGCGGAAGGCAAGGGAAGGCCAGAAGGTGGGATTAAAGAACCCGGACCAGAAATCCTTGTTGCTGAGCCAGTCCCCGGGAGTCAGCATGAAATCAATAATCCCGTTGATCAAAAACAGACTCATCCAGGCAGAGCCGAAGTAGATCCAGCCGATAATCTGGTGTCTGTCATCATCCATTTTACCAAAGGTGTAGAAGTAGACAAACAGCGCCACTATCTCCACCAGAAAGAAGACCCACTCGATGGCCCAGCCAAACACAAAGGTATGGATCAACAACGACGTGGCTGCCGGATGGATCAGCGAGATTGTGAACCAGATTGCTACACCGGTCAGGCCACCAAAAACCATGGTCAGCAGCATGAAGAACTTGGTGTGTTTCTTCACAAAGGCCATGATGTCCTGGCTTTTTTCCCGAATGGCCTTGCGCTCTGCCATCACCAGATAGAGTCCGCCGCCCACGGCAAAGTGAGAGATAAACACATGCACGATCGCCACCAGGGCAATCAGCAACCCACCGCCTAACTCAGGGACATACCAGACCGGATAGTTCATTTCATGCACCTCCCTGTGATAGCTGCTGCAATCTCACGTGCCTCAAGACGCACCTGCTGCTGTGAACCGTCAGTCATGGTCTTCAGACTGATTGAACCGGCTGTCAATTCGGTTTCCCCCAGTACCATGCAGTAGCGGGATTTCAGTTTGTCTGCCCGCCGCATCTGGCTCTTGAGACTCTTGCCTTCACAATCCATCTCAACCCGTAACCCGCTGTCCTGTAGCGCTGCCTGCAGGGTAAATCCGGCAATCCGCGCCGGTTCTCCCATAACAGCAATAAAGAGATCTGGCAGTTGTTCAAAGCTGCGATCCCCCAACAGCAGGGCCACCCGCTCAACCCCCAGAGCAAAACCGATTCCCGGCACCGCAGGACCGCCCAGCTGCTCCACCAGCCCGTCATAACGACCACCGGCAGCCACGGCTGATTGGGAGCCAAGCAGACCGGTCACCAGTTCAAAGGTGGTGCGGGTGTAGTAATCAAGGCCGCGAACCATGCGGGGGTTCAGCCGATATACCACCGAAGCGGCAGCAAGGTACTCCTGTACCCGGCTGAAATGGCTGTCGCACTCGGCACAGAGGTGTTCCACCATGGCCGGAGCACCCTGCGTGGCCTCCACACAGCCCGGCACCTTGCAATCCAGTGCCCGCAACGGATTGGTTGACTGACGACGACGGCAGTCGTCACACAAGGCATCCTGATGTTCTGCAAGAAAGGCAATCAAGGCCTCACGATAAGCTGGCCGACAAGCCGGACAACCCAGAGAATTGATCTGCAGCTGCGGCTCGGTCAGTCCCAGTTCCTGAAACAGACGGCTCACCATCAGCAGCACCTGGGCATCCACCAGCGGATCAGCTGCGCCGGTCAGCTCGGCACCTATCTGGTGAAACTGACGATACCTGCCTTTTTGAGGCCGTTCATGCCGAAACATCGGCCCCATATAATAGAGTTTGTTGATACTGTCCAGGGCATACAGCTTGTGTTCAATAAGTGCCCGCATCACCCCGGCGGTTCCTTCAGGACGCAGGGTCAGGCTGGAGCCGCCTTTATCGGTAAAGGTGTACATCTCTTTTTCTACAATGTCGGTAGTGTCACCGATGGAACGGCAGAACAGCTCGGTCTTTTCAACAATCGGCACCCGTATTTCCTGAAATCCGAAACGGGTAAACACCCTACGCGCTGTCTGTTCAATAAACTGCCAGATTGGTGATTCAGCCGGCAGCAGATCATTAAACCCCTTGATTGCGGTGATACTCATCTACGCTCCTTACTGTGCGGAATACCGCTCTGCCGGGGACTGGTCAGCCACCCGGTAGACGCAGTTTTTGCCGGCAGCCTTGCCGGCGTACATCGCCTTGTCAGCCATGGTCAACAGATCGTTCAGCCCGGTGGTATCGTCCGGATATGTGGCCAACCCCAGACTGGCTGTCAGCCTGATCCGGTAGCCGTCACGGGCCATAAAGATGTGACTTTCGATTGTCCGGCGCAAACGCTCGGCAACCTGCTGCGCCATGTCCGGACCGGTCTCAACCAGAATAATGGTGTATTCATCGCCGCCATAGCGGATCACCACGTCCACCTCACGTACCGAACGACGCAGCAGCTGTGCCAGTTCACGCAGCAATGTGCTCCCCACCAGATGGCCATAGGTATCATTAACCAGCTTGAAGTTGTCCAGATCAAGAAACAGAACCGACAGCCTGGTGGCATAACGATCTGCTCGCTTCATCTCACGCTCAAGCGCTATCTTCAGGTAGCGATAATTAAACAGTCCTGACAACTCATCCAGGTAGAGCTTCTCCTGGGTGTCTGAAAAACGCAGCGCATTATCAAGGGCACGCCCCCCATGCTCAACCAGAAACGCAATATTTTGCTCGGATTTCGGCTCTGTCAGCGGCTGACCGGTCCCGTTCACCAGCACCGCCAGGGCAGCACAACCGCTGTGCATCAGGAGCGGCACCAGCAGCGCCTCACGCAGGTCTTCACGTCGGCAGGCCGGACATGCGGCATCAATGTTGATACGGCGCAACTGACCACACCGGGACTTTTGTGTACGCACTTCCGGTAATATCGCAGCGTGCAGCGCTGCAGCAGTTTCAGCCTCCAGTCCTTTACTTTCCTTGATTTTGTATTCGCTCTCCTCATGCTGCAGCAGCACCATGCCACGTTCGGTACCTGCCTCACGTGCAAGGGCATCCAGAGCCAGATGACAGACCGCATCCAGATCAAGACTGCCGGCCAGTGCCTGGCTGGTCTGCAGCAGTCCCACCATGTTGCGCAGCTCACTATTCTCACTCAACAGCCGGCGCTGCTCCATACACAACTGTACGGCATGCAGCAGCTGATCCTGATTGACCGGTTTCAGCAGATAATCTCGGGCGCCATGCCGCAACGAAAAAAGCGCCGATTCAAGATCGGCATGGGCCGTAACCAGAATCACATCAACGGAAGGATCGCGAGATTTGATACGGGTCAGCAGCTCAAGACCGGATATACCGGGCATGGACAGATCTGTCAGCACCAGCCCGAACGTATCCTGTTGCAGATGCACCAGTGCCTCTTCACCACAATCGGCCACCGCCACCGTATAACCGGCGCCAGAGAGCAGATCCGCGTAAAGCTCTCGAAAGAAACGGTCGTCTTCCACAACCAGTATGCTGTCGGTATGCCGGGTGTTCTCCATGACGTCCTGTTCTGCTCCTGACATGAATGCTCAGTTATTATCCCAGCAACCACTGCCTGTCAAAAAAAAACAACGCAGGGATGCCAGGGTTCGATCCCTGGCAGTATAGGTACTGACAGACCAGCTGGTGCCATCGGTGGACACCCGGATAGTCCCCTGCTGATCAGTACGATACAAACGTATCCCCTGCTGCTCTATCCGGGCAACGACTTCAGGAGCCGGGAGCTTGAAATGATTGTTCGCTCCGGCTGATATGAGCGCAAGCTGTGGCTGCAGTGCCGCCAGAAATGGCGGACTGGTGGCGGTTTTACTACCATGGTGCCCAACTTTTAACAGGGTAACCGGATTGATTCCCTGCCTGATCAGCTCCTGTTCAACCTCAACCCCTGCGTCTGCCATCAGCAACGCACTGAAATCATGATAGTGAAGGCGCAAGACCATCGAAGCCTCATTGACATCCTGATACCTGTCGGCAGCTGCAGGAACAGAACAGACCGAAACCTGAAGCGCACCTTGATCCAAAGGCTGCTCATTGGCCTTAAGCGTTCGTATGACGGCTTTTTGCCGCTCAAGCGACTGTATCAGGCGCTGGTAGGCGCCATCCTGCCCCCCTGCCCTCCCCTGCCAGAACTCACCAACCTGAAACTGTTCCGCAACCGCCGGTAGTCCGCCCAGGTGATCCGGATGCGGATGGGTCAGCACCATAATATCCACCCGTTTGACCCCCAGACGGTGCAGTGCCGGCACCAGATACCGTTCACCAAAATCCCTGGTGCTCGCCTGCAGATACCCGCCTCCATCGATCAGCATGGTACGACCGTCCGGCAGGGTTATCAGGATTGATTCAGCTTGCCCCACACTGAGAAGATGCAGATGTAACCTGCCGTCGTGTCGGAAACCACCCGCCAGATGAAACAGGCACAGACCAAGCAGCACGCCACCGATCACAGCATGTCTCAGTCGACCGGCTCTGATAAAGCTGATGCTTCCCAGTACCACCAGCATCCCCGCAAAATCGAGCGGCTGTATGGCGTAACTCTGTATAACCGGAAATTGGGCAACCCAGCTTACCAACTGATTGCTCAGACCGATAAGCCAGGCAGCCGGCTTCAGCACCATGGCTGCTGCCCAGGGAGCTGCCAGCATGATCGGTATCGCTGCGGTTGCCAGCACAGTTGCCCCATATCCCAGGATCGGCACCACCAGCAGATTTGCCGCCATGCCGCTTATTGATGCCTGATGAAAGGCCATCAGAACCGGCACCAGTGTTGCCAGGGTTGCTGCTGCCGACGCAGCAGAGACAGTCAGCAGAGTCTGGCGCCAGCCGGTCCAGCCAAAACGTTCAAAAGGCCGCATGAAAACCGGGGTCAATACCATCAATCCCCAGAGCGCCACGCACGACAACTGGAACGACAGATCAAACAGGGCGCCCGGATCAAACAGTACCAGCAGAAAAGCAGCTGCCAGAAGGGCATCAACACCGTCAACATCCCGTTCAAACCAGAATGCCAGCACAATCACGGCCAGCATAAGCACAGCACGGGCAGTGGCCCAGGCAGAGCCGGTAAACAGAAGATAGGCAATCATGATTGGCACAGCCGACAGCAGGGCAGCACGTTTCAGGTCAACACGCAATGCCAGCCACTCACAACGCAGCAACAACCAGCGCAACAGATACACCCAGACCGCCGTCACAATACCGACATGAAAACCGCTTACCGACAGGATATGATTGACACCGGCCCGTGTATAAGCCGTCTGCAGAGGATCGGGGATTTCATGCTGTGATCCGGTGGCCAGTGCTATCAGCACACCATGCAGATCAGGCTGCGGAATGACCTGCCTGATCATGGCGCGGCAGTGTCCTGCCAGTGTATCCAGCACGCGCTGCAGAGACCAAACCGCATTCCCCTGCATCAGCACAACGCTGCCTGCCTCTCTGACCCAGGCTGTCGCCTGATAGCCATGCAACGCCAGATAGCGCGGATAATTGAACTCACCCGGCAGACCAAGCAGGCGGGGCAGCTTGATTCTGGCAGGGAACCTGATGCGATCTCCGGTTAACCAGTCCCCCTGCCCTCCGGCAATGGTCACCAACAGCCGGCCCGACCATCTGTAGGCCTGCGTTGGTGTCTGTATCTGCTCAACAAGCAGATCCAGTCGCTGACCATCCTGCAGATGTACCGGACGACTGTTGATAACACCTTCAACCACAACCGGAACCATATCCAATGTACGGATGAATGACGGCGAGCTGTCCAGGTCATACCGGGTCAGTGCCCATAGCCCCCAACCTGTCCAGAACAGTGCCACGGCAAAACCGTACAACCACGCAGAACGAGCTGGCAACAGACAAGCCATGAGGCACAAAAAGATAACCGGCACCAGCATGACAACCGGCACATCCAGCAGATACTGAAGCATACAGCCGGCTGCCAGACTGATAAACGGCAACAGCAGTGGACGATTGATGATCATCATGGTGTGAGCCCAAAATTAGGAAACAGTGTTATGTTATCAAAACCATGCGCTTTTTTCGGGCACGGTACTTGACAGGATTAATTCATTAGCTACAATGCAGGCGTTTTAGAAATTTTTTTGCTTCTTTTCATCAGGTTGCAGCATGTACAGGGTTCGCCCTGCCACTCCACCATGAGGGATCTCAATTATGTTTCTTCTGCCAAAAGGAAGTCCGCTGGCCGAAAATGTCCCGATCTCCAAACTACATCTACCTGACGCTTTGGAAAAGCTTAAAAACGGCAAGCTCACCGGCTGCGCTACGTTTGACTTTCCTGCTGCTGACTGTGGATTGGTTTACGATGAAGGCAAGCTGGTAACGGCGATTGTTCATCGGGATGGCGCTGAAATCAAGGATCAGGCTGCACTCCAGGCCCTGGTTGAGCTGATGCTGCTTGCCTCAAACGGCATGTTCAATGTCTATGCGCTGCCAAAAGACATTGTCTGCGCTGTCAGTGCACTGGTGGGGGGGGCTGTCCTGATCGACAGCCAGGAAATCAAGCTGATAGATTTCAAGGCGTTGCTCGACCGGATCAAGACTGAGCAGATGACCGCCACCCTCAAGATTTACACGCCAGAGCGGGCTGGTCTGATATTTTATCGCAATGGTGCAACGGTCGGATTCTTCCACGATGCCTCCACCAGCATTGAGATCAGCGCCGGTGAAGTACAGCAGATAGCCGGACTGCCGGGCGCGCGGGCAGATCTGCGTACACAGAATGAATCCCAGGGTTTTGTGCTTGATCTTGCCGGACTGGTTGATGTCCGTGTACTCTGGGACTCATCCAGCAGCAACATCTTTGCCACACCGGTTCCAGCAGCCAATGAACCAGCACAGCCCCAACCGGCAGCAGTTGTAAACACACCTGCAGCAGACCCGGAAACGGTCATTATCGAACTCGCAACCCAGTATCTTGGCAAGCTGGGCAAGGCGCTTGCAGAAAAAGAAGTCCTCAATATCGGTGGCGCTGCTGCCCTCAAGGACCCTGCCAAATTTGAAGAATTGATCAGTGCCCTTGAAAAGGGGGCCAAACTTCTGGCCAGCGCCAACAAGATTAAAGAAATGAAGGATGCCATTGCTGCACGTACCGCTCAAATTTAACTTTATACTAATTCCGCCCAGCAAAGAGTTCGAGGAGGCGTTATGGATTTAACAGCATTTTTTCAGGCTCTCACGTCAGTATTCCCGTTTCTGCCAAAGATCTACAACCCGGTAGTTATTGATTACACAACATTATTTACCGTGTTCTGCTGGCTGATAGCCGCTTCAATCAGCCTTTATTTCAGCATGAACAACTCACGAATCTGGACCAGTATCGGCATCGGTTTCTTCCTGCTGTTCTGGAGTCAATCGTTCCAGCTCAACCCCTGGCATGAAACCTTCACGATCATGATAGCGATCCACTTCACGATCGGCACCATATCAATTCTGATGGTCAGCCACGGTATCCAGGAATACTATCTGTTTACCCGAACCCTGGAAATAACAGGGTCCAAAAAAACCATCTACCTGGGCACCCTGCTGATGATCCTGGTTGCCATCCTGTTGATCAGTCTCAACCCCAAGCCTTCACTCTATGTTCTGCGCAACTACCGGATGATGAACAACATTGTCTGGACCTTCCTCTGCATCCTGAACCTCTACTATGTGGTCAAGATCTATATGGAGATGAAAGACTCACCCATCGCCAACGGCATCGTCTGTCTGGGGCTTGTCTTTGTTTTTGCTCTGATCTGGAAAGCCTCCGGTATGTATCTGATGATGTATCAGTGGGACAAAGCCTGGATGGATATTATTGAGTTTACCGGCGAATCCACCGATATCAAACTGCACATGGCCAAGGTAGAAACAGCACGATGGCTGTTCAAGACCTTTAACGTGCTTACCAGCTTCTCGGTGGCAGGCACCTTTATGTACCTCTTCAAACTGCTTCGTTAAATCAAGTTTCCATAGTTACAAATATCAGAAGGGGGGGCAGCTGACTGGCTGCCCCCCTCGCGTTATGCGCCCTGACGGGCGCAAACAAAACAAAAGGAGCCAGGTTTTCACCTGACTCCTTGTTTTTGTTTTGGGGTGGCCAGAGGGATTCGAACCCTCGAATGTATGAGTCACAGTCATATGTGTTCGGCCTCTTCACCATGGCCACCGCAGCTGAACTTCCCGAACAAAAGTATCCGGTCTTATAGCAGTAAAGGTGCCGGTGATGCAACT
>DIUB01000130.1:0-9919 GCA_002422265.1 Geobacter sp. UBA6169
CCGCTCCAGGTCCAGCAGTTTGATATCATACAGGCGACTGAAGGCGCTGGTCAGTTGAGCGCCGGCTTCGGGCACGGCCACCAGCTGGTCTTCCTTGATACCGGTTGTTGTGGCACTGTCGGTGTCGTAGCCACGCAGCTGTACACCACCGAACAGGGACAGGTTCAGACGACCGTCAAACAGCTCCTGGGTAGTGGTGAGCCGTGGGGCAAGGACCATCCGCTTGCCGTCCAGCCCTTTTTCGCGGTAGTAGTTGGTCAGCAGCAGGTCAAGATCAAGGTACAGTCGAGGAATGCCGGGCAGCTGCTCCCTGACGCCGTAGAGCGAAAGTTCCGGGGCCCGCTGCAGGGTGGTGGTGTTGCTGCTGCTGTAAAAATCCTGGGTATAGATGGCCTGTCCACTGGTCAGCCACTGATTCCAGAATTTGGTCAGTACGATCCGTGAGTCATAGTACTGGCGGTTGTATTCACCACTCTGATCGTTATAGTCCTGCAGAAAGGTGCGGTCGCTGGTCAGGTTCAAACTGGTGATCAGGCTGAAGCTGTCTGAAAACTGCTCTTTGTGGAACTGAACCAGCTGTCCCCGCTCTTTTTTCTCGTTATTGTCGTAGATCAGATAGCCGCCGACAGAACCTTCACTGGTGCGGCTGCGCAGGTAGCGGTAGTCAACCCCCAGGCCGACGCCCCGCTTGGTCTGTACGTCCAGATCAATGGTGGCCTCCTGGGATTCGGAAATGGCCCAGTAAAACGGGATATCAACGAACAGCCCCCGCTTGGACGAGTTGCCGAACCTGGGAAACAGCAGACCTGACTGTCGCTCACGCTTGACCGGCAGGATGAGGTAGGGGAAGTAGAAGACCGGGATGTCCTTGACATAGAAGACGACATTACGGCCGGTGGCGTATTCTTCAAGGGTGACATCCAGTTCTGAGGCGCCGAACTTCCAGCTGGGGGTTGCGGCATCACAGGTGGTCAGACCGCCGCTGCGCAGGGCGTAGTCAGATTCCCCCAGTCGCGCAATCTGCTTGCCGTCGGCCCTGAAGTTGCCCTGGGTCATAAAGATGCGGCCGTTTTCCATCTCGGCCCTGCCGGTTTCCGTATCCATCACCAGCTGATCTCCACTGAGGGTATCACCGGCTTTAAGCAGATGGACATTGCCTGTTGCGGTGAGGGTATGGGTGGTGCGGTTGAAGGTGGCGTGGTCAGCGGTCATGGTCATGTCCTGCCAGGTCATTTCAACCTTGCCATCAGCCTTGATGGTGTCGCTGGCCAGATCGTGGGACATGGAATCGGCACGGATGACCATGCCGGGTGCAGCGGCCTGTTCGGCAGCGAGCAGCAGGGATGGCAGCAGAATGCAGAGCAGCAGCAGTATGGTGAGTCGTTTGATCATGAACAACTAACTTTCCTGGGACAGAGCCATATAGTTTATCCGCGTACCGCTTCGCAGGGGACCTCTGCCAGCAGCGCCTTCAGTTCAGCAACCAGAAACAGCGAACCTGCCGCTACCAGCAGGTCGCCAGGCTGCATGATGGCACGAGCTCTCTGCAGCCCCTCTGCGGTGGTGCCTGCTGCCTCAACGCAGGGAAACCCTGCTGCCCGGCAGGCAGCAGCCAGTTGGGCAGCAGGCAACGAGCGATCCTGGTTTAACGTAACCGTCATGACCTGATCAAACTGTTTGGTCAGTGGCTTCAGAATTCCGCTCAGTTCCTTGTCCTCCATTACCCCCAGCAGCAACAGCTTGCGTGAGGTGGCACCGGCAGTCATGGCAGCCAGCGATTGGCAAAGCGCCTCAGCACCAGCCGGGTTATGGGCACCGTCCAGCAACAGGTTAATGCCGCCATCCAGCGGAATCAGCTCCATCCTGCCGGGCCAGCGGGTAGTTGCAAGACCGTTCAACAGTGCTGCGGGGGGCACCGGAAAGCCGATGGCTGCTAGTTGTTCGGCGGCGGCAAGTGCGATAGCGGCATTGTCGATCTGATACTGTCCGTTCAGGTTCAATCGTACCTGCGGCAGACTGCTGCCAATGCTGGAGTAGTGCAGTGAACCGTTTGTATTGGCTGCAAGGGTAAAGTCC
Source organism: Geobacter sp. UBA6169 (assembly GCA_002422265.1). Lineage (GTDB taxonomy): Bacteria > Desulfobacterota > Desulfuromonadia > Geobacterales > Pseudopelobacteraceae > Trichlorobacter. The sequence goes on from DIUB01000130.1 coordinate 2,077, forward strand.
TGGTCCTGTAGCACAAGCCTGCACTGATGGTTCAGGCAGTAGTCGCTGATGACCTGCTGGACATCGGATTCCTGCCGGGCTGAGACCACACAACTGCCGGGTGCGGCAATGGCTATTTTTTCAGCAGCAATGGCAGCTGTTGAATTTCCCAGCCATTGACAATGATCCAGCCCGATCGGTGTGACTACCGTCAGCGGTGCCGGTACAGCTGACGTGGCATCGGAGCGGCCTCCCATACCTGCCTCCAGCACGGCAATCTGGACCTGAGAGGCAGCAAACCAGAGGCAGGCCAGGGCGGTGGTCAACTCAAAAAAAGTCTCCTCCGGTGCGGCACTATCCAGCAGCAGCGAGGTCAGCCGTTCCAGCTTGTCTGCCGGGATCAGGGCGTTGTTCACCTGGAAACGCTCGGCATAGCTGATCAGGTGGGGAGACGTAAACAGGCCGGTGGTGTACCCGGCCTGTGTCAGCATGGTTGCCAGCATGGCGGCAGTGGAGCCTTTGCCGTTGGTGCCGACTACGTGGACTGCAGTGAAGCGTTGTTCAGGGTTGCCGTGTCGTTCCAGCAATGCGTGGATCCGTTCAAGCCCCGGTTTGATGGTGAAGCGTCTGCGGCCGAACAGCTCGGCGAGACGTGTCGCGCCGGACATGCAGTCTACGGTTGTCTGGTAAGCATGGACAGTACCTGCCCCAGCGTCTGGCGCATCTCAAGACGGGAAACGATCATGTCGACCATACCGTGATCCAGCAGGTACTCGGAACGCTGAAAACCGGCCGGCAGTTTCTGGCGGATGGTCTGCTCAATGACCCGTGGACCGGCAAAACCGATCAGGGCCTTGGGCTCGGCAATATTCAGGTCGCCCAGCATGGCAAAACTGGCAGTGACCCCGCCGGTGGTGGGGTCGGTCAGGATCGAGATGAACGGTAGACCGGCTGACCGTAGTTTGGCCAGTGCGGCCGAAGTCTTGGCCATCTGCATCAGCGACAGGATCGACTCCTGCATCCGGGCGCCGCCTGAGGCAGAGATGATCAGCACCGGTTGCTGTTTTTCCAGGCCACGCTCGATGGAACGGGTGATTTTTTCACCCACTACGCTGCCCATGCTGCCCCCCATGAAGGAAAAATCGAAAATGGAGATTTGTACAGCGATCCCCTCGATCTTGCCTTCAACGCAGATCACGGCATCCCGTGAACCGCCTTTGGCAACAGCGGCGTCTATCCGTTCCTGGTAGCTCTTGGAGTCCTTGAATTCCAGAAAATCAACCGAGGTAATGCCGGCATCATATTCCTGCCAGGCGCCTTCATCCAGCAACGATTCAAGTCGCTTACGCGGAGCAATACGGTAGTGGTGGGAACATTTGGGGCAGACCTGCAGATTATCCGCAATCTCCTTGGTCAGCAGTGACTCACTGCAGCCGGGGCATTTGGTCCAGAGTCCCTCCGGTACCTTGACGTTTTTGGTGCTGCTTTTCTCAATGCCTGTCTTATCTCGTTTGAACCAGCTCATAGTCATTTCTCCGCATGGATGTGATTATATCTTCAAGGCCTGTTTCAGTGATCTGATCAGGGTGACAACTTCCTGTTGCAGCTTATCTCCCTGGTGTTGTTCAAACAGTTTGACAATGGCGCTGCCCACCACGACACCGTCTGCCAGGGAGGCAACCTGCCGTGCCTGCTCCGGGGTGGCAATACCAAAACCGGCTGCTACCGGCAGGGGCACCCCGGCACAGATGGTCTTGAGTTCGTCAGCCAGGCTGCCGGAAACCGTCTGGCGGGCGCCGGTAACGCCAGTAACGGTGACGTAGTAGATAAAACCGCTGCCGTAGCGGCTGGCGGTCTTGATTCGGTCCGGTCCTGAGGTGGGGGTCAGCAGGAAGATCAGGTCAAGCCCGGCGGCGCGAGCCGCAGGTCGCAGCTCGTCGGCCTCTTCAGGCGGCAGATCCACCAGTAGCAGTCCGTCAACTCCGGCTGCCACCGCATCCTGGGCAAAGCGCTGCCAACCATAGGCATAGACCGGGTTGCTGTAGCCCATCAGCACGATTGGTACATCAGTCTGTTTGCGGGCAGAGGTTACCAGCTGCAGCACCTGCTCCAGGGTGGTTCCCCCGGCCAGTGCCCGTTCTGAAGAGCGCTGGATGGTGGGACCGTCTGCCATGGGGTCTGAGAAGGGAATACCCAGTTCAATGATGTCGGCACCGGCTTCAGCCATCAGGGGCAGCAAGCTGGCCGTAACTGAAAGATCAGGGTCGCCGGCGGTAATAAAGGTGACCAGCGCTTTTTCGCCGGTTGCTGTCAACTGTTTGAAACGTTTTTTGATGCGGCTTGTCATATGGTGAATCCTGCCATCTCTTTTTCCAGCTGATCGATCTGGTGTGAAAGGCCGGTGACGGCACTGTTCATGACCTGGTACGCCTGTGAGGTGCTGGCAGACGACTGCCGGATGTTACCCACCATCCGGTCAATGGAACGGCTGTGTTCGGTCTGGGCATTGCAGGCAACCCTGATCCGGTCGATCAGAGCAATAATATCTTCGGTGGACTTGGCAATCAGGGAGCTGGCCTTGCTCTGCTCACGGGTAGATCCCCGTACCTGATCGGTCATCTCGCGCATCCGTTCAACTGCAATCGTGATCAGATCACTGCCGCGACTGTGTTCGCGGGTAGAGTTGGCCATCTGTTCGACCATTTCTTCTACCTGCTCCATGGCAATTCTGATGCTCTGACTGCCTTTGGCCTGCTCAACCGTGGCCCGTGCAATGGCGTCAATCTGCAGGCCGGCCTGCTGTACCCCGGCAACGATCTTTTCCAGCATCTGGCCGGAGCGCTCAGAGAGCTCTTCACCAGCGGAAATGGCCATTTCAGCTTCATTGATGGCAGCTACGGCCCGGCTGGTGTCTTCCTGGACACCTTTGATGACCTGCCCGATTTCCCGCGTAGACGAGGAGGTGCGCTCGGCCAGTTCCTTGATTTCGTCGGCAACGACGGCGAATCCCTTGCCGTGCTCGCCAGCCTGCGCGGCAATGATGGCGGCATTAAGAGCCAGCAGATTGGTCTGTTCCGCAACTTCATCGATAACCGAGAGGATTGCACCGATGTCGTGTGCCCGCAGTGAGAGATGTTCTACTACCTCGGTGGTGATTTGGGAGGCGCGCCGTATCTCCTGCATACCGATAATGGTCTCCTGTACTGATTTGAGGCCGTTGGCCGCATCGGTCTTGACCGTTTCGGAGATGGCAGCGGTGTCCATGGCATTGCGTTCAACCTGTTGAATGGTGGCGTCCATCTCGGCAACAGACGAGGCGGTGGTGGTGGAGGCATCCAGCAGGTTGACGATGTTGTTACTGATCCCTTTGATGGAGGTGGCCATTTCTATGATGGAAGAGCTGACCTCATCAACCGATTCACCCAGTTTATCGGTGTTGAGCGCCACTTCTTCAATGCTGGCTGCCATCTGGAGGATAGAGGAGGAAGTCTCGGTAGCGGAACAGGATAGCTGGTCTACACCGTCGGCTATTTGAAATACTGAGCTGTTGATCAGCTCAACCGTGCGAGTAGTCTCGCTGATGGACTCTTCCTGCAGGCGGACAGCGCCTGTTACCTGACGGGTCGCGGTTTCAATATTGCGGTCAATGGAAGTCAGGTCGCGGGCGGCAATGCTCAGACGCGAAACGATGCCATGCAGGTTTTCTGCCATGGTGTTCATGGCCACCGCCAGGTCCCCGACCTCGCCGCAGGCGTTGATGGACAGACGCTGTTCAAGTGATCCTCCTGCCACTTTTTTGGCAAAATCAACACATTGTCTGATCGGTCGGGTGACTGATTCAGTGATGAAGGCTGAAAGGGCGATGATCGCAGTAATGAGAAAAAAAGTGATGACAGCGGTTACCACGATCTTCTTCTGGGTGATGGCGCTGACCTCTTTTTCGGTCTGATAGACATCACGGCGGAGGCTATCCACCATCAGAGCAATGGTGGAACTGAACGAACTGAAGCGTTGTTCCTGGATGCCGTTCAGCAGAAAACTGGCTCGGGCCGGATCATTGCGCTGGACTGCCGGGATGATCTCTTCCAGAAGTGTTTTTTTGTAGTCGTTCCAGATTGCTTCGGCCTTGATGACTGCTTCGCGCTTTTCTGGAGACTCAATCAGCCCTTGTACGTCATCATACTTGAAATCGATATCATCGGTATGATCTTTGATCTTTGAAAACAGGGCTTCTGCAACAGGACCGCGCTTTTCGGTCATGTAGGTCAGAACCTCACTGTTCAGTTGATAGATGTCTGACTTGAGCAGGGCGATTTTTTCGAGGGCATCCTTACTATTACGGATGGTCTTGTAGTTATTGCCGTTGATCCGTACATCATTCAGAAGAAAACCGCCCATAATGATGATGATCAGGATAGCGGTAAAGGAGAAGAGTGACAGCAGAAACATCCTGGTACGCAGCTTCAAGCCTGAGCAGGCTGTTGCAAGCGAGGTTGCACCCATGCGCAGCGGCTCCTTTCCAGCGGGTAAATGACGGAAAACTATACCAGAGCCGTTAACAGCAGGGCAAGTGAAAAGGGGGCTTACGGCTGAGAGAGGGTCCCTTTCAGATACTTCAGCAGGCCACTCGGACGGTACTGCTCAGGAAGGGCAAACAGTCCCTGGTGGTCTACCGGAACGGTTTTTTCTCCCAGCGGGGAATTAACCTGGATTCCAGTGATCAGGCGGTAGGGGATCCGATCCGGCTCGTGCTGCAATTGCAGCAGTTTGAACAAATCACGGTGACGTACCAGTGTTGGGATGGTGATCCGGGTCTGCTGTCCGGCGGGGAAAATCAAGGTCTGACGTTCTTCACCTGAACTGAGCGGCAGACCGGCAACCTGCAGGGTGTAGGAGTAGCCCAGCAGGGTCAGATCAAACCGGTTCAGGTTGGTTACCAGAAGATCAACCTCGATCGTGATGCCGGATATATCGACAGAAACCGGTTTCAGCTGCTCCAGCTGTACGGTCGGTGCGGTTACAACGGCAGCGCAGCCGGTCAGCAGAAGCAGCAGGGCCATCAGGGCAAGTCGCGTCACTGGATCGAGAGTTCTTTATCGTTGGCTGCCAGCGTGGCACGGCTGCGATCAAGGTCTTCCAGTAAGGCCTGACGCGTTAGCTTGAGTTTACGCAGGTAGGCATCAGCCTGAGGGCCAACGCCACAGTAGAATTTTTTTGCCCGATCCATATTGCCGTCTGCTATGGCCAGCTTGCTCAGCAAGGTTCGCACGGCTGCTTCAGCGCATTTCTCATCATTGCGCATTTCGGCAGGACTGTAGCCGTGGCTGCGGGCCTGGGTCGGCATCAACTGCCAGACACCGATGGCCCCCTTGACCGATGTGGCGCTGGAAGACAGGCGGTGGCCGCCGGTCTCAACCAACGCTATTTCTGCCAGATCAAGGGGAGAAAAAGGGGTGCCCAATGTCTTGAAATAGCAGAGCGCTGCCAGGTTGCGCGCCCGTTCAGGGTTGGCCAGTCGGGCAAAGGCACGCTCGATCACTGGTACCTGCCGTTTACGTTCGTCCAGTGAGATCCCTTTCTCCATAACCGTACGGATCTCTTTTTCCAGTGAAGTCTCTTGAAGGTCGTCTTCAGGTGGTGTGTGGGAAGAGACAAAGGGGGGCGCTTGACTGCAAGCCACAAACAGCATTGGCGACCAGGCCAGGAGCATGCCAAAAATTAACCAGCTGAATTTTTTGATAAGTGTGATTTTTTGCATAATGAAATAGGGGGAGGTCTGGGCGGATGGTGCCGGACAGGCACTCGATTCCAGAGGTGTTTGATGGTGGAGGCTGTCCGACGAACTCCTTTCATACTGAAATTACCGGAAAAATAGTGTCAGCTGTCTACCAAACGACAAAAGTCCCGCAGAGCGTGCGAGACTTTAAGCTGACCATTCCGGTTAAGTTGTAGACAATCTATAATGAAAAACAGGTTCGCTGTCAACAGTAATGATTAAAAAACCTTCAAAAATAGATGGTTATGCTGATATCAGGTCCTTGAGAGTGATGCCGGACAGGATGCCGCGTACCTGTTGTTGCACCTGCATCCAGACCGGATGAACCGTGCAGAAGCTGTCACGTTCACATTCACCCTGTTTGAGCGTGCATCGGTTTGGCAGAATTGGCCCTTCTACCGCCTCGACGACCTGCAAGAGTGATATGCTTTCCGGCGGACCGGCCAAGAGAAAACCGCCCCCGGTTCCGCGAAACGATTTTACAATGCCGGTTTTACTGAACTGCTGGAAGATCTTGGCAAGGAAGGTCTGAGGTACATCCACCGCAGCGGCTATGTCGCTCAGCAGCGAAATTTTGTCGGGAGGCTGGCCGGCCAGATAGACAATGCCGCGAATGGCGTAGTCACCTTTGCGGGTAAGTTCCATCATGGGAAGCTCCTAAAAGGACTGTGATAGTCCCTTTATACCGTGATGCTAAAGGACCTGTCAAGTCTTGTTAGCGGCGGTGTTGTTACCGGCGGGCAGCAGTCTGTGATTGAGGAACGAGCCGTTTCAGGCAGCATCCGGTACGGCAGCGGGCTCCTGCGGCTGCACCGGCTTTTTCTTGCCAAAAAGAAAAGCCACCCAGATGCTTACCTCGTACATCAGGTACATCGGGATCATGATGACAAACATGGTCACCAGGTCGGAATGAAAGGCAGCTACAATGGAGCTGACCAGTAGGGCATACTTACGCTTGGGGGCCAGAAACTGGTAGGAAACCAGGCCGAATCTGGAGAGCAGCAGGGTCAATACCGGCAGTTCGGCCATCAGGCCGAACATCAGGATCAGGCGCAGACAAAAATCAACGTACGCTGACAAGGAGAGCCAACTGCGCAGCCCTTCGGTTTCGTAGGAAAGCGAGAAGTTGATGATGAACGGCCAGACCGTAGACAGAAAGAAAAACGCGCCGAGACAGAAGGCGATGGTGCCTACCAGCATGAACGGCACAACAAGCGAACGTTCCTTGCGGGTGAGCCCTGGGGCTACAAAGGCCCATAGCTGGTGAAAGACAACCGGTAAGGCCAGTATAAACCCAAGTATTACAGATATCTTGCACTGTATGAAAAACGGTTCAAGCGGTTTGGTGTAGTTAAGTGCATGCTGTTTGCGGGGCTTGTTCAGTTCTTTATCAAGCTCGGCCCNNATACGAGGCGCCCATAAGGGGCTTTTCCATATACACCAGGGCCTCATCGGTGAGGTTCCAGGCGACAGCCATGCCGATAAAGACTGCTATCACAATGATAATCAGGCGGCGGCGCAGCTCCACCAGGTGTTCAATAAAGGGAAGTACTTTTGTGCCTTGCTCTGACATGGGGTCTCCACTGGTTAAAGGTGTGCAAAACTAGCATAAGGAGGCGGGTGACGCAACTAGCGCCGTTTGGGTGACGGACGCTTGCCTTTGATCGGTATTCTGGGATACTCGGCAGTTTCCTGAACATCAGTGCTGCTACTCTGGCGGCTGCTCAGCTGTTCCTGCAGGACAAACTCAATCCTGCGGGCCTGGGGATTCACCGCCACAACCCTCACGCTTACCTGGTCGCCGATCTGCAGCACGCGGCCGGTTCGTCTGCCGAGTAGACGGTGGTTCGGCTCGTCAAAGCTGTACAAGTCGTCGGCCAGGGTTGAGATATGAACCAGACCTTCCACAAAGATCTCGGCCAGTTCAACAAAGAGGCCGAATCCGGCGACACCGGCAATAAAGCCGTTAAATTCCTGGCCGATTCTGCCCTGCATAAACTGCAGCTTCTTCAGTTCGATGATATCCCGTTCCGCCTCCATCGCCACCCGTTCACGGGTGCTGGTATGCTCGGCTGCTTCAGAAAGGGA
>DIUB01000130.1:10038-39999 GCA_002422265.1 Geobacter sp. UBA6169
TGGGGGCTGACCTTGTCTCCTTGCAGGGTGAGGCTGTAGCCAAAAGGGAGGATGAAATCTCGGAAGGCGGCCAGCTTGGCACTGTCCGGCTGTTCATGTACCCGATAAATGAACGGCAGTGTCTGAGCAGTTACGAAGCGTGCCACCGCTTCGTTGGCTGCCAGCATGAACTCCTCAATCAACTGGTGGGCCAGGTTGCGCTCACTCCTGACGATTGCTTCGGTCTGGCCGGTCAGGCTCAGGATAATCTCCGGCTCAGGCAGGTCAAAGTCAATGCTGCCCCGCTGCCGGCGCATCGTCATCAGGATCAGGGCCAGCTCCTTCATCTGCAACAGGTGTGGGGCCAGCGTTCGATCATCCCCCAGTGCCGCAGGATTGTCATCAACAATCACCTGCCTGACTGTGGTGTAGGTCAGCCGTGCCGCACTGCTGATGACGCTGGGATAAAAATCAGATGTCAACATCCTGCCGTGACGGTCGAACAGCATCTCGGCGGTCATGGTCAGCCGGTCAGCCCTGGGATTAAGTGAGCAGATGCCGTTACTGAGCCGCTCCGGCAACATCGGGATGCAGCGATCCGGAAAATAGACTGAAGTGCCCCGCAGGTAGGCCTCACGATCAAGTGCCGTGCCGGGACGGACGTAATGGGAAACATCGGCGATGGAGACCCAGAGCCTGAAGTTGCCGCCTTCTTCAGCAATCGCCACGGCATCATCAAAGTCCTTGGCGGTCTCGCCGTCAATAGTTACAAAGGGTCGTTTGCGCAGATCCACCCGATCCTTCAGATCATCATGGCTGATCCGTGACGGTACTGCTTCAGCCTCTGCCAGCGTTGTAGATTCAAAGCGGTGGGGCAGGTCAAACTTGCGAATGACGGTCTGTACCTCGACATCCGGGTCGTCGGGCCAGCCGAGGATTTCAATCACCTTTCCTTCAGGCGGGCGCCCGCCGGCTGGCCAGGCGGTCACCTCAATCACCACCTGCTGGCCGTCCACCGCTCCGTTGACTGCATTGCCCGGAACAGTAAAAAAAGAGTTCAGGCGCAGTTCTTCCGGTACCAGGATGGCCCCTTTTTTGCTCTGCTGCAAACGCCCTACAATGCGTTGGTTGCTTCGTTCAAGAACAGCCAGTACGCGGCCTTCCAGTTTGCCTCGCTGGGAGCGGCTTTTTTCTGCCCGAACCGAAACCTTGTCACCATGCAAGGCGTTGTTTATGTTCTTGCCGGGGATAAAGATGTCGTCCCCGCCGCTCTCCGGCTTCACAAACCCGAAACCGTCCCGGTGGATTGAGATGGTGCCCTGTACTGAGCCGGTGTTATCCGCGCCGGGCAGGGTGTAGCGGTTGCCGCGCAGCCTGACAACCTCGCCACTCTTTACCAAATCGTCAATCAGGCGCTTCAGTTCATTCTTGATGTGCCGGCCGCCAAAAGCACGGAGTAGGGAGGCAAAATGCAGGGCCTCCGTTTCTTCGGCCAGTAGGTTGAGGATCTCTTTTTTGTGCAGGAGCATGGCAATACCCGGTTGATTCAGCTTAAAACAGACAGAAAAAGGGATTAGCGCACTGGCTAATCCCTTGATGTTTTGGAGGCGCCGAGCGGATTTGAACCGCTGAATAAAGGTTTTGCAGACCTCTGCCTTACCACTTGGCTACGGCGCCATATGCACGAATTGAAGAATTGTCTTTATACCGAACAGCTGATGCCGCTGTCAAGATCATTTGAACTTGATCGCAACACCGGCGGCGCGATATTCGGTTGCCGGAAAGGCTGGAAAGAGGATGATGGTGTTTTTCTTGCTGGTTACCTCGGGAAAGATAATCGCATCTGCCCCCATTTTGTAAGCCTCTTCACGTAATGCCCGCAGCCCCCATTCCTGGAGGTTCGGGTCATGGTGGTAGTCCTGGAAATACACTTCTCTGGTGATCTGGATCCTGCCGATCTTGGTATACGGTTTCAGCAGTTCGTCCTGGCTCAGGACAGGAGGAAGATTGCCGCGGTCCGGCTTGGTGATCGGCACTGCAGAACAGCCGACCAGCAGCATCAGTGTCGCTATGATGATGAAGAAGCGAGCCTGGCCCATCTCATACCTCCGCTTGTACTAAGTGCCTGAGACAATAGCAGGATACAGGGCTGCTGTCCAGCCACACACCGTTATTTTCAGTCTGGACAGGTGCTGGCCCCCATGCTAATAAATTAGATTCTGTCGTTTGGCAGACCTGATTTTACCTGAAGGAGTTGGACTATGTCGGGCCATAACAAATGGAGTACCATCAAACACAAAAAAGGCGCTGCCGATGCCAAACGAGGCAAAATCTTTACCAAACTGATCAAGGAGATTTCTGTTGCCGCAAAGCTGGGGGGCGGTGATCCGGCTGCCAATCCTCGGCTGAGGACCGCGATAGACAAGGCCAAGGCCGAAAACATGCCCAAGGATAATATTGAACGTGCCATTAAAAAGGGTACCGGTGGCATGGAAGGGGTAGTGTACGAGGAGATTGTCTACGAGGGGTACGGGCCTGGTGGTGTTGCGGTACTGGTGGAAGTGATGACCGACAACCGTAACCGTTCAGTATCGGAAGTGCGCAGCATCTTTACCAAGTGTAACGGTAACATGGGGGAAGCCGGCTGTGTGGCCTGGATGTTTGATAAAAAAGGTCTGATCATCATTGATACATCGGTTGATTTTGATGCCCTGTTTGAGGCGGCCCTTGAGGCTGGCGCCGATGATGTAACCGAAGAGGACGAGCAGTTTGAAGTGACGACCGAACCTTCCGCTTTTATTGAGGTTCGCGAGGCATTGGAGGCCAAAGGCTTCAAGCCGCTCAGCGCCGAGATCACTATGATTCCGCAGACTCTTGTGGCACTGGAAGGGAAACAGGCGGAGAGCATGCTCAAGATGATGGACCGGTTGGAGGATTGTGACGATGTCCAGAATGTGTATGCAAATTTTGATATTTCATCTGATGAGATGGAGAAGATGATGTAAGTGCGTACGGGGGCTTTCAAGCCCCCTTCTTTGTATGCAGGAGGAGCCAATGGAAAAAGCGACCTTTGCAGCCGGATGCTTTTGGGGGGTAGAAGAGGCCTATTACGATGAGCCGGGGGTGCTCTCGACCCGCGTTGGTTATACCGGCGGCACCCTTGAGCAGCCGTCCTATCAGCAGGTCTGTACCGATACCACCGGCCACGCCGAGGCGGTGGAGGTGACCTTTGATCCTGCGGTGATCAGCTATGGCCAGCTGCTTAAGATTTTCTGGCAGATTCACGATCCTACGCAGCTGAACCGTCAGGGCCCGGATCTGGGCAGCCAGTACCGTTCTGCCATTTTCTATCACAATGAAGTGCAACAGTGCCAGGCAGAGGCGTCACGGGATGCACTGCAGCAGTCCGGTCGCTACCAGCGGACGGTGATGACTGAAATCGTTCCTGCAGTCACCTTCTGGCCGGCAGAAGAGTACCATCAGCAGTACCACCGGAAAAATGGCGGCGGATGCGGATTCTAGGTATCGACCCCGGTTCCCGCATCACCGGCTATGGTCTGGTGGAACAGCAGGGCAGCCGTCTGCTCCATATTGATAACGGTGCGCTGTTTACCGACAAGGCTTCGGATTTTCCCGGTCGTCTCAAGCTGATCTTTGAGGGGATCACGGCGGTTATTGCCGACTACTCCCCAGATGCGGTGGCGGTTGAGGATGTCTTCTTTTCTACCAATGTGCGCTCGGCTCTTAAGCTGGGCCAGGCTCGCGGTGCTGCCATAGCTGCTGCAGTACATGCCGGTCTGCCGGTGTTTGAATATACGGCTTTGCAGGTGAAAAAAGCAGTGGTAGGTGAAGGTAAAGCTGCCAAAGAACAGGTGCAGCGGATGCTGGTAGCCCTGTTGCATTTACCGGAAGTTGCCCAGGCAGATGCCTCCGATGCCCTGGCAGTGGCGATCTGCCATATCAACTCTTCTGCGCTTCGCAGCCGCACCGGGGCTATTGTGGCGCAACCCCGTCAACGGGCCAGCTCCTGGAGGAATTATCGCCCATGATTGCACTGCTTACCGGGCAGATTGCCCACAAGTCGCCGGACCACCTGATTGTTGACGTCCATGGCGTCGGCTATCGGGTGATGATTCCGTTTTCCACCTACTATGAACTGCCCGAAGAGGGGAGTGTCACGCTGCATATTCACACCAGTGTACGTGAGGATGCGATTCAGCTGTTCGGCTTCCGGACCCGCACCGAGAAATCCTTTTTTCAGCTGCTGATCTCCGTTTCCGGCATTGGCCCCAAGCTGGCCCGCGACATTCTCTCCAATATCCAGCCACCGCAGCTTGCTGCCGCGCTGATCCAGGGAGACCTGCACAAGCTGTCTGCCATTCCCGGAATTGGCAAAAAAACGGCAGAACGTCTGGTGCTGGAGTTGAAAGACAAGGCTGCCAAACTTGATACCGGTACGGTTGCCGCAGTAGAGGCGGTGGGACGGACCCTGCCGGAAAGTCGTGTGCTTGATGATGTAAGCTCTGCCCTGCAGAACCTGGGCTATAAAGAGGCGCAGGTCAGGAAGGTACTGGCCGAACTGGATTGTGCCGGCAACAGCACGGTGGAAGAGGTGCTGAAGCAGGCCCTGAAGATACTGATGAAATGAAAAGACGGGGGAGGTCGAAAGCCTCCCCCGTCCTTGATGCAGATGGATAAAACCGTAGGGACTACTCTAGCAGCATGGCGTTGACCCGTGCCCGTACCTTCATCCCTTCCTTGATCGAAGCGCCCCCTTTTTCATAGAACCGCCCTGAAAGGTTGCCGTCCTCAATCTGCAGTTCTGCGATGCTTGCCAGAACCTGATTGTTGTCATCCACCACCTCAACTGCCTGCTGTTTGCGGGGGATCTTGCGCAGCTTGGTGGTGTTGATCTGCACGTAGGCTATTTTACCGTTGATCCTGCTGATGTTGCCCATTTCATAGCTGGGGTTAAAGCTCATACCCAGCCGATCGGCCGTAGCTCTGAAACCGATGGTAACGGTCCGCTTGAAGTTGTCCTGGTTTTTCTGTGCCGCCAAAATTTCTTTCTTTGGGACCTTGATATCCAGTTTGCGATCATCGCTGAATGACTTGACCAGCTCGATCTGTCCTTTGCTGTTCATAAACTTGACATCAAGGCGAACACGAGCCTTGTAGGTGACCTGCTTACGGGTCGGGTCCATGTTGAGGGGCGACTCGTAAGAGCTCAGGCTCTCTATCCGTGGTTCCACAATGTAGGTTTCCTGGTCAGAGGCGTTCATCAGTACCTTGGTGAACCGCTTGGTATTTGCCAGCTGGGCCTGGATATCATTCATCAGTTCATCTGCAAGCTCTGGTGGTAATTGTCGGGAAAATTTACCGTTTAAATCCTGCTTTAGGCCGATGGAATCAAGATTGACCGGCTCCAGGGCCTGGGTAGTGACCTGTTGTGCCTCGGTCACAAAGACAGGTTCAGGTGCTGTAGCGCAGCCAAGGGGGAGCAGGGTGAGCATCAGGAGACCTGCAAGGCGTAGACACTGGTTCATACAAAGCTCCTTGGGTGGTTTTGTTTAATCCTTAAAACGGCAGTTACTCACGCGGAGCCGCGAAGCTCGCGGAGAAAATCATGTAGTTACCTGAAATAAGCGATCAACCCTGCAAGTGAAACAATGGTGTGCCATAACTACATGATAGTACTCTTCGCGTCTCCGTGTCTCCGCGTGAAACTGCTTTTCTGGATTAATATCTGTTGAGTCCAGCCAACTGGACCATATTGTCACTGACAGGGAACAGGGCGGCAGTTTTTTCAAGTTGATTGATTTCCTGATCACTGAAATCGACCGGTTCTCCAGCAAAGGCCAGCAGCAGTTTGGGTTCCAGCTGTTTCAGCAGCGTCTCAGCCAGTTCGATGCGCCGTAATGCCTCTTTGGTCTTCTCTTCTTTAGCGGGCTCATCTCCCTTGATCTGGTATTTACCCTTGATCTGTTGGTACATGGTCTTGTAAACCGTGTACTGCAGGCCCAGATTATCTTTATAGATACCGAGTGAATTCAGGACCATCTTGATGCGGGGGAACAGCATGGCCGTGTTGTAAGCACCTTTCAGTCCCTTGAATTCATTTTGAATATTGGGAAATGCCCGTATGCCGTTGACCACAGCACAGGCAATCTTGGTCATGGCAGCCATGGAAAAGTCTGCGCCGTTAACCGAGGCGGTGTAGACCTTGTTGGCAAGCTTGCCGTAGGTCTGCTCCATGGTGGCCATATCTTCAGTTTTTTCTTTCAACGCTGCCTGGATTGCCTCATCCTTCAAGGTAGGGTCCTTGCAGGCCGCCTTCTTGATCTCTTCGCCTACCTCGGCACTGGCCTTGCGCAGGAAGGCATCGCACTGGGTATAGCCACGGGCTGTCAGGGCGATCTCTGCCTCAAGCTGCAGCATCTCATGTTTGTTGTTGGTGACCACGCCGTAGGCCATCAGAGGGTTGCGGTAGACATACTCATGGATGGTCCCAGGTTTTTTACGGAAGCCGAGTTCGCGGTAATAATCATCTTGCGGTCGATTTTTAAAATAAATGCTATCCTCTTTGCTGACATGTTTATCCAACAGTTGTTCCCGGTCCTTCAGAAAAAGATAAAGGGAGCTGGTGGGCCGGGGAAAACCGGTTGAAGGGTCAATCTGAAGGGGTACGGTTACGCCCTGAGAAGCGCCGAACAGAGACAATCCCATCATCAGAGCTGCTCCACCGGAGGGTGCTCCTTGCAGGTCGTCAGGCCAGGTATCCTGCTCTGACAGGGGGGACTGGAGTAACACCCGATTTGAAAGTTTGATAGAGAGGGCTGCCGATTCAAAAGAGTCAAGCGCTCCCATTACAGTTGGATTCATAGATTCCACGCCGCACTCAACTGCAGCCATGCCAGTGGCACATCCAGACAGGTTTCCAACAGCCAGGGCCAGCAAACCGGCCACACAGGCATACTTAATCGTTTTTAAAAAATTACAGGTGTGCATGTGAAATATCCCTCGTCAATATTTATTTAAACACCACTTTATTCCCCTGTATCTCGGGATTCCAGCTCTTCAGTTGCGCGTCTTTTTCAAAGTTGTCCATCAGCAGATCCACCAGGTCGCTGATCTTGCCGGCATAGTAGAGGTCTACCACCATATCCCCTTTGCCGCGGTTTTTCTGACTGACGTTCTTTAAGCCCTTGATATCTTCGCCTAACAGCTTGAGCAGCTTGCGCTCCATGCGGTAATTGCCCGCTGTGGGCAGAACCAGCTCAAAACGTGCGCCACGGCGCTCCTGGGTGAGGGTCTTGGTGTTCAGTGCATTTACCACTTCGGAAGCAAATTTCTTGCCTCCGGCAATAGCTGCCAGACGAATAGCAGCAGCAGCTTCTTCCTTGGAGGCGCGGGCAGCACCGTCCGGGTTGCCTTCCCACATCAGGTCACGGCTGGCCAGGCTGACTACTTTGCCGGTCATCATGGCGCGGTAAACATAGGCCGAGCCGCTGGGCGCCATGCTGACATCCACCTTGCCCAGTACCAGCCATTCGCCTTTGTCGGCCAGCTGGTCGGCGATCTTGTTCATATGCTGGACCATCTTGTTGTAGTCCGCCTCTTCAGTCAGGGCCTGATTGACGGCATCGTCGTCGGAATCGATTACGGTATACTCGGCAGCAGTCAGACTACGACGTACCTCCGCCCTGACATTGTCCAGGATCATGGGGGCATCGCCCGTGTCCATCTTGCCGGGGATCAGCATTACCACAATCCGGCGCTCTTCATTCTTGCCGGTTACTGCCCCCTGGCGTTTCAGGTAGGCTCGCACCGCCTCTTCATTGATGGTGACCTTGACCTTGGCCTTCAGCTCTTTGGAGAACATGCCGCTGACACTGCTCTCAAGGATTTCAAG
The DNA here is from genome assembly GCA_002422265.1 of Geobacter sp. UBA6169. Taxonomy (GTDB): domain Bacteria; phylum Desulfobacterota; class Desulfuromonadia; order Geobacterales; family Pseudopelobacteraceae; genus Trichlorobacter. The sequence goes on from DIUB01000130.1 coordinate 17,930, forward strand.
ATCCTTGATGTATTTTTCGTCACCGGTCAGGTTGAGGGTTGCGGCACGATCCGGATAGACGTCGCGCAGGTAATGCTCCAGGGCCTGTTCCCTGGCACGCTGCTCAGCCTTCTTGCGGGCGGTGTATTCATCATCATCAACTTTGATGGTAACGATTTCCGTATAGGTGCGGACTTCAGCGGCGGCCAGTAGCGGCACCAGTACCAGTCCCAGAGTGATCAACAGCAATAGAACCCGTTTCATGCTCTTCCTCCTTCTGAGTAAGTTCCCTTCGACTCCACTCAGGGAACATTTAATGTGCGCTGAGCGGAGTCGAAGCGCGTTTCAATCAAGTTACTCTACAAAATAGAGCAACGTACATCGACGTGGATCGCTTTTATACGTTTACTGGCGTTTCCAGGTGCTGCGCGAGCCCTCGGAGCGGATCAGCTTCAACGACCAGCCCAGCTGTTTACCCACCTTGTTGACGGCACTCTTGACAGCATCAGCGGAACCGGCTGACTTGATTTCAAAGGTAGTCTTACCGCCGCCGGACTCCCGTTCACGGATGTTTTCCAGGCCGGGTACCGCTTTGAGGGCGTCTTTGAAGGCGGTGGTTTCATCCACCTCTGCCACGCCGTCCAGCACCACAATAAAGGTACCGGCACCGGATTTTTCACGTTTCCAGCTCTTTTTGATCGATTCGATCATGACAGTGGCTACCTTGTGACCCACATCCTTGGCAGCGCGATAGAGCGCCTCCTGCAGGGTGCCCGCATACGAGCCGGATTCTACATCCTTGCTGGCAATGACCCGGGAAGTGCTGGGGTTGATCAGCTGTGCCCGCAGGAACATCTTGGCTGCTCCGCCGGTGTAGTGCCAGTAGCCCTGACGTCCGATCCCCACGGTCTGGTAATACAGCACCAGATCTGCCTGGTATTTCAGGCCATAGAGTGCGGCCTTGTTGGTATCCAGGTCCATTTCATGGGTCTCGGCCACCTGAACTGAAAACTGGTGGGCAGAGGCCTTGTCAATCACATCAAAACCCTTATCCGCCAGCACCTCGACAATCGCACCGTAGGAGTTGTCAAAAAAGGCTTCCAGGTCAGCACGGGTGCTGCCCAGTGTTGACCCCTGGGGCAGGTTGGGGTTGTACAGCACCATGATGCGCGGATTACCCATGGTGTCCTGCATCAGGCCAAGGGCGTCAATCTCTTTTTCCAGGGCCTTCAGGTTTACCTCGGCGGTCAAATTGATCTCGTAGCCGGCACCGGTAAACTCGGGCTCCCCTTTTTGCGTGACCCGGGCAAGTTTGCGTGTCTTGCCTTTCAGGGCCTGGGTGATTTTCTGCTTGTTGTTTTTGACGGTCTCTTCGTCCAGGATCTGCTTGACCGCCAGATCAAGGGCGTTGTTCAGGGCCTGGGTAATCGCTGCCTCTTCCGTGGTGCCGCGTCCTGTTGCCGAGAACGGTTCAGCGCCGGCAAGGCCGGTCAGGGCAAACGTCAGCATGAGTGCCAGGGCAAGTAATCGCTGCATGATTGCCTCCTAGAGTCTTTTCCAGGTACTGCGGGCCCCTTCGGCGCGGACTTTTTTCAAGGTCCAGCCGAGCTCTTTGGCCGTGCGGATAACATCACGGTCCAGCTGGTCACGTTTTCCTTTGTAGGTTGCTTCAAAGGTGGTTTTACCGCCGCCGGACTCAACCTCTTTGGCGCCGGTGGCCAGGGGGAACTTTTCAAACATCTCGGTAAACTGGGCGATCTGCTCCGGATCGTCCACGCCATCCAGCACGATGGTATACATGGCGCCGTTCTGCTGCTGGTCCATCCAGTGCTTCTGCAGCACCTCGATCATCGGGTTGACGATTTTCTTTCCCCCTTGGTGCGCAGCTTTTTCAAGGGCCTGATCAACGGTCTGCCCCATGCCGGACTGCTCAACCCGCTTGCTGGTGATGATCTGGGCGCGGGTGTTGTCGATCAGCTGGGTCTTGATATTCAGGAGTACACTCTTGCCGATTGCCCCATCCCGCACCACACCGCTGACATTGTAGAACAGAGTGTACTCGGCATGGAACTTGAGACCATAGGCTGCAGCCTTGTTCAGGTCTACATCGATTTCGTGGGTCTCGGCCTGCTGCATGGAAAACCGTTCCGCAGCGGACTTGTCAACCACCCGAAACTGCTTGTCGGTGAGGGATTCAACAATACCGTTGTAGATCTCCTCAGTAAATTCTTTGTCTTTGAATACCTTGTCTTTGGATTTGTTGCTGAAGGCGACCAGGATGCGCGGGTTACCCACCACTGCGTTCTTGCGCAGGATCGTGAGTGCATCAATGTCATCTTTGAGCAGCTTGTTGTCAACGTTGGCCGTGATGGTCACCATTACGCCGTCAGCGGTCTTCTGCTCTTTGGTGATCTTGTAGCTGGTGACATACCCCTTGCTGTGAGAGAGGATCTTGTCATCAACCAGGGCAGAATCAACAACCGTCGTATCCGACTTGACAAAGGTGCCGACACCCTGTTCAACAGCGCGGCGCATGGCCGTTGCAAGCGCCACCTCCTTGCTGGGCCCCTCGCCGGTTGCGGTGACGGTTGCGGCAAACGCCGCGCTTACACACAAAAGTACTACGCCAATGGTCAGCAATAGAATCCGTTTCATACTCAACTCCTCCTATCTGATTTTCCAGGTGCTGCGGTTACCTTCTGCTCTGATCTTCTGCAGTGTGACCTTCTGCTGGGCTGCCAAATGCAGCAGTTCACGCTCAAGCTGATCTCGCCGTACTTTACTGATGATCTCAAGTGTACTCTTGTTACCGCCTGCCTCAATCTCTTTGACGGTTGCAACCAGCTTACTTTTTTCCAATACAGTAGCCAGACGATCTGTCAGTGATTCTGGCCCTTCAAAGACCATGGTCAGGGTACGGCCATCAATACCGTTCTGTCTGACATGCAGTTCTAGCCCTTTTGCAAGCTGTTCCGTCAGTTTTTTTCCGGCAGCACTGGCTGCCTTTTCAATGGCATCTTCAGTGCTGTGCCCTGTGGATGAGGCCTCAGCGGTCTTGGCAGTGATGATGCGAACGCCGGTGTTGTCGACGACCTTGGCGCTGACACGGACCAGTGCGCCGATCCCCTTGTCCGGATCCTTGACAAAGGTGGAGGTCTTGAAATGGATGGTGTACTCAGCCAGAAACTGGAGACCGTAGGCGGCGGCCTTGTTGACGACCGGGTCAATTTCGTGGGTAGCAGCGATCTGGATGGAGGCCTGCTCGGCCAGGGAACGGTCAACCACACGGTAACCACGATCGGTCAGGTATTCCACCATGCTGTCGTAGATGCCGCCCTGAGCAACCTGCTCCTTCTCTGAGGCGCTGCTGCCCGCACTGCGGATCAGCAGGAGCCGTTCGCCATCGGCAGGCTTGGTTGCAGCTGCCGGAACGGTCGCTGCCGAGAGTAACAGGACCAGAAACAGTATGATGGACTGGCGCAGATACACGGTGACACTCCTTGAACAGACTGCAGTGGCAGCATAGCATAAACTGCAGGTAGTGCAATGTGGCGGCGCTTCAAAAATGTCCGGTTTGGATGTAGCCCCGGACATTCCGGCCCACTTGTCTGCCCTGAACGGTCCCTGATGCTTCAGGTGCTGCAGTATCAAGCTGGTCTGGCTAGTGGGGAAGCTCCGGATCATTGTGATTAAACCGTATCTTCATGTACGTCAACATCAGGTTGCAGATAAGCGGTGTGATGTTGGCAACGATTAACGGCACGTCGCCAATCATGATACCGTAGATCAGCCAGAGTGCAATCCCGACTGACAACAACAGTGGTTGCCAGATAGAAAGGTCACGCACATGACGGCTGCGCAAGGTCTTGATGACCTGTGGTACGGCTGCGATGCTGGTGAGCAGGCCAGCCAGAAGGCCCAGCCAGGTAGGGGTCACGGCTGCCCCTTCCGCTCGCTGAAATTGGCGGCTGCCCAGTCGATTTGGGAAAACATGCCGCGCATGATGGCAAGATCGCGTCGGTCCAGTTCGGCCCGAAACAGGATTCTGCGTACTGCACGCATGATGTGGTCGGGATTTTGGGGGTTCAGATAGCCGATTTTCTGCAGAGTGGCGGACATCTGCTCGAAAAGTGGCTCAAGGTCTCCGGAGGGTACCGGTGTCCGTTGCGGGATGTCAGGTGCAAGGGCTGCGGCGTTGAACAGTTCGTAGCAAAAGATCAGGACTGCCTGGGCCAGGTTCAGCGAACCGAGTTCACCGCTGGAGGGGATGGTGGCCTGCAGGGTGCAGAGCGAAAGGTCGGCAGTGGACAGACCATGGTCCTCACGGCCAAACACCAGGGCGGTCGTGCCGGATTGTCGCAGCAGGGCCTGGGCTGCCTGTGGCGGGGTGAGCAGCTCCTGACGATATTTTCCGCTGCGGCGGGTGGTGGCAATGGAGGTGGTGACGTCTGCAAGGGCCTCAGCCAGGGTGTTGAAGCAGACTGCCTGCTCCAGCAGGTCAACGGCGGCAACTGCAAACTTTACGGCCTCGCTGTCCCGATGATTGCAGCCTGCCACCAGGCGCAGCCGGGAAAGCCCCATGTTTTTCATAGCGCGGCAGACCATCCCGATGTTGCCGGGAAATTGCGGTTCTACCAGAATGATGGTGATTGGCTCCAGGTGCTGGGACATGGGGGGGCTAGAGGGCCAGTCGCCCGGCGACTTCAGAGCGGATCAGGTCAAGCATTTCATCAAGTTTTGCCTCGGGATCCAGCTGAGCCCCCTGTGCAGCCAGAGCCTTCAGCAGTGATGCAAAGGCGGTCGGATCAGACAGTGCTTCCGGTCCTCCGGCCTTGGCCAGCAGACTGTCAACAAGGGCTGCGCCGGCTCGTCCCAGATACGCTTTGACAATCTCTTGCAGGTCATCAGTCACTTCAGCCAGTTGATCCGGGGGAAGCGATGGTGCTGCCGGATGGTGGCGGATCGGTTCCAATGAAACAGGAGGCGTTGTTGACGGAGGCGGCGACGCTGGTGAGGGTGGTTTAACAGAAGGTTCCCGATTTTGAGCAGTCTGCCAGAGACGATCTATGTTGAGTGTTTCAAGAAAATTATGGTGCAGCAGGGCATCGGGGACGGTAATGATGCGCAGCTCAACCGTTGCATCGGGCAGTGCAGCCACACGCTGGATCTCGACGGGTGTGGTTGTGATGTCATGGGCGGTGTCATGGTAGAAACCTATCGGTGAACCTTGTTTGTAAAATGCCATGGCACTGCGGTCGGGGGTGGTAAAAAGCATGGTTCCGGTGAGCAGCCCGGTTTGTATGCGGGTCATCAGCGCCTTAAGGTCAGTAGCTGCCACTTTCTGCGGTTGGATCACAGCCTCACCATGCAGCAGGGCGTGCGTACAGAGGGCAATGTCCGGTGTCATACGATAGAGATTGATAACCCCTGACCCCCTGGCTGCCTGATAGAACAGGCTGCTGAGCGCCTCAAAACCGTTTGATCGCTGCTGGTTCTCCAACAGCAGCATGCTGACCAGCGCTCCTTTAATAAAGATGAGGTACGCCTCTACGCCGGGCGCACTGTAGCCAAGATAGCCGGTAAAACCGCCGCTTCCCAGTTTTTTGAGGGCATCAGGCAGGATGACCCGGCTAATGGCAAGCTGTTCGTACAAGGGGTTTGAACGTGGTAGCTGGAGCATAGGGGTTCTCGATTAATATCAAGGTAAGAGTGTTGGATTTGTACTTTGGCTATTGAGTACTTCATTTACTGTCGTCTGTCAAAAGATGGATGGTTTTCCATTTAAAAAGTGCTGAAATCGTGAAAGAAAATAGTCATTATCACCTTGACAGTGTTTAAGCGTTCCATTACGTTTACACTATTGCTTTGTAGCTTTTGCAATGAGCTGGCAGAAGCTGTCGGGAGTACGCGTGAACAAAAAAGACAAATTATTGGCTGAAGCACAGAAGCTGCAACAGAAAGGGCAGTATGACAAGGCTGTTCCCTTTCTGCAGGAGGCGTTGTCGCTGGATACCGGTGATCTGCGCCTGCGCCAGCGTCTTGCCGAACAGCTGGTCAAGTGCCGCCGCAACGATGAAGCCCGCAAAGAGTTTGAAGCCATAGGACGCAATCTTACCTCCAGCGGTTTTTATCTGAAGGCGATTGCCATCTACAAACAGGTTGAAAAGCTGTTTCCTGATGATATCACCATTGCCCTTACCCTGGCTTCACTGAATGAACAGCATGGATTGCCTGCCAACGCGCTTGCCGAGTACAAACGGGCCTTTGACCATTTTCTCAAGCAGCACAACCATGGGGAGGCACTAAAGGCCCTTGAGGCGATGCAGCGGGTTGACGGGCGTAATCCCAACATCAAACTTAAATACGCCGAAGTATTGCATCAGTTGGGGAAACATGACGAGTCTCTGGAAGCATTCAAGGTGCTTGGTCTGTTGCTGGTTGAGCGTCGCGATGATGGGGCCTTTGTCCGTCTTGCCGGGAGAATAGCCGAGCTGTTTCCGGATCAGCCGGATTTTTCCTGCTCTGTGCTGGAACAGAAGATCCACGAAGGAGCTGCCGAGTCGGTTGCTGCCCTTGTCCAAGGGCTTATCAAGGCGGATCCGCAGCGCAGGTCGGCATGGCGGCTGCTGGTGCTGGCCTATCAGGAAATCGGCGAGCTGGGACGCCTCAAAACGGTTTGTCAGCACTATATCAAGCGGTTTCCTGATGAACTGCTCCCCCGTCAGGCCCTGATCGCAGCTTTCCTGAAGGAACGTGATGTTGATGCGGCGCTGAATCTGCTTGACGAGTATGAACCATTGTTTATGCAAGCAGGAGCAGCTGCACAGTTGCGTGATTTTTATCTGCAACTGAATGATCTGGCGCCGATCACAATACGGATCCTGAAGGGATGCGCACGGTCTTGCGCAGCATGCGGTTTGCCTGAAGAAGCTGCTTCCTATGCTGCCAAGATAGCGTCTTTGGCCAATCTGGGCCAGGGTGAGGTCGCTGGACAGCAACTGCAAACGGCACAAGAGCCTGAGAAGGCAGCAGAGCCGGCGTCTGTTTTTGATCTGCCAATGGAAGTTGATGAGGTTGAACCGGAGCATCCGGTTACGGTGCCGTATGCGGTTCCGACCGAGGACGAGGGTTTAGTTGCTGCAGCTCCGAGAGAACTCGACCTGCAAGACTTCAGCACTGTCGAAAGCGGCCTTGAGGATGACTTCTATGAAATCGAGGTCGAGCTGGACGACCAGTCTGAGCTTGCGCTGCCGGATTCGTCCCAGAACTGGTTTGATACGGTCAACGATATACTTGACACGGTTCAGACCGCCGGTAGTAAGGTTCGTTTCGGTGCTGGTATGGATGAGAGCGATGCACAGTCTCACTACGATCTTGGGCTGGCATTTTATGAGATGGGGCTGTACGACGAAGCGATTAATGTCCTTCGCCAGGCGGCTGAAGATCGGAGCCGTCGGAACGTCTGCCTGATCCTGCAAGGGGCCTGTCTGCGTGAAAAGGGTGAGATAAAGCTGGCCGAGAGTGCCTTGAGAGCCTTGTTGGACTCTCCTGACATGATTGAGGATGATCGCTGTGGCCTGCAGTATGAGCTGGCACTGACCTGCATCGCGTTGGGGAAAGAAGAAGAGGCCTGGCGACTCTTGAAGGATNNGGAGGGCTTGATTTCAGCGACGACGAGCTGCTGGGGTTTGATTTGAAATAGTTTGGATTGATGCCTGGATTCCATCACCAAAGGCCCTGTTGCATTGTATGCAGCAGGGCCTTTGGTGTGGTGCAGGGAAAGCTGGTCAGCTGCCGGGTGTCTTGGACTGCTGTTTACTGACAGCAGTTTTCCAGATGCTGTCAATATGAAACATTTCAAGCAGATCGTGTGCCATCAACTCATCAATGCCGGTGGTGCTGTACAGGTCGAGCTTGGCGTTGGGATTCTGGGTCAACTGTTGTGAATTCCCCGGAGATGCCTCGATCTCTTCAGACCCGTCGTGGAAAAAGCCAAGGGGGTCTCCTTCCTTATAAAAAATCATGGAAGACTGGTCATCTGTGTAGATACGCAGACAACAGTTCATCTGCTCACCCTTGATCCGCTCCAGCAGGGTCTTGATGTCAATCAGACCCAGGGCCTGACCACGGTAACGAACCTCGCCCTGCAGCAGGGCGTGGATACAGAGCGTCAGGTCTCCGGAAAGGCGGTAGACGTTCAAGATACTTGTGTCACGAGCAGCCATCTGTTCTGCCAGGGCATTCAGGGCCTCGAAGCTGCTGCAACGAACGCCAGCGTTGTTTTCAAACACAGCGCTGATCAGCTTGCCTGATTCAAACACCAGGATGCTGTTGGCCTGTGCGAAAACAATTGCAGCATAGCCGGTAAAACAACCGTGTTTCAGTTTGAGGGCAATGGCATCAAGCTGAAGGTTGGTGGCATCAAGCTTTTCAAACAGGGGAACACCCTTAGGCAGGCGCAACATCTGGTAAACCTCCTGATATAACACTTGTAATTATGTGACTTTGTCAAAATGTATACGTTACGCCAGGCACGCATGATTGTCAAAAGATTGTTGGCAGGGGCGAAAAAGAGAAGAAAAGGACCGGGTGATGCTCTGCATCACCCGGCAGGGGGAGGTGTGTGACCGTTAAGGGGCGCTGCGTCTCTGGGCGTCTACCACAGCGATGGCAGCCATGTTGACGATATCGCTGACATCATCACCACGCTGCAGGATATGCACCGGTTTCTGCATGCCCATCAGAATCGGGCCGATCGCCTCGGCACCACCCAGGCGTGCCAGCAGCTTGTAGGCGATGTTGCCGGAGTTGAGATCTGGAAAGATCAGTACATTGGCAGTATTATTCAATTTTGAGAAGGAGAAGTGATCCAGCAAATCCTGCACCACGGCGGTGTCGGCCTGCATCTCGCCATCAATAATCAGATCAGGTGCACGTTCTTTGACAATCTCGACGGCACGGCGCACCTTGTCGGACAGGGGGTGGCGCACTGAACCGAAGTTGGAGAAGGAGAGCATCGCAACGCGTGGATCAATATCAAATACCCGGACGTTCTTGGCAGCCAGGATAGCGGTTTCAGCCAGTTCCTCGGCAGTGGGATCGATATCGACCGTGGTATCGGCCATGAAGTAGACCCCCTTTTTGAATACCATCATATACATCCCGTGAACCGATGCCAGATTGGGCTGCTTGCCGATCACCTCCAGGGCAGGCCGGATGGTGTCCGGGTAGTGGGCATCGATGCCGGACAGCATGGCATCGGCATCCCCCATTCGTACCATCATGGCGCCAAAGTGGTTGCGGGATTTGCGCCGGATGATCCGGCCGGCCTCTGTTTCGGTGATTCCCTTGCGCTGCCGCAGGCGGTACAGTTCCTGGGTATAGGGCTCTGTGAATTTTGAGTGTTCGGTGTCGACGATCTGGATCTCATCCAGATTAAGCCCCAGTTCGTCGATTTTGTTGCGTATCTTGATGCTGCTGCCGATCAGGATCGGCTGGGCAATTCCCTCATCAATCAGGATCTGGGCTGCCCGGAGTATTTTCTCGTTGTCACCTTCCGGAAAGGCGATCCGCTTGGGATCAGTCTTGGCCTTATTGATGATGTAGCGCATGATCTCTTTGGATGTGCCCTGAGTTGATTCGAGATGCTCGATATATTTAGACATGTCGGCGATCGGCTGACGGGCAACTCCGGTGTCCATGGCAGCCTGGGCCACAGCGGGGGCCACATGCAGCAGTACACGCGGATCAAACGGTTTGGGAATGATGTAATCCCGGCCAAAGGAGAATTTAACATTGCCATAGGCCTTGCTGACGGAATCGGGCACTTCTTCTCGGGTTAGTCTGGCCAGGGCTTTGACCGCTGCCAGCTTCATTTCTTCGTTGATGCTGGTGGCGCGCACGTCGAGGGCACCACGGAAGATAAACGGAAAACCCAGCACATTATTGACCTGGTTGGGGTAGTCGGAGCGTCCGGTGGCCATGATCACATCGCTTCGTACCGCAAACGCATCAGCAGGGGTGATCTCCGGATCCGGATTTGCCATGGCGAAGATGATAGGGTTGGGGGCCATGCTGCGGACCATGTCGGCAGTGAACGCTCCTTTAACGGAGAGTCCGAACAGGACATCGGCCCCTTTGGCAGCTTCTTCGAGGGTGCGCAGCTCTGTCTCTGCGGCAAACAGCTCTTTGTAAGGGTTCATCCCCTCTTTACGCCCTTTGTAGATGACCCCTTTGGTGTCGCACATGATCAGGTTTTCTCGTCTAACGCCAAGCGCTATGGCTAGTTTGGCGCATGAGTTGGCTGAAGCACCGGCGCCGTTCACCACGATTCTGATGTCCTCCATCTTTTTACCGACCAACTCCAGAGCATTGATCAAGGCTGCTGACGAGATGATGGCGGTACCGTGCTGGTCATCGTGGAAGACCGGTATTTTCATGGTCTTCTTCAGTTCTTCTTCAATATAGAAACATTCAGGAGCCTTAATGTCTTCCAGGTTGATACCGCCAAAGGTCGGCTCCAGCAGTTGGCAGGCCTTGATGATCTCGTCCGGATTTTCAGTGTCAAGTTCAATGTCAAAGACGTCAATATCGGCAAATCGTTTGAAGAGGATTCCTTTACCCTCCATAACCGGTTTGCCGGCCAGCGCCCCCAGGTTACCCAGTCCCAGTACTGCGGTTCCGTTTGATATAACCGCCACCAGATTTCCCTTGGCTGTGTACTTGTACGCATCTTCAGGATTCTTCTCAATTGCCAGGCATGGTTCGGCTACACCTGGCGAATAGGCCAATGAGAGATCTGCAGCGGTCTGACACGGTTTGGTGGGGATAACTTCGATCTTTCCCTTGCGCCCCATAGAGTGGTACTCAAGTGCATCCTTGATCTTTGCCATTGTCGTTTAGGCCTCCTGAATTTAGTAGCACTAAAAAAATAGTTGATTTTGTCTTGATAACACCAAGTTAGCTTTATTTTGACTAAAGACATATAGTCTCCTTGCCAAAGGCTGTCAAGAGCTAACGGTAGCGAGAATTCAATTTGTCCGTCAGCACGGCTGCTGTTGAATCCTGATTAACTCTGACGTAGTATGAGGCTGCCTTCAGACTCTCCAACCGGGGGTGGGTACATGAACTTCTCTGATGGATATATTGGTATCGATATCGGCGGTACTAATCTGCGCGGAGCGCTATTGCTGGCCGATGGCAGTATTGCTTCACGCTTCAGGCAAAAAACAGACATCAGCTCCGGGGTTGCTTCGTTCCTGGACCGGCTGACTTCAGAGCTTGTGCAGGTTATGGGTGATGCCGCTGCAGCGGGGGTTCAGGTGAAGGGGATCGGCCTGGGGGTACCCGGACTGATCGGGCGTGACGGTCTGATCCATTCGTCTGTTAATCTGCAACCCCTGGAAGAGCTTAATCTTGCCGGCCTGATGATGGAACGCTTATCGGTACCGGTGGTGGCAGCCAATGATGCCAACCTGAACGCTCTGGGGGAATCACTGGCCGGTGCCGGTCGCGGGCTTGATTCTCTGGTCGTCATTACCATCGGCACCGGATTGGGGAGCGGTCTGTTGCTTGACGGCAGGCTCTGGAGCGGCACCGGCGGGTTTGCTGCCGAATTCGGGCATACCACCGTGGTGCCGGATGGCCTTCCATGCCCATGCGGCAACCGTGGTTGTCTTGAACAGTATGTCTCGGCAGCAGCCTTGTCGCGTCATGGTGGCGGCCTGACACCTGAGGTGCTGGCTGTGCGGGCTGCCCAGGGTGAACCGCAGGCCTCTGCCGCCTTTCAGATGCTGGGATACTGGTTGGGCACGGCCCTTGCCAGTCTATTGAACACCCTGAATTTGCAGGGGGTTGTGATTGGAGGCGGTGTTGCTGAAAGTTTCCGTCTTTTTGAGCCTTCGTTACGCCGTACCATTGAACAGCGAACCTTTCGTCAGATTAGCCAGGGGGTTGTGATTCGTCAGGCAATGCTGGGAGATGACGCCGGTTTGGTGGGGGCAGCACGGTATGCAGCACAGGTGTCAGGATAATCATTTTTTTGTTGAAGAGTTTACTTTGGAATAAATGGTGCTATCATGCGTAATCGTACAGTCGTACCGCAGCAATGACTTCACCTGCAGAGATGCACCACCACAAAAACAAATAACGAACTCGAGACAAAGGAGGATGCAGATGAAAAAACGTATGCTGATGGCAGCAGTGGCCCTGATGGGCCTCGCCGGAATGGCACATGCCGATGTGGTGGATCTGAAAAGCTACAAGGCGGCCAGAGAGTACATCCGGCGTGAAAAGGTAACGGTAACGGTAACGGTGGAGGAAGCCTACAAGCAGGATGCTATCCTGGTGGTGGGGGAAGGGTTGCCCAAAAAGGGTACTACGGGTGCTCAGCGGCGTCTGACGGCCATTCGGGCTGCAGAGGTTGCTGCACAGCGTTCTCTTGCTGAACTGTTGAAAGGGGTCTCCATCGCCGGAGAAACAACGGTACGGGATGCTGAGGTGGAGTCAGATCTGATCCGGTCGTCTGTCAGTGCTTTTATCAAAGGTTTCCAGCCGGTTGTGAAGGACTGGAATCAGCAGGAGGAAACCGCTCTGGTCATTTTGAAGGTTGGTGTGAACGGCCCCAGGAGCTTTGGTGCCATGATGTATGAAAAGATACTGACAGAGCCGAGGATCAAGCAAGAGGTTGAAAAGCCGGTCTATACTCCGCCGGTAGACCTGCCCGCTCCACCACCGGTGGCTCAGCCGTTTGACGGTCTGATCATTGATGCCACTGCTCAATCGTTTCGGCCTGCCTTGATCAACCGGATTTTTAACCCAAAAGGCGAAGTATTGTATGACCCTGCCAAGATCAGCCAGAAGGTGCTGGTTGAGCAAGGATGCGGTGAATACACCAATAGTGTTGACAAAGCCCGGGCTGCTTTGCGCAAGCGTGGCGTCAACAACCCGCTGGTGGTGAGTGCCTCCGGTACGGTCAGTCCTTCGGACCTGCAAGTAAGCAGTGATGTTGCGCTGCAGATTTTCAACGCGAATCAGGGAACCGGCTTCATGGCCGATGCCAGGGTAGCATTTGTGCTGAAGTAGCCCCAGTCGACTGTTCCTGAAAAGATAAAGCCCCGTAGCCACTTGTCTGGTGGTACGGGGCTTTATCTTTAGGGAGGCACTTATAAACCTGCAAACGGCAGTTACTCACGCGGAGCCGCGAAGTCCGCGGAGAAAATCAAGTAGTTACCTGAAATAAACGATCAACCCTCCAGGTGAAACAATGGCATGCCATACGTGCATGATAGTATTCTTCGCGTCTCCGTGCCTCCGCGTGAAACTGCTTTTTCTCGGACAAATCAAGGACCGGTATTGACCGGTCAGGAAGCAGCAACGGCGCGATTACCGCCCCCCATCTTGGCTTTGTGCAGGGCCTGGTCGGCACCGGTAACGGCGTCAAAGATGTTTTGTCCGTTCTGGTGGCTGCAGACGCCCAGGCTGATCGTGAGTCTGACCCCTGGTTTGTTGATGACAAACTCGGTCATGGCTATCGACTCCCTGATCTTGTTGGCCACCGCCAGTGCCCCGTCCAGATCGGTTTCCGGCAACAAAAACATGAACTCTTCGCCGCCCCAGCGTCCGCAGAAGTCTTCATTGCGCACACAACCCCGCAGCACCCGGGCAACTTCCACCAGCACGTCATCGCCGGTGTTGAAACCGTGTGCATCGTTAACACGTTTAAAGGCATCAAGGTCGGCAATGATGATTGATATTTCCCGCTGGTGTCTGCTGGCCCTGCTGAACTCCTGTTCCAGCAGCTCCATCATGGCACGTCGGTTGCCAAGACCGGTCATGGGATCGATCCTGGTGGCAAGGTTCAAGGAACGGTTCATATTGGATAACTGGTTCTCCAGTTGGGCCTTTTCCTTCAGTAATCGCTCGGTCTTCTGGGCCAGGCTGCGGTACTGCACATGCAGTTGATGCAGTTCAGAAAGAAGGGGGTTGTCCTTGAACCGCTCATCAGTTATGAGTTGCTGGAAGCGATCTGCTTCGGCTGCTTGTAAATTATCGAAAGACTGGTGATGGGAGGCCATATATGCAGCTCCTTTGGACATCGGTTGACGGGTGTTGAACTGGCAGGTATTGTATCGACTTTATGAAAGAATTCAATGCAGAAAGTGACAGAAAACCAAAGTGCGAGGCCAATATGATGCTCAGCGGCAATCTTCTGGCTAACCTGCCTGATGCGACTACCAGCGAGCAGTTCGAGCTGCTTGCTCAGGTAAGGGGTGTGCGGGTTGAGCGGATTGTGTCGCAGGGACAGGCAACCCCGGCAGGGCAGTGGTATGACCAGGACTGGTATGAGTGGGTGTTGTTGCTGCAGGGTGAAGCGCTTGTGCAGCTTGAAGATGAGAGTACACCCCGGCATCTGGGGCCTGGTGACTGTATCAGCCTGCCGCCCCGTTGCCGCCATCGTGTTCAGTGGACGCCTCCGAATCGTGTAACGGTCTGGCTGGCGCTGCATATTCCGGTTGACACAGAGGAGGGAGTATAATCATGGAGTATCGGGTTGGATCAGTGGGGAGGGTTATTGTGGCCCGTTTCGGCGATGGTGAGGATCTTTTGGCCGGTCTGGCCGATATCGCCCGTAAGGAGCAGATCAGGGCTGCCGCTTTTTCCGTGGTTGGCGGAATAAAAGGGGGACGTTATGTGGTCGGTCCAGAGGGGGATGAGATGCCGCCTCGTCCGGTGTGGCGTCAGCTGAGCGATAATCACGAGGCAGTCGGGTTTGGCACTGTTTTCTGGCTTGATGATCAGCCCAGGGTTCATTTTCATGGTGCCTATGGGCGTGGTGATACGGTCAAGGCCGGTTGTCTGCGTGAGGCAAGCGAGGTGTTTCTGGTGCTGGAGGTTGTAATCACCGAGCTGCTCAACCTGGATGCTGTTCGAGAGCTTGACCCCGCTTCCGGGTTCGCGTTGTTACAGTTCAGGCAGGACCAGGGGGTGTGTGATGCTGCCGATCATGATTGAGCAGGAAGCCTCACCCGAACGGCTTCAACAGCTGGGGGTCGATAACTGGGAGATATGGAGTTGTGAGGTTTCATCATTTGACTGGAGTTATGCGCAGCGCGAGGTCTGTTACCTGTTGGAGGGATCGGTTTTGGTGACGCCTGATGACGGTGCGCCAGTGGAACTGCAGGCCGGAGATCTGGTGATCTTTCCGCCGGGTATGGATTGCCGTTGGGAGGTGCTGCAGCCAGTACGGAAACGGTATCGGATTGGCTAAACGTCCATGACTGCTCAACCGGAGGCCGTAAACCCCTCCCACGGCAAGGTGCTTTTCTATCTTGTGCTGACCACGTTTTTCTGGGGTGGGAGTTTTCTCTTTACCAAGATTGGGGTCGCCGACGTGGCACCCCCTTATTTCGTGCTACTGCGTTTTGTCCTGGCATCATTGATTATGGCGGTACTCTGCCTGCCACGGCTGCATCGGCTTGATCGTGATACGCTCAGACGCGGCATGATAGTCGGTCTGGCTCTGGGTATCACGAATCTTACCTTTGTGGTTGGTATCCAGGGTACCAGCATCTCCCGTGCCGGTGTCATTAATAATCTGTTTGTCCTGTTTATCCCTCTGATTGCCCGGACGATATGGAAGGATCGGATTGGCAGCTTGAATCTGGTCGGCATTGTCCTGGCTTCATGCGGAATTGCCCTTTTGGCAAGCGGAGGTGGCGCCGGTTTTAATCGCGGTGATCTGGTTTCCACCCTGTGCGCCTTTTTTATTGCTATCCATATCATCTCGGTTTCCAGGGTGCTGAAGGATGAGGATGTCTGGCTGGTTTCCTTGGTGCAGTTCTGTGTGGTCAGTCTGCTGGCCGCTGCTGTAGCGTTTGTGTTTCAACCTGATTTTGTCGTTCCTTCCTTCAAGGCCAGTGCCTCAATCGTCTACTGTGCCATCTTCCCTACGGTAATCTGCTTTACGCTACAGAATAGCTATCAGCGTTTTGTCACCCCCACCCAGGCAGGCCTGATTTACACCCTTGATCCGGTCTGGAGTTTGCTGGCCGGTTTTATGGTGCTTGGCGAACGGCTGAGCTTGCGGGAGTGGGTCGGCTGTGGTCTGATATTTCTGGCGGTGTTGTTGCCGTTGGTGATCCGCTTTGCCTTTGAACAGCGGCTGATTAATTACTATCTAAAAAAATGAATGCTGCCAGGCTTGTCGGTTTGTCAATGCGTGGTATAGTTCTACGCGTATACGGATTAATTGTCGAGTGCAGGGGGAAACAGTATGCAGCAGCTAACTGATGAACAACTGGTTGAGGAGCTCCGCTTCCGCCTGGAGCAGAGCCGCAAATCGCTGAACGATCTTTCGGTGGTAAACCGCAAACTGGTGGAGATGAATCGTAAACTGGAGGAGTCTGAAGCCCTCAAAAGCAATTTCCTTTCCAATATCCGCAACGAAATCAATAACCCGCTGAACGCGATCATCGGGCTGGCTGAACAGCTGGCAGTAATTGTAAAAAAGCCGGAAGTGAGTGAGCTGGTGACGATGCTCTTTTCCGAGGCGTTCAATCTGGATTTCCAGCTGCGTAATATCTTTGTTGCAGCAGAACTGGAGGCGGGTGAGTCTGAGCCGACTATCGAGCAGGTGGAGGTCGGTTCTGTGGTGCAGGGGGTGCTTGACAACTTTGGTCCCCAGGCGAGCGGCAAAAATATTACCTTACGGGCAACTCCTTCAGGTTCTGAAGCTGATCTGCAGCTGTTCTTCCCGACTGACGCACAGATGCTGCAGGTCATTACCGCAAATCTGGTGGCAAACGCCATTGAGTTCAGTCCGCCCGGCAGTGAGGTGGTGGTGCAGTACTCTTGTGATGAAGAGGCGTTGCATCTGCAGGTGAAGGATCAGGGGATCGGGATTGCCGAGACAGATATGAAGCGTATCTTTGATCGCTTTGTGCAGCTTGATACCGGTTCTACCCGTGCTTATCACGGACATGGTCTGGGACTGTCGGTGGTCAGCTCTCTGCTTGACCTGCTGCAAGGGCAGGTGCAGGTCAACAGTACTCCCGGCATGGGGTCGCTTTTTACCGTTACCATACCACCGGCACCTTTTGATGCAGAAAACATGACCTTTGCGGAGGGGGGTAATCTGTTCCTGTTCGATCAGATGGAAGAGAAATAACGTGTTAGAATCGAACGGAAAAAATGTTGCCAAGCAGTTTTTGCTGCCCGGAGCATTGCATGTCTGCGCAGGAGAATGTGAAATCACGACCGTGCTGGGTTCTTGTGTGTCGGTTTGCCTCTGGGACCAGAGCCGTGGCGGTGGAGGGATGAACCATTTTATGCTGCCGCTTTGGAACGGTGAGGGATTGGCTACCCCCAAATACGGCAATATTGCCATGGAGCGTCTGTTTGAACAGGTGCTGGCCCTTGGCTCACGGAGAGATCGACTGGTGGCCAAGGTGTTTGGCGGGGCCAACCTGCTGACCGTCAGCAGTGCTGCCTGCCCAATCGGTGCACGTAATATTGAGCTTGCCTTAAACCAGCTGGAGGAATGGCGCATACCGGTGGTTGGTTCTGACCTGGGAGGGAATACGGGGCGAAAAATCATTATGAATACCAAGACCGGCGTGGTACTGATGGGGCGTGGCAGGCCTCAGGGAAGGGGCGCCTGAGATGGCGTTTGACATTCAGCGGCGCTTTTTCTAGTATCGCCGCTGCCGATAATCATACGAGCAGATGCAGGGTGATCCGTTATGCAGAAGATACCGCTTAATCTGGCAGCAGCAGAGATGGTGCTGGCCAGGGATATTTACAAAAATGACAGTCCATCCGGCATGCCGATCTGTGGTAAAGGGACGGTTTTGTCCGACTCCCTTATCGGCCGTCTGCAGCAGATGGGGGTGCAGTCGCTCTATGTTGAGGGGCATCCGGTTCATCAAGAGGGTGACCGCGGGCTTGAAGAGCAACTGGTGGACCTGGAGAAACGCTTTTCAAAAACAATGGATAATCGCCACAATCTGATGCTGCTTGAGGTATACCGGGGGCAGATCAGGGCGGCAATGGGGGATGACGGTGGACGAACGGAGGAGTGAGCTTAAAAAGATCATCATGGACACCAAGACTCTGCCGACTTTACCGGGGGTCATCAACAAGCTTAATGCGCTGTCCAATGACGACAAATCCTCAGTGCAGGAGATGGCCCGGATCGTTTCTGCTGATCAGGTGCTTTCTGCACGTATCCTGCGGCTAGCCAATTCTCCTTCCTATGGTTTTTACCGGGTTTCAACCATATCTAACGCCATGATCCTGTTGGGTGTCAACGTGGTCAAGTCACTGGCCCTGTCATCATCCATCTTTGAGATTATGGAAAAAAACAGCGTAGGCCTCTGGGAACACTCGCTTGGTACCGCCACGGCAGCCGGCATCATTGCCCGCAAGCTGGTGCTGCCAGAGGTGGAGGAGATCACCACAGCCGGATTGCTGCACGATATTGGCAAGGTAATTATTGGCTTGAAATGTGCCGAACAGATGCCCGAGATTCGTCGTCGCATCAAGCTTGATCAGATGTACACCAGCGAGGCAGAGCGAGAGGTGCTTGACACCGATCATGCCGAGGTTGGCGGGTGGCTTTCCAAAAGCTGGTTTCTGCCGGACAAGCTGTCTGAGCCGATTGCCTGCCATCATAATGTAAAAGCCTCTGAAGATCATCGCATCAAGAGCTCGGTGGTCCATCTGGCTGATATCTTGATCAAGGCTAGCGGTTTTGGTGATAGCGGGGATCCCTTTGTGCCTTCGATTCAACAGCTGGCATGGGATACCCTGAAACTGAACGAACAGCTGCTGACTGAAATTGTTGCTGAGCTTGAGGATAAGCTGGTAGAGGTTAAAAATTTCAGTCTTGAACTGCAGGTGGCAGATGCAGCATTCTAGGATTGCGCTGATCTGCACCCAGCCGCAACTCGCCTCATTATTGCAACTGCGGCTGCAGAGCAAGGGCTATCAGGTGATGGTGGTTGAAAAGACCGTTGCTGTCCTTGGTGCTTTTTACTCAGACCCGCCTGATCTGATCATCGTTGACTTTTCATCCCCCTGCGTCGGCTGCCATGACATACTGTTCATGCTGCGTGGTGACAGCTTCTTCAGTCCGATTCCGATCATCGGTATTTTTCCGGGTACCTCAGAGCAGGATTCATGGGATGATTTTCCCCTGGATGATTTTGTCACCACCCCGGTCAATTTTGAGGAGCTGGTCAGTCGGATTACGCTGGCGCAGTCTCGCATCAAACGCATCTTTGACAATAATCCCCTGACCCGTCTGCCCGGTAATACCTCAATTCACCGTGCCATTGACGAAGCGCTTGGCCTGCCTCTTGCGGTATGTTATGTGGATATCAATCATTTCAAGCCATACAATGATGTCTACGGATTTTCTCACGGCGATGAGGTAATCAGGATGCTGGCCAGGATTATGTCCAATGCGGTACGGGAGTCCGGTGGGGGGTTCAGCGGGCATGTGGGGGGCGACGATTTTGTTTTTATCGTACCCCGTGAACGGGCAGAACAGGTCTGTGCAACCATTATCAGTCACTTTGACCAGATCGTGCAGACCCTGTTTGACGAAGAGACCAAAAAACGGGGTTACTACGTAGCACATAACCGAAAAGGTGAAAAAGAGCAAATGCCGATCCTGGCCATTTCGATTGGTGTTGTGCCGATGGATTCACCTGCAATCAGCCACGCTGCGCGTGTGGCTGAGGTTGCAGCAGAACTGAAAAAGCTTGCGAAAGGGAACCAGGGAAGCAGCTATGTCGTTGATCGTCGCAGCCGAACCTTTGAGGATGTATAGGTTCCGACGAGGTTTGTTGTGGCAGGTGTGCCATTTCGTGTACAAAAAAAGCCGCCCCGGATTGGGGCGGCTTTTTTTGTACATCGGTGACAGGCTACTGCTTTTTATGGCACTTGGCACAGCTTGAGGTAACACCGAAAGCGGCTTTGCCGTCATGGCAGGCACCGCATGATTTACCCTGTTCCATCTCTTTCATGGTGGCACGCTTGGCATTGCCGTAGGGGAAAATCTTGGTGTGGCAGTCTTGGCAACCATAGGCTGCAGTGTGGAAGTCATGGCTGAAGTGACCAACAATCGTACCGCGGCTGTTCTTGAAGGTCAGGTTAGCCGGCTTGTACCCCGCATGGCACTTGTTGCAGTCACCACTGGCAGCAAAGGCGGTCTTGCCGTTGTGACAGACGCCGCAGGACTTGCCTTTTTCCATCTGGGCCATGGTGACTTTGCGTGAGCCCTGGCGATAATCGTAAAGCTTCGAGTGGCAGTCGCTACACTTGTAGGCCTGGGTGTGGAAATCATGGCTGAAGACCGCATCGGTTACCGGCTTGGATTTATACTTGAGGGTTTTGGTGGTCAGACCGCGATGGCAAGAGCCGCAGTTTGCGGTAACGGTAAAGGCTGACTTGCCGTTATGACAGCTGCCGCAGGACTTGCCTTTCTCCATGTCAGCCATGCTGACACCGCGACGGATGGGGCCGGCATTGTGGCAGCTCTTGCAACCATAGCCTTTGCCGTTCACATGGGAGTCGTGGCTGAAAACAGCATTGCCTTCCTTGATCCGGTAGGTGACAGCACTGGGAATGCCGCGGTGACACTTGCTGCAATCCTTTTCTGTAGCAACACTGAACGCCTTTTTTCCGTTGTGGCAGCTGCCGCAGGACGCGCCTTTTTCCATTTCAGCCATGGAGTAGCTGCGTTTTTGCGATAGGTTAAAGATGGCATTGTGGCAGGTCTTACAGTCTCTGCTCTTCAGCAGGTGCGCGTCATGGCTGAAGATAACGGAGGGCGCATTCTTGAAACCGTACTTGATCTCCTTGGCCTGTACTGCAAGTGGCAACAGCGTGATGATAATGGTTGCCAGATAGCTGATAATCCGCCTCTTCATCAGAGTCCTCCCTTAAGGCTGGTTGAGTTTTAAGTCCAGTACTTTAAAAGCCGCGCAACAGATTGTCAATTGATAATTGTATACAATTGTCATACACCTCCTGATCAGCCTTGAAACCTTTTTCAATGCGGTTGCGGGGGTGCAGCAGGTGTGTTATAGAGACATACTCTTTTATCAGTAACGGAATGGTGTTTTATGTTGAGCCTTGATGATCTCATTTATGCGGCATTGCGTGAGGATATTCACACCGGTGATCTGACTACTCTGGCAGTTGTTCCGGAGCCTCGGCCTGCCTTGGCCCGTCTGGTAGCCAAAGAACCGCTGACCGTAGCCGGTATTGCCGTTGCGGAGCGGGTCTTTACCCTGCTTGATGCAAAGATGGTCTGCAGGCCTGGTGCGGTTGACGGTCAGACCGTACTGACCGGTGCTGTGCTGGCAGAGGTTGAAGGGGATGCGGCCCTGCTGCTGCAGGGTGAACGGGTTGCCCTGAATCTGTTGCAGAGGATGTGCGGCATTGCCACGCTGACCCGAAGTTATGTGCAGGCGGTGGCTGGAACCGGAGCCCGGATTGTTGATACCCGTAAAACCACACCAGGTTTGCGGGTGCTGGAAAAGTACGCCGTACGGGTCGGTGGGGGGATCAACCATCGCACCGGCCTGTATGACGGTATCCTGATCAAGGAAAACCATATTGCCGCTGCCGGCGGGATCAGTGAGGCGATTCGTCGTGCCCGGGCTTATATCCCCCACACCCTCAAGATCGAGATTGAAACCGAAACCGTTGAGCAGGTACAAGAGGCACTGGCCGCCGGTGCCGATATCATCATGCTGGATAATATGGACTGCGACACCATGCGGCAGTGTGTGCAACTGATCGATGGAAAGATACCGGTTGAAGCCTCTGGAGGTGTCAACCTTACGACCGTCAGGGCCATTGCCGAGACGGGCGTTGACATTATCTCGGTCGGTGCCCTTACTCATTCTCCGCGATCCATGGATATCTCCATGCTGCTGGATTAGTCTTTTATGGCGCGTCGCAGTAACACCGGTGAGCTTTTGCGTTTGCTGCGTGCTACCGAAGCGGGTGCCTTGCTGTCAGGTGAACAGGCACGTCGCGTACTTGGTATTTCACGCACGGCAGTCTGGAAGCAGATA
>DIUB01000130.1:40032-53327 GCA_002422265.1 Geobacter sp. UBA6169
TGGCAGATCGACAGACCGGTGGCAAGGGGCGACTTGGGCGGCGGTGGGAGTCGCCGGCCGGCGTCAATCTGTACTGCTCGATCGTGCTGAAACCCGACCTGGCTCCCAGTGAGGCACCCCAGCTGACCTTTCTCTCGGCTGTAGCGACTGCCCGGGCCATAACCGCAGTTACCGGGCTGCAACCGGCGATCAAGTGGCCCAATGACCTGCTGCTGAATGATCGCAAGGTTGCCGGTCTGTTGAATGAAATGAGTGCAGAGACCGATCGGGTCAGTTTTGTCATTCTAGGAATCGGGGTGAACCTGAATATGCAGGCTGACCAGTTTCCTGGTGATCTGCGCTTACCGGCAACGTCACTGCTGCTGGAGTCCGGGAGGCCGGTTTCCCGCCTGCGCTTTGCATCGATCCTGTTACAGGAGCTGGATCGTGAATATGTCCGGTTCGTGCGGGAAGGGTTTGACCCGGTGCGGGACGAGTGGAGCCGTCTCTGCAATGCAGCTGGACGAACGGTTCGCGTTGATATGGGTAACGGTGTACTGCAGGGGAGATTCGGCGGGCTTGACCGTGACGGCGCCTTGCTGGTGCGTTTGCCGGACGGTGCCCTTGAGCGGGTTTTGAGTGGAGATGTCATTCTGGTCTAAGAGGTGGCAGTGTGCTTCTGGTAATTGATGTCGGGAACAGCAATATCGTGATGGGTATCTACGAGGGAACCACCCTGGTGCGTCATTGGCGTATTGCTACAGACAAGTCCCGTACCGCCGATGAATACGGCGTATTGTTGCAGAGCCTGTTCTCCCTTGCTTCACTTTCGGTCAGCATGATCACAACCTGCATCATATCGTCGGTGGTGCCTCCGCTTACCGGTGTACTTGAGACACTGTGCAAGAACGTTTTCGGGCGGGTGCCCCTAGTGGTTGGACCCGGTATCAAGACCGGTATGCCGATTCAGTATGACAACCCCCGAGAGGTGGGTGCCGATCGGATTGTGAATGCGGTAGCCGGATTTGAGAAACATCGTTGCGCCTTGATAATTGTAGATTTCGGCACGGCCACCACCTTTGATTACGTGAATGCCGCAGGAGAGTATTGCGGCGGTTCCATTGCCCCTGGTTTGGCTATATCGCTTGAGGCCCTGTTCCAGAGAGCCAGTAAACTCCCCCGGGTTGATATCTGTCGTCCCCCTCAGGCCATTGCCAAAAATACCGTCAACTCAATGCAGGCAGGCATTTTTTTCGGTTATGTGGGGCTGGTTGATGGCATAGTTGAACGGATCAGACAGGAGAGTCGTGATCAGCCCCGGGTGATTGCCACCGGTGGGCTGGCAGCATTGATAGCCCCTGAATCAAAGACCATCCATGAGGTTGATGAATTCCTGACCCTGGAGGGACTTCGGATACTATACGAACGGAACCGGTAAGTGCCGGCAGTTATCGCAGGACATCTCACCTACAGAGGATAAGGAGGCAGCGCATGGGGACGTATCCAACCGAGAAGATTCGTAACCTGGGGATTGTGGCACATGGTGGTGCCGGCAAGACATCACTTGCCGAGGCGATCCTGTTTAACACCGGCATGATTGATCGTCTGGGGCGGGTTGATGACGGGACAGCTACCATGGATTTCGAGCCTGAGGAGACCAAGCGCAAGATTTCGATCTCTTCGGCCTTTGACCACTGTGAGTGGAACGGACACTCCATTCATTTTGTGGATACCCCCGGCTACGGCGATTTCATCGGCGATACCCGTGCCTGTATGCGTGCCCTTGACTGCGCAGTGGTTATCCTTTCAGCCATTTCCGGCGTCAAGGTCCAGACCGAGGAAGTCTGGGAGTGGGCCAATGAGTTCGAGATCCCCCGGATCGCCTTTGTCAACAAGATGGATAAGGAACGGGCCAACTTTCTACGTGCCATTGACGACATGGAGAGGAGCCTGAAAGCTCGTGGTGTCGCAATCCAGATGCCGATTGGCGCCGAGGATTCTTTTGAAGGGGTGGTTGACCTGATCAGGATGAAGGCCTGCAAGTATGCCAAGGACGGTTCCGGCACGTGTGAGGAAATTGCGATTCCGGCTGACTGTCTGGATGAGGCCCAGCGGTTGCGGGAACATATGGTTGAGATTGTGGCTGAGGCCTACGATGCTTTGACGGAAAAGTACCTGGAGAGCGGAGAATTAAGCGAAGAGGAGATTATTGATGGTCTGCGGGTCGGGACCATGCGTAACACCTTTACCCCGGTATTGTGCGGTTCAGCTACCCTCAATGTCGGGGTTAAACAGCTGCTGCAGGCGGTCTGCGACTACTTGCCCTCCCCATTGGATCGTACCAAGGCGGTTGGCTCAAATCCCAAGAACAATGAACTGGCTGAGCGTGGTCCCGATGAGAAGGAACCGTTTTCGGCGCTGGTGTTTAAGACCACCTCTGATCCCTACACCGGAAAGATCACGATCTTCAGAATTTATTCAGGCTCCCTGAACTCTGACTCCACAATTTACAACGCCAGCAAAGGGGTTGATGAGCGGATCGGGCAGATTTATGAGTTGGAGGGTAAGAAACAGAAGCCGGTCAAGCAGGCGTTTGCCGGTGACATTGTGGCTGTGGCCAAGCTGAAGGAAACGGTCACTGGCGATACGCTCTGTGATCCCAGTCATCCGATCGTATTTGAGCCGGCCAAACAGCTGTTGCCGGTGATCTCCTATGCCATAGAGCCCAAGACCAAGGCCGATGAGGACAAGATCCACAACGCCCTGCACCGGATGATCGAGGAGGAGCCGACCCTGGAATCCCACCGTGACCCCCAGACCAAGGAGTTCATCATATCCGGCCTGGGACAGGTGCATCTTGATGTGATTGTCGAAAAAATGAAGCGTAAGTTCAACGTGGAGGTATTGCTCAAGACCCCCAAAGTGCCCTATTTTGAGACTATCCGTGGCACGGCCAAGGTGCAGGGCAAGTACAAGAAGCAGTCCGGCGGCAAGGGACAGTACGGAGACTGCTGGATTGAGCTGTCTCCCACCGGCCGTGGCGAGGGGTATGTCTTTGAGGATAAGATTGTGGGCGGAGTGATTCCTCGTCAGTATATTCCTGCGGTTGATAAAGGGATCCAGGAGGCGGCTGCCGACGGATTCCTGGCAGGCTATCCGGTGGTTGATTTCAGGGTGGCGTTGTATGACGGGTCGTTCCACACGGTCGACTCATCAGAAATGGCCTTCAAGGTAGCAGGATCACTGGCCTTCAAAAAGGCAATGGAGATCTGCAAGCCGGTACTGCTGGAGCCGATCGTTACGTTGAACGTGACGGTTCCGGATGAGAACATGGGGGACGTGATCGGCGACCTGAACTCTCGGCGCGGCAAGGTGGTGGGTGTGGAGCCCAAGGCAAATTCTCAAACCATCAAGGCAGTGGTGCCGATGTCTGAGGTGCTGGCCTACTCCAATGACCTGAAGTCGATGACCAGCGACCGGGGGTTGTTCAGTACCGAATTTTCCCACTATGAAGAAGTACCGACCCACCTGGCACAGAAGGTGATAGCCGAGTCCCAGGCCACCAAGAAGATTAATTAAAAATGAGACATAAGCGGGGTAGACCATCAGGCTACCCCATTTATGCCGTAACGGAGGTGTTCCCATGGAGTTCAAGTTCGGCAAAGAGCCAACCCATGAAGATTCGCAGCCCCAGCCTGCAGACAAGGGGCGCCAGACCAGTCTGCTGGTGCTGTTGCTGGTGTTGGTGGGTGGGTTTGGTTATCTCTACTTCTTCACCGGTATGATTCGTCCGCAGGAGCAGCCGCCAGCACCCCCGCCGCCTCCACAGGTGGTCAAACAGCCGCTGCCGGCCCGTGATGCTGCACCACCAGCTGCAGCCCAGAAAACTCCTGCTGCACCTGCAGGGGGTCCATCAGCTTCAGCGGTTCCGCCTGGAAAGCCTCAGCAGCCGGCAGTCGTTGGCACTGCTGCAACTCCGGTGGCCAAGTCACAGCAGGATACGAAGCCTGCTGCTGCCAAACCGGTACCAGCTCCGCAGAAGGCTGTGGAAACAGCCAAGCCGGCTGCACAACCGCCCAAGACTGAACAATCCAAACCGCTTGTTGCCAAGAGCGAAACAAAACCGGCTGTAGCAAAGCCTGAACCGAAGCCTGCTGCGATTCAGCCGGCAAGGCCCGACGTTGCAGAGAAAAAGCCTGTTGCCAAGTCAGCCGGGCCTTGGACTGTGGTGGTTGGCTATTATGTGGTGGAAGAGACATTGGCTGCCGATATGGCAAAGGTAAAAAAGGCCGGCTTGAATCCGGTGATGACGTCGGGTCCCAAACGTCCTGTGACCATGCATCGCCTCTATGTCGGTGAGTTCGGTTCGCGGGCTGAAGGACAGCAGGTGTTGGGCAAAATCAAGCAGCTGGGCGGCAGTGGTTTTTTGGTGCAGCGCGGGGAGTTTTATGACCTGTTTGCCGGTTCATATGCCGTTCTGGGCGGTGCCGAGGCAGAACAACAACGCCTGGCTGCTGCCGGTTTCAAGGCGAGCATCAGGAAGCTGCAGTTGCCTCTGGTTTCCCGTAAGCTGACAGCAGGCACTTTTACAGAGCGCAAGGTTGCAGAAGCGGCAGTCAAAAAACTAAAAGAAGCCTCAGTCGGCACCCCGGTACTGGAGTAGCAGATCGCTTTATGCCTGAACCTGTTCAGATTACCATACCTGCAGCGGTGGCTGCGTTTGTTCGCAAGGATGCTCCGCTGCAGCAGCGTCTGTGCGCTGCGCAGGGAAAGGTGGAACTTCATTCCTATGAGTTGCTGCTGCTTCTTTTTTGCCTCAGCAAGGATGTTGATCAGGACGTTCGTAATGCAGCAGTGATAACCTTGAAGGAGCTGCCGGATCACCGGTTTGAATGTCTTGTTGACTGGGCTGATCCGCATCCTGCTATACTGCATGCCATAGCCTTGGCTTGCGCATATCGTCCTTGTGTGAGAGAGCTGCTGCTTGCCCATCCGTCCACTTCGGCAGAGACAGCCATGCTCCTCTACAAGGCCAGAGAAGATGAGCTGCAGCAGCAGGAGGAAGCAGCTGAAGTTTCCGGAACTGCGTGTGCGGATGAAGGTCTTTCAGACCAGCTGGCGCTACCTGATGATGAAGACGCTGTAGTGAACGAGGACAGCGAAGAGTTTCTCAGTAAGTATCAATTGGTGCAGGTGATGGGAATTGCTGAAAAGATCAAGATGGCGCTGACCGGTGATAAGGAATGGCGTAAAATTTTGATCAAGGATGCCAACAAGCTGGTCAGCAGCGGGGTGCTGAAAAATCCGCGAATTACCGAACCTGAGGTGCTGACAATCTTGAAGTCCGGGGTTCAGAATGATGAGATTATGCGACTGATCTGCTCTAACAAGGAGTGGGTTAAGAACTATCAGATCCGTAAGGCCTTGATAGAAAATCCCAAAACGCCGATGGCCAGTGCCTTGCGTTTTTTGGGAACCATGAACGAGAAAGATGTGTCAGGCTACGCTAAAAGCCGTAACATATCTTCGGTGCTTGCGACGCAGGCCAAGCGGATGCTGTTGAACAAAAAACGAGCCTGACCGCAGAGTGGGGTGCCTACAGCATGGCCGTTATCAATCACGCCAAGCGTGAGATTAATGCAAAACTGGTTTATTACGGCCCTCCCGGCTCAGGTAAGGGAGCATTGCTCAAGTATATCCACCAGCGTATCAAACCCTCCCTCTGTGGCCCCCTCAAGACCATGGATGCCGGGGCAGACTCTCTGCTTTTTTTTGATTATGCGCCTTTTGAGCGTTCCTGTCTCAACGGTTATCGTATCCGTTTTCATCTCTATACCCTGACCGGTCCAGTTTCACATCCCGGTACCTGGAAAATGACTCTCAAGGGAGTGGATGGTGTCGCTTTGGTAACCGGCGACGATCATGAGTCAGCCGGTGAGGCGCTGCAAATTTTAAAAACCATGCTGTCCGGCTATGGTAAGCGACTTGAGGAGGTACCTCGCTTCTGGTTGAGCGGAATTGACGGCCACCAGCAGGCCGGCGGGCTGACCGACTGTTTTGATGCAGAACACCGAGGTTGCTACGAGGTGGCCACCGGCGCCGGCGTCTTGCCCTCATTGGCCCGACTTTCCCAAGATGTTCTGCAGCGCCTGCGAGATGAGTTTGAGACTGTTCCTGAGACTGCCTGCCTCCAGCCTGCTCACCCTGCTACGGTTGATGATGTTCATTGCCCGGATCAACGGGTGGTGAAGCCTGGCGCTAACGGCGATATCTGCGTCAGTTTATCGGGGAGCAATACCATGCAGGTACCGCTGGTGATTGGCGAGGGATCTGGGACACGACGGTACAGCCTGACGCTCACGATCAGTCTGCAGGAACTGGAGGCTGCAGTCCCTAACGCCTTGGAAAGCCCGGCAGGAGAAACGGCACCTGTTGCTGGTAGTGACGGTAGTGGTCGCCCCACTGATTCAGCATGCGACGTTCTTCAACAAGAGCCCCAAACAGCAGATAAGGAATGGCGAGCAGGGTAAGGGTCAGCCAACGGGTGGTGATTACCGGGTTGAGCAGCATGAACAGGATACCCAGCAAGTAGAGCGGGTGTCGTACCACCCTGTAGCAGCCTGTGGTGATGAACGGGAGGTTATTGGTAGTGTGAGAACGGTCAGTTCCGAGGAATGCCCCCAGCCCGGTCTGTTTGAGACAGAGGAATCCTGCCGCCAGAGCAACAGCCTGCAGGCCATGCATCAGCAGGCTCCAGAGCCCGGGAGCAACAAACAGTACCGTGGTTGACTGCCAGGCCAGCATGACCCAGCCGAACAGAACCAGTGAAACCAGGTTGTAGGTCAGACGGTACCATGGCAGTAATGCAGGGATGCGCATAAGGATGCCGGTTTTGATGCGCGGTGCTGCCAGCAGGGAGTGGATGCAGCAAAAGAAGGCAAAGCGTATCATAAAGTCACTATAGTCGGGCATGTATCAAACCTTCAGACGAGAGTATTTGTTTGCTGTCTTGTGCTTGTTGTCGGAACGTGGTAATTTTCCGACCGTATACATTATTTAAAGAAGTAGTCGGAGGAATGTTTTAAATGCCTATTATAACAATATCCCGTGAAATGGGAACCGGCGCCTACGGCATTGCCAGAGAGCTGGCAAAAAAACTGAAATATGCCTTGGTTGACGGGCCCAAAATAGCCTCCTGCGCCGGAGATTACGGGCTTTCTCTGGAGATACTGCAGGCTGTAGATGAAAAACCACCTTCCTACAATACTGTTGAAGATCGGGCACGTGCTGCTTCTCTCAATACAATCGAATTGATTCTGCTGGACCAGGCCAAAAAAGGCAATGCGATTCTCTATGGCCGCGGCGCACAGGATTTGCTGCAAAATTGCGGCAATGTTCTGCGCCTGCGTTTTATCGCAGATTTTGAGCAGCGGGTAGAGCGCTTCTCGGAGCGGGAGTGGATCGATCCTGATTTGGCACAGGAGCTGATTCGCCGCAGTGATCACCAGCGCGGAGGGTTCATCCATTTCTACTTTGACCGCGACTGGAATGATCCGTTGGGATACGACCTGATCTTCAATACTTCACGTCTTACTCCGGGAGCGATTATTGATACGGTTGTGGCTGCGGTCAAAGATGCTCAGCTGAAAGAAGCAGACAAATGGTCCTGTGATGAGATTGAGAAGACCATTTTGGTGAAGAAGATTGAAACAGCATTGCTGCGTTCAGAAGAACTCGAATATCGTCCCTTCAGGATCGAAGTTGATGAAGGTCAGGTAGTGCTCTCCGGCTATATCGGTTCTGAAAAAGAGAAGGAAGCGGCCCTGAGGGTAGCCGGGGCGGTTGATGGTGTACAATCTGTCGTAGATGAGCTTCATGTAGTCAACTATCGGGTGTACAAGGACAAGTGCTGAGCTGTCCTGAGCGTCGTCTGGCTGCAACTGCACGCAAGGGCGGGAGCAGGGCATCTGCAAAACGGATGCCTCCCCGCCCTTTGCCTATCTGGATCTGATCTTCTATACCGTGGTAGTCAGACCCTCCGGTAATCAGCAGGCTGAGGCGGCGGGCGACATTTTGAAGAAACTGCATCTCAGCTTCTGTGGCCAGGTTGTTGTAAACCTCCAGGCCATCCAGTCCCAATTTCTGCAGTTCTTCAATCAGGTTACTCAGCAGACCCAGATCGCGGGTGATACTGGTTGGGTGAGCCAGTACCGCCACACCGCCAATCCGGTGGATAGTCTGCAGGGCATCTTCCATGGGCCAGTAGGCCTTGGGAACGTCGCAGGGGACCAGGTAGCGGCTAAAGGCATCCTCCATGCTGTCGGCATAGCCTCGCAGGAGCAGTGCCCGGGCTATGTGGGGCCGTCCCATGACACCATCGGCATGTATCGTTACCTCCTCGGTTGTCAGGCTGTCTCGTCCCTCCTGCTGAAGCAGTCTGTTTACCGCTGCAATGATCTCAAGATTCCGATTTGACCGACGGAGGGCAAAGGTGTCCAGCCGTT
This sequence comes from Geobacter sp. UBA6169, assembly GCA_002422265.1. Lineage (GTDB taxonomy): Bacteria > Desulfobacterota > Desulfuromonadia > Geobacterales > Pseudopelobacteraceae > Trichlorobacter. The sequence continues at coordinate 48,516 of DIUB01000130.1, forward strand.
CGCGCAGCTCTGCGTTGTCAAAGTCGATGAAGTAACCCAGCAGATGCACATCGGAAAAACTCTTGAAGCAGACAGAGAGTTCAACACCGGGGATAACGTTTACTCCAACCTGCATACCTGCGCTCATGGCAGTCTTGACACCGGCAATAGTGTCATGGTCGCAAAGCGCCACATTGGTGAGTCCTGCCTGTCTGGCTTTTGCAATCAGTTCAGCCGGAGTCAGGGCGCCATCAGAACAACTTGAGTGGAGATGAAGATCAATCATGGACAGTCCTTTCAAGGCAATCATGCCGCTGCAGCGCGCAAAAAACAAGTCTGTTGATTGCCGATACAACGACAATCCGGTGCTGTCATAACCATGCAAGATGAGGCGATCCACCAGGTACTTGCCCTTGTGGCTGAAGACTGCCGGCAGTGGCAGATACCGTCGGTTTCTGTGATTGCAGAGGAGTTCCGTTCAGCGTTCCATGTCCTGGTTTCCTGTATCATTTCCCTGCGCACCAAGGATAGTGTCACCGCTTCCGCCTCTGCCCGCTTATTCCAGCGTGCAGCCACTGTTGAAGACATGGCGGCACTGAATGTCGGAGAGATTGCAGATCTGATCTATCCGGCAGGTTTTTATCGAAATAAGGCAGCGCAGTTGCAGGCAATCTGTAACCGGTTGATAACTGAGTTTGGTGGCCAGGTGCCGGACGATTTGGATACATTGCTGACCTTTAAAGGAGTGGGACGCAAGACGGCCAACCTGGTGCTGACGCTTGGCCACGGCAAGCCCGGTATCTGTGTTGATATTCATGTGCACCGGATTACCAACCGTTGGGGGTATGTCACCTGCTCCACGCCGGATCAGACAGAGCTGGAGCTGCGTGCCAAATTACCGAACCAGTACTGGATGACAATCAATGATCTCTTGGTCAGTTACGGCCAGCATCGCTGCTTTCCGGTCAATCCAGCCTGTTCCTGCTGTCGGCTCACTGCTTGGTGCGGCAAGGTGGGAGTAGTTCGACACCGCTGAGAGGATTATTCGTTTATAACCGCAGTTGTATACAAAAAATCCTGGTTGCCACCGGGTTACTTTCAGTGTAATTAAGTATACGCATCATCATTCAAAAACATGATTTTATTTTTCCTTGGAGGATACGTCTATGCTGCGCAAAATTGGTTTTATCGGCTTGGGGACAGTGGGCCGCCATATGGCTGCCAACCTGGTTAAAGGTGACTATGAGGTCACCGTGTTTGATACCGATCCGCAGAAAGTCTCTGATCTGGTTTCGAAAGGCGCTATTGGTGCCGAAACCGCTGCTGAAGCTGCGCGCGGACGTGAACTGGTTATTTCGATAGTTTCAGAAGGGGATGAGCAAGGGCCGCTTTTCTGCGGGGAAACCGGTATACTAGCCGGTATCGAACCTGGCACGATCTTTGCCGACATGGGCACCACCTCGCTTGAAACAACGCTTAAAATGGCAGAAGAGACATCCAAACGTAAGTGTTACTACCTCGACGCGCCGGTGTGGGGTAACAAGGATCACGCTGCAAGCGGCCTGCTGACCATTATTGTTGGTGGTGATCCGGCCATTGTTGGCAAGTGCCGTGAACCGTTCAGTATTCTGGGCCTCAACACCATCAGTGTCGGCGAGATTGGTGATGCCACCAAGATGAAGTTCATCGTCAATATGGTGCAGGGGACCCTGGTGCAGGTGCTTGCCGAAGGGTTGGTCTTTGGTGAGAAGATGGGCTTTAATGCGGACAAGATCCTGGAGGTTCTGGATACCCGTGGTGTTACCTCACCGTTGTTCCATCTGAAAGGTCGTGCCATGGCCCGGAATGACTTTACCCGCAGTCTTGCCCTCAAATATGTCAACGACGGTATGCACCTGGTCATGAATGCGGCTCGACTGGTAGGGTTGCATCTGCCTGCTGCCGAGGCGGCCAGCAAGATGTATGAAAAAGGCGTAGAAGCAGGCTGGGGAGAAGAGGATTTTGCTGCAGTGATCAAAGTGTTGAAAAAATAGTCGGAATGTATCAAGACAGAGGGAACAAAAGGCGTTCGTACGAACGCCTTTTGCGTTAAGGGGGCAGATGATGCACGATTTCACACCCAGAAAAGTATATATAGCCGCTTCCTGGATGGGGCCGGTTGGTCGGTATACATCCCAGGACCGCGGAGCACTTTCGTTTCTTGAGATGGCTGAATCATGCGGTCAGGTATTCATCGGCAGCAGTGTGCGACGCCGTCATATTGAAGCAGTTGTGGTGGGAAGTCAGAATCCGGCAGCCTTTTCCGGTGTTGACAACACTGCGGCAAAGATCGCCGGTATCATGGGGATTTCCGGTGTCAAATCGATTCTGATTGATACAGCCTCTTCGTCAGGAGCCTCAGCCTTTGAAAATGCTTATCTGGAGGTGGCCTCCGGACGTCATGAACATGTGTTGGCCATCGGTATTCAGAAGATGAGCGACAGAACCACGCTGGAGGCAACCCGTATCATAGCCGGAGTAATTGACCGTGACGAAGCAGAGTACGGTCTGACCATGCCGGCGTGCGGTGCCTTGGTGGCCGGGGCGTTGCAGCGGCGGCTGGGGTTGACGGATCTGGAGTGGTCAGCCTATTCAGCATTGCTGACCCAGCGCAGTCATCGCTTTGCCAGCCTGAACAATGCTGCACATTTGCGGTACGAGCTGCCGGTGGAACAGTACTTTAGGCAGGTTCTGTCGGGCGAAAACTATCGTTACTGGTCCCCGCTGCGTTACCATGATTTCTGTCCGATGTCAGACGGCGTGGCTGCTGTCATTCTGACAGCCCTTCCGCAACAGGTAATGGTGGCCGGCGTTGGTAGTGCCACGGATATACCGACTATTGCTGACCGCCGTTATTTTCACTCCTTCCCGGCAACTGTAACCGCAGCCGGGTATGCCTATGGCATGGCCGGTTTACATAATCTTGACCCGCTGGAAGGCAAAATGCATGTCAATATGCACGATCCCTTTAACGGCTTTGGTCCGATAAACCTGGTTGATCTGGGAGTTGTGAGTCGAGCCCGCCTCTTTGATGCACTGCTTGACGACCAATTGACAGGCCCTGACGGTCGTTTCCCCACCAATCTGACTGGTGGATTGAAAGGACGCGGCCATCCGTTGGGTGCGACCGGATTGATTCAGGTGGTGGAGAACCATCGTCTGATTGTGGAGTCCGGATTTGCAGCCGGACTGTCACATTCTATCGGCGGGCCGATCAATAATAATGTCGTGATATTGCTTGAAGATGCTGATCACTATCAGGGACGTCGACACGAGCCGTATCGGCCTTGGGGCTTACCGTCTCTGGGGCAACCGAAGCCAAAGGGGGTGACAGTTGATTCGCTGCTTGCCGAGACAGGGCGCTGTAACGGCACATTTGTCTGTGCAACGGTCAGGTATCATCATAAAACCGGCAGTCCTGAGCAGGTGCTGGTTATTATTTCCTGTCTGTATAATGGGCAGCGCTATCGTTTCCTGTTTGGCCTTGACGGCAGTTGTGCACCAGAAATCTCCGGATTAAACGCCGGTGAACAGGTGGTGCTTGAACGTCGTGCAGGTGACCTGCTGCTGAACCGGTTGCCGGTCCAGCGCTTTTATCAGCGCACGTTGCAGGGGGTTCGAGAGTTGGCTGAAACCGGTTGGAGCCGGTTGCGCCACGGTGGAAAACCGGCGTCTGAGTAGATGAGTTCAGGCTTGATTTTTTACAAGTCGATTGCTATATTTTTAGCAGTCTGGTTGTTTGAGTGCTAAAAATGGGAGGTGAAACGCGCCATGTATACTGCTGTCCCTGCTGTTGCAGATAATTTTACCCGCTACCTTGCAGAGATCAGGCGTTTTCCGGTTCTCGATGAGCAAGAGGAGCATCGGCTAGCCGTGCGGCTTTTTGAAAACGACGATCTTGAGGCAGCTCAGGCTCTTGTGGCCTCCAATCTGCGGTTTGTGGTGAAAATTGCGGCAGAGTATCGAAATTATGGCCTCAAAATGCTGGATCTGATTCAAGAGGGAAATATTGGCTTGATGTTGGCTGTACGCAAGTTCAACCCTTATCGTGGATTCAGGTTGATAACCTATGCGGTCTGGTGGATCCGTGCTCAGATTCAGAGTTTCATTATAGCATCATGGAGTCTGTTAAAGATTGGTACTACACAGGCGCAGCGCAAGCTGTTCTTCAAGCTGAAAGAAGCAAAAAATACCATCAGACGGATGACGGGCGGCGATGACAGCGCTGCAACTGCAGATGTCCTGGCAGTGCGTGCATCAGATGTAGAAGAGATGGAGCAGCGGATGCTTGGTGAAGTATCTCTTGATGCGGAGCTGTTTGTCGGAGAAGGCGCCAGTCTGCTGGAATTACTGGTTGACGAACGTCCTGATCAGGAAAGTCAGCTGGCCGATCTGGAAGAACAGCAGCAGCTGCAACAGCTAGTTAGTTCAGCCGTATCGAAGTTGACAGAGAAAGAGCAGTTTGTCGTAAACAAGCGGATAACTGCAGATGAGCCGATGACACTACAGGAAATAGCTGATAACTTTGGAATATCACGCGAGCGGGTAAGGCAGATTGAAGAAAATGCCTTGAAGAAAATAAAGGCACACCTGCAGCCTCTGCTTGCTGCCCAGAGCGCTCTGTAGTCTCAGTGGCAATCAATGGACGTCAAACCCTCTTTATGGAGCCAATCAAAAAAAACTTGACAATCATTTATTAGTGACGTAGAAGATCAAATTCCATGCTTTGCCTTAGTTTGCTGGCGTAGCTCAATTGGTAGAGCAGCTGACTTGTAATCAGCAGGTTGCGGGTTC
>DIUB01000130.1:53361-53513 GCA_002422265.1 Geobacter sp. UBA6169
TTCGAATCCTCCTCCCTCCACCATATTCAGTTCATCGGCTGAAAGAACTGTTGACTGATCCAGGAGACATAATGTCGTTCGTACTGGTCAAGGAAAGCAGTTAATCAGCCAAAGCAGTGCAGCCGAAGTGCGGGAGTAGCTCAGTTGGCTAG
>DIUB01000087.1 GCA_002422265.1 Geobacter sp. UBA6169
TGACCCGCCCGTCCAGCATCTCGGGGAAGCCGGTAAATTCTGAGACATCCTTGACAGTCAGCCCGGCATCACGCAGCAGCTTGGCAGTGCCGCCGGTAGAGAGAATCTCTACGCCATATCCTGCCAGAGCCTTTGAAAATTCAACAATACCGGTTTTGTCGGAAACGCTGATCAATACCCGTGTAATCTTGGCCATGATTGCCACCTCTCATCGTGATCTGAATGTGATTTTCTTAATGGGAAACGTATTGGAGGAGTCTTGTAGCACGGCCTCAACTGCCTGCCAAGCGCTTTTGAACCGGCTTTCTGTATACATCAATCAGTGATTCAGGCCATCTGTAACGGGCTCTGGCGGCGGGGCAACACCTCGCCCACCAGCCGGGCAAACACCCCCTCTTGATCAGCATGGGCAAGAAAACGTCGGGCATTGTCAGGACTGAAGGTAATCAGCAGACCGCCAGAGGTTTGGGGATCGAACAACGGCAACAAAAGATCCTCCGCATACATGCCGTTCTCAACCTGATCACGGTAGAAACTGCGGTTCTGGTAACAGCCTGAGGGCACCATGCCGTCTGCAATCTGTGCCGCTACGCCCTGCATCAACGGAATTGCCGTCAGCTCAAGCTGCAGGGTAACACCGGCACCCTGTGCCATTTCACCGGCATGACCGATCAGGCCGAAGCCGGTTACATCGGTACAGGCCGAAGGACGGTACTGCAGCATCAGCTCTGCTGCCGCACGGTTCAGCAAAGACATCCAGCCCACCGCCTCCGCCTCCTGGGCCTCAGTCGCCATCTCACCCTTGACGGCAGTGGTAAGAATACCGCTCCCCAGCGGCTTGGTCAGCACCACCAGATCACCGGGCCGGGCCGTGCTGTTACGCAGGATCGCACCGGGATGAACCGTGCCGGTCACCGAGAGGCCGTACTTGAACTCCTCGTCTTCAACCGTGTGTCCACCCACCAGACAACAACCGGCCTGGTTGATGATCTCCTGCCCACCGGCCAGCACCTCTCCCAGCAGTTCGGGCGGCAGACTGCAGACCGGAAAGAAGACAATGTTCATAGCGGTCAGCGGCCGCCCTCCCATGGCATAGATGTCAGACAAGGCATTGGCTGCAGCGATCCTGCCGAAGGCACGGGCATCATCAGCCGGCGGCGTGATCACATCACAGCTCTCAACCAGGGCGATCTCCGGCGTCAGGCAATAGACCCCCCCGTCATCGGACGTTTCCGGTCCCACGAGCAGGCGAGGATCGGCCGGACGCGCCAGTCCGGCCAGGGCTGCGGCAAGGCCCTCCGGGCCCAGTTTGGCCGCTCAGCCCGCAGCCTTCACCGTTTGTGTCAGTTTGATCTTCTTGTTGGTCATTATTTCTTTGACGCTCCCAGATAGACACGCGGCACCCGCTTGGAAATACCGCAAAACAGCTCATAAGGAATGGTTCCGGCCCACTCCGCCAACTCTTCAGCAAAAACCCGGTTTCCCTGGCGGTCTTCCCCCATCAGGGTCACCTCATCCCCCACGGTTACGCCGGGGATGTGCGTGACATCCAGCATCAGCCAGTCCATGCAGACCGTACCGGAGACCCGGGCCCGCTGCCCCCGCACCAGGGCCTGCCCCTTGTTGGTCAGCGCCCTGGGATAGCCGTCGGCATAGCCCACCGGCACACTGGCAATCAGGGTACGCTGTTCGGCAGTAAAACGGCGACCGTAGCTGATAGGGGTAGAAGGTTCCACCCACTTCAGCATGGCGATTTTGCTCTTCAGGCGCATCACCGGTTGCAGCGTCAGCCTGCCCTGAAAATCAGGTGACGGCAGTGCGCCGTACAGGGCAATGCCCGGCCGGACCAGGTTGCAGAACAGGTAATCGTTTAATAATGCACCGGCACTGTTGGCGATATGGACATAGCGGGGTGCAAAACCTGCCTTGCGCACCTGCTCCACCGCCCAGCTGAACCGCTCTGCCTGCTGACGGGTAAAGTACTGACCCGATTCATCCAGCTCATCAGCAGAGGCAAAATGGGAAAGCACCCCTTCCAGATAGATGTTGGGCAACAGCTTGAGGGCATCCAGCAGGGCGGGCACCTGATCATAGGGTATCCCCAGACGCCCCATGCCGGTATCAACCTTCAAATGCACCAGGGCCTTGCGATACAGCTTGCCGGCGGCCAGATCAAAGGCCTTCAGCTGATCAAGGGAAAAGACGGCGGAGGAGATGCCGAAGCCGACGCACTTGCGCTCCTGACCGGGATAGACACCGCCCAGCAGCAGGATCGGCTTATCGATACCGGATTTACGCAGCTGAATAGCCTCGGCCAGAAAAGCCACACCAAAGGCATCAACCCCCTGGCGTTCCAGTTCGCGGCTGATCTCCAGAAAGCCGTGACCGTAGGCATCTGCCTTGACCACAGCCAGCACGGCGGCACGGGAGGGCACAGAACGCCGGATAACACCGACGTTTGCACGCAGGGCCTCTAAATCAATCTCGGCAAAGGTGGGGCGACTGTCGAACATGGTCTGGACTTCTTAGCACGATGCCGAAAGAGGGGCAATCTGAAAACTTTTGTACAATAAAGTAGCGATTGACGCTCTGCTGATTTTATCGTATGGTTGCCCTGCCCTGGGGGAGCCATGCAGTTACAAAGGCTGAGACGGCAGTACGCCGGACCCCTTGAACCTGAACCGGGTAATGCCGGCGGAGGAAAGCGGCCTCGTCTCCAGTACATGAACATGCGGGCCGCCTGTTACCACAGTGCGGCCTTTGTTGTATCAAGAGTTTTCTGAAAGCAACCAGTATTCCGAGAGGTATCAGCCATGCCGGAAAAATCTGCCTCCCTCCGTCTGGTGGTCTCACCCCCCAAGGCACTGCGCAAGCGTTCTATATGCGGGGTGTACCTGATCACCGATCAGCAGGAAAACCTGTACGAGCGGGTGGCCCAGGCGTTGCGCGGCGGTGTCACCGTCCTGCAGTACCGCCCCAAGGATCGTCCCTTTGAGCAGTGCTGCAGCGAGGGTAGTCGCCTGAAGGAGCTGTGCGTCAGATATGGTACGCTCTTTATTGTCAACGATGACCTGCAGCTGGCCCATGCCCTCGACGCCGACGGCGTACACCTTGGACAGGACGACGCCTCACCCCACCAGGCCCGTGAACTGCTGGGACCGGACAAGATCATCGGCATCTCCACCCACAACCTGGCCGAAGCACAACAGGCCGAAGCAGACGGCGCCGATTATCTGGGATTTGGCGCCATGTATCCCACTGACAGCAAGGCGGTCATCCATATTCCGGGGACAACCGGATTAAGCACCATCCGGGACAAGGTCAGGCTGCCGATCGTGGCCATCGGCGGTATCAGCCCGGCCAACGCCTGTCGGGTCATTGATGCCGGCGCCGATAGCGTGGCGGTCATTTCATCCGTGCTGTCGGCCCCTCGCCCTGAAGTCGCTGCCACGGAGCTGCGTCTGCTGTTCAACCGCCACACGCCGTTCCCCCGGGGTGGAGTCCTGACCATTGCCGGCAGCGACTCAGGCGGCGGAGCCGGTATTCAGGCTGACCTGAAGACCATCACCCTGCTGGGCAGCTTTGCCGCCTCTGCCATCACCGCTCTGACTGCCCAGAACACCAGGGGGGTCAAGTCGATTCATGGCATCCCGCCCTCCTTTGTACGCGACCAGGTTGATACGGTGTTGTCTGATCTGCCGATCGATATCATCAAGACCGGCATGCTGCATACCCCGGCCATTATTTCACTGCTGGGAGAATACCTGCAGGAACAGTCACGCTACTACCCGCTGGTGATCGATCCGGTTATGGTGGCAAAGGGCGGTGCTTCACTGCTTGAACTGGATGCTGTGGCCGTGTTTCAGGAAAGCCTGCTGCCGCTGGCCTATCTGCTGACCCCCAACCTGCCCGAGGCAGAGCGTCTGCTCAACTGCCGCATTCAGAGCGAAGCAGCCATGGAACAGGCGGTTCGACAACTGCACGCCATGGGGGCTGCAAACGTACTGCTGAAAGGGGGACATCTGAACAGTGGTGATGCCGTTGATATCCTGTTTGACGGCCAGAACATCCATCGTTTCAGCTCTGAGCGATTCTTTACCAGCGCCACCCACGGCACCGGCTGCAGCTTTGCCTCAGCTATAGCAGCCTTTCTGGCCCAGGGAGAGCCGCTCAAAGAGGCGGTCGACCGGGCAAAACAGTTCATCACCAACGCCATACGGCTGGCCCGCCCCATGGGAAAAGGGCACGGGCCGATCAACCACTACCTTGCCGCAAAGGAGTCAGAACAATGACCCAGCTTGAAGCCGCCCGTAAAGGGATTATTACCGATAAGATGAAGTGCGCCGCTGCAGCCGAGGGAGTTGCCCCGGAGTTCATCCGTGACGGTATCGCCAAAGGTACCATCATCATCAGCCATAACGACAAGACCCACCAGCACGGCATTCCGCTGGCCGTGGGGACCGGTCTGCGCACCAAGGTAAATGCCAACATCGGCACCTCTGCCGATGATACCGATATCACCAAGGAACTGGAAAAGGCCCGGGTTGCGGTCAAGCATGGTGCCGATGCCATCATGGACCTCTCCACCGGCGGACCGGTGGATGAGATACGCCGTGCCATTGTGGCCGAGACCACCGCCTGCATCGGTTCGGTTCCCCTTTACCAGGCCGCCACCGACACCGTCCGGATCAAGAAGAAGGCGCTGGTGGATATGACCGCTGACGACATCTTCAACGGTATCATCAAACATCTGGATGACGGTGTGGATTTCATCACCGTACACTGCGGCGTTACCCGTTCCACGGTGGAAAGGATGAAGAACGAAGGCCGGATCATGGATGTGGTCTCCCGGGGCGGCTCCTTCACCATTGAGTGGATGTCCTACAACAACAAGGAAAACCCGCTCTACGAGAACTTTGACCGCCTGCTGGAGATCACCAAGGAGTACGATGCCACCCTGTCGCTGGGTGACGGTTTCCGTCCCGGCTGTCTGGCCGACGCCACCGACCGGGCCCAGATCCACGAACTGATCATTCTGGGCGAACTGACTCAACGGGCCTGGGACTTTGGGGTCCAGGTCATGATCGAAGGGCCGGGCCATGTGCCGCTGAACCAGATCCAGACCAACATCCAGCTGCAGAAGCGGCTCTGCCACGGTGCGCCGTTCTACGTACTGGGGCCGCTGGTAACCGACATCGCCCCCGGCTACGACCATATCACCTGCGCCATCGGCGGTGCCATTGCCGGGGCTGCCGGGGCCGATTTCCTCTGCTATGTCACCCCCTCCGAGCACTTGGCCCTGCCGGAGATTGAGGATGTGCGCAACGGAGTGATCGCCTCCCGGATAGCGGCCCATGCCGCTGATATCTGTAAAGGCCTGCCCGGTGCCATAGAAAAAGACAATGCCATGGCCCGCGCCCGCAAGAAGCTGGACTGGGAAGGCCAGTTTGCCCTGGCCCTTGACCCGGACCGTGCCCGGGAGTATCGTGCCAAATCACCGGTATCCGAGCATGGCGCCTGTACGATGTGTGGTGAATTCTGTGCCTACAAAGTGATGGATGAAGCGATGAAACGGTAGGAAAATCATGGCACGCGGATTACACGGATTTTAGCGGATTTACACAGTTAAAAAATCGTTTTTGATCCGCGTCAACCCGCTCGATCCGCGTCATCCGCGTGCTAGTCAAGTCTTTTCAGGAGCAATGGTTATGGGCGACACCACCCGCTTCGGCATCTCAATCGACAGCGACCTGCTGGAGAGCTTTGACCGGCTGATCACCGGCAAAGGCTATCAGAACCGTTCCGAAGCGATCCGCGACCTGATCCGGGCTGCCCTTGTTGAGGATAAAACCGTTGCCGGCCATGAAGAGATGGTCGGCACGGTCACCATGGTCTACAACCACCATGTCCGCGATCTGGCGGACAAGCTGACCGAACACCAGCACCACCACCACCATCAGATCATCTCTGCCCTGCATGTCCATCTTGATGCCCATAACTGCCTTGAAGTGCTGGTGCTGCGCGGCAGCAGCGCCGAGATCAACCGTATTGCCGATGAACTGCTGGGGGTCAAGGGGGTCAAACATGGCAAGCTGTTCCTGACCTCCGCCAACCCGGAGCAGCACTAATACTGCCTCGTCCCGTCATGTTCCTGACCCGCTCTTCCCTTGCCGTGTTACTTTTTACTTTTTCGTGCCTCCCTACTGTGCTACAGTTTACAAAAACGTGCTACAGGCTGCTGCCATGAACCACGCCAACCCTTTTCGTCGCATTGGCGTATTTCGCCTGCTGCTGCTGGTGTCGCTGCTGATCCACATAGGGTTGAGCCTGCTGGCACGCCAACTGCTGCAAGCCCCCCTAACACAGCAACCGGAAACTACAGCGGTGGTGATGGTCAACCTGGCATCCCAGCCACCAGCACCTGACTTAACCGGCAGCAAGCAGACCATAACAGCTGCACAGCCAACAACACCAGTCACGCAACACGTTACTGCAGAACAGCCGGTCCGGATGCAGTCAATTCAGACGCTCCAGCCGGCTGCACCGGCCACTGACTCTGCCCTGTCAACACCTGCAGCCCCACGGCCCAATCCGGCGATCGAGCAGCACGGCACACCGGCCTCAAAGGCTGACCACGGAGAATCACGCACACCCGGGGCAGCTACTCCGGTGCATACAGCGGCTACGGACAAGGCAGCTCAGGAAGCAACCTTTGGCAGCGCAACCGGCCCGGCTTTTCAAAAACGGGTCGATCCGGTCTACCCAAACCTTGCCCGACGCCGGGGCAAGCAAGGCACCGTGCTGTTACGGCTCTCCATTAACGAAGCCGGCCAGCTGACTCAGGTGGAAATATTGGAAGATCCAGGGCATGGGTTGAGTGAGGCAGCCGTTGAGGCAGTGCGTGCCTCACGTTTCAGCCCGGCCCGCCACAACGGCAGGCCGGTTGCCGTGAAGGCAACTCTACCGGTCCGATTTGCCTTGCATTAGTACCAGGATCAGATTGACACAAAGGAATTCATGCATGTTCGGAACGACCCACAGACAAACGGCCTGGCAACAATGTGTAGATTTTCATGGCCACTCCTGCCCCGGCCTGGCCATTGGTTTTAAAGCGGTAGAGGCCCTGCAGCAGCAGATGGGGCCGGTACACGAAAAGAATGAAGAGCTGGTCTGCGTGACCGAAAATGATGCCTGCGGTGTGGATGCCATTCAGGTGCTGACCGGCTGCAGCCTGGGAAAAGGCAACCTGCTCTACCGTGAGCGGGGCAAGATGGCCTTCAGTTTCTTTAACCGTACAAACGGCCAGCAGCTGCGGATGGTGTTCAAGCTCCCGATATCGCGTACGGACGTCGGACGTGCAGCGTTACAGGAGATGATCCTGAACGCCGATCCTTCCGAACTGTTCGATTTCAGTCAGCCCCGCTTCAGCTTGCCGGAGAAAGCAAGGATTTTTGACAGCCAGACCTGTGAACAATGTGCTGAAAGCGCTGTTGAACATCTGATCCGCCTCCATGAAGGGAAAAAGCTCTGTCTGGACTGTTTTGAGGGGTACTCACGGGGATGGTAATTCGTACGCTCTGCATAGTGTGCTGCTGTCTGCTGCTCAGCACAGCAGTAACATTTGCAGCCCCGCAACGGACCGTGACCGACCAGTTGGGCCGACAGGTGAAACTGCCGACCACGGTGCAGCGGATCATCCCGCTGGGGGGGGCAGCGCGCTATCTGGTCTACCTGCAGGCCTTTGACCTGGCGGTGGGGGTTGAGGCGATGGAAAACCGCCAACCACCGGCCAGCAGCAGACCGTACAACCTGGCTGTCCGCAGCCGGGCCGACAAGCTGCCGGTGGTGGGTGAAGGTCGCGGTAAACCGGTCAACCCGGAGGCGATCATGGCCTTGCGTCCTGATCTGCTGATCACCGCCGAGGCCGACCGCGCCCAGGCCGACCGCTTGAGCAGCATAACCGGGGTGCCGGTGCTTGCCCTCAATTACGGCGGCAGAGGGGTACTGAAACCGGAACTGGTCATAGAGACCCTGGGGCTGCTGGGCAGTGTCCTCGGGCGTGAACAGCGAGCCAACCGACTGATTGCCGAGCTGGCCAGCCAGCAGCGTGAACTTGAGCGCCGACTGAGCGGCGTTAAAACCATACCGGTCTATGTTGGTGCGATCAGCCAGCGTGGCAGCCACGGCATTACCTCCACCGATGCAGACTACTACCCCCTTGAGATAGGCGGTGCCCTGAATCTTGCCAAAAAACTGGGCAGAGGGGGCCACCTCTACATTGACAAGGAGCAGCTGCTGGTCTGGAATCCACCGGTCATTCTGGTGGATGCAAGCGGCACAGAGCTGGTCCGCCAGGATCTTGCCCGCAACCGTGATTTTTACAACCGGCTTGCTGCCGTACAAACCAGCCAGGTTTTCCAGACCCTGCCGTACAACCACTACCACACCAACCTGGAGCTGGCCCTGGCCAACAGCTGGTATGTTGCCAAACTGCTGCACCCGCAGCGGTTCAGCGACATAGACCCGACCCGCAAGACCGACGAACTCTGCCGCCTGTTTGTCGGCATCCCCTGTTATGCACAGCTGCAGCGCGAATTCGGCGGGTTCGGCCCGTTACAGCTGCAGACCAGGTCTGCTGATGGCCGCTAGTCATGCTGCAGACCCAAATACCCTCTACGGCCGCCTGACCGCCCATCGCCGCCTGGTACTGCTGGTACTGCTGCTGGCACTGCTGCCGGCAGCACTGCTTTCACTCAAAATCGGTTCCTACCCGATCAGCAGCAGCACCATCATCAGCACCCTGCTGTTCGGCTCCGAAGACAGCCTGATTTCCCATCTGATCTTCAACATCCGTCTGCCCCGCACCCTGGCCGCCCTGCTGGCCGGGGCCGGGCTTGCCCTCTCCGGCAGTGTCATGCAGACGCTGCTGAAGAACCCGCTGGCAGCCCCCTCCACCCTGGGCGTTTCTCAGGGAGCTGCCTTTGGCGCTGCTGTTGCCATTATCCTGCTGGGCAGTGGCCAGACCTTTACCGTCGGTAATGAAGGGGTGCTGCTGGGAAACCGCAGCCTCACCGCCCTGTGTGCCTTTGCCGGCGCCTCACTCAGCACCCTGGCAATCCTTGCCATCGCCACCAGCCGCAGGCTGGCCGCTGAGGCCATGATCCTGGCCGGTGTGGCTATGGGGGCATTTTTATCGGCCTGCACCATGCTGTTGCAGTACTTTGCCAGCGACCTGCAAGTGGCAGCCACCCTGTTCTGGACCTTCGGCGACCTGGGCAAGGCGGGCTGGCAGGAAAACCAGACCATGGCCCTGTTACTGGCAGTGGTGCTGGGGGGCTGCATCTGGAAAGGCTGGAGTTTGAACGCCCTGCAGTGGGGCGATGAAACCGCCCATTCGCTGGGGGTCTCACCTGCCCAACTCCGTTTGACCGGCATGCTGCTGACCTGCCTGCTGGTCTCGATCATCACGGCATTTCTGGGCATTATCGCCTTTGTCGGCCTGATGGCGCCCCACCTGATCCGTCCGTTCATCGGCAGTGACCAGCGCTACCTGCTGCCCGGGGCCGCACTCTGCGGCGCCCTGCTGCTGCTTGCGGCCGACATTGTCTCCCGCACGGTGCTGGCGCCGGTGGTGATTCCGGTGGGCATCATCACCTCCTTTGCCGGAGCGCCGCTCTTCCTGGCGCTGTTGCTGCGCAGGAGGCCGCCATGCTAGAAGTGCGTCAGCTCAGCTTCAGCTACGGCGACCACCCGGTACTGCACGAGATCACATTCAGCCTGCAACCGGGCACACTGCTCTCGGTCCTGGGTATGAACGGCTCCGGCAAATCCACCCTGTTGAAGAACCTGGCCCGACTGCTGCGACCGCAGCAGGGGCGCTGCCTGCTGAACGGAAAAGAGCTGTCCCTGCTGTCGGACAGCGAGCTGTCACGTACCGTCGCCTACCTGCCCCAGACGGTTCCCCTCTCTGACATAACCGTATTTGAAGCGGTGCTGATCGGCCGCAAACCGCACCTGGGATGGCAGATACAGCCTGAAGACCTGCAGGAAACGACCCGAATGCTTGATCTGACTGGTCTTGCCGACTATGCCGGACGCAAGACAACGCAGCTTTCCGGCGGTGAACTGCAACGGGTGGCCATTGCCCGCACCCTGGCCCAGCAGCCGGCGGTACTGTTGCTGGACGAACCGGTTAACCACCTGGATATCCGCAGTCAGATCGACGTGATGGACCTGATCCGTAACCTGACCCTGCAACTGGGGATCGCCACCATTGCGGTCATGCATGACCTGAACATGGCGCTGCGTTTTTCAGACCGCTTTCTGCTGCTGAAGGGGGGAAGGATGGCGGCGTTCGGCGCCAGTGACGTGATTACTGAGCAGACGATCCAGGACATCTATCAACTGCAGGTGGTGCTGCAGCAGGTGGGCGGGCTGACGGTGGTAGTACCCTGTCCTGACCAGGAACCGTCACACCGGCATCAGGATTGATTCAGGGTGTAACCGAAACGTGTCAGGCCTTCAGTTGTTCATCTTCGGCCTTGTCAAAAACCCGACGCACGACTGTCATCCGTGCGGGAGTGCGACGGCACAACTGCGCCACATTCAGCATCGAGCGATTACGACCTTTGAATAAAAAGCGTCGCTTCCTCTGCGGCCAGAGGCTTACTGAAGAGGTACCCCTGAAGGATATCACAACCATGGCTGGCAAGGAAGGAGCGCTGCGTTTCAGTCTCGACACCTTCAGCCACCACCTTCAGGCCCAGACTATGTGCCAGTGAGATAGTCGCGAGGCTGATGGTGGCATCGTCCTCGTTAACCTCGATGTCCTGCACAAACGCACGATCAAGTTTAAGCGTCTGGACAGGCAGCAGCTTGAGATAGGCAAGCGAAGAATATCCGGTACCGAAATCGTCAATGGCCAGCTCCACTCCCAGTGCACGCAGGGCCGCAAGTTGCGTGATTGCCTGTTGCGGGTCCTCCATCGCCACCGACTCGGTCACCTCCAGCTCAAGTTCGCCTTCACCGATCTCATAGCGGCTCATGGTCGTCCTGACCAGTTCCACCAGATTCGGGGAACGCAACTGATATGCCGATAAATTCACCGCCATGCGTTTGGCAGAAACACCAACAGCCTTCCATGCCGCAAGTTGCCGGCAAGCTTCGTTCAGCACCCATGCACCCAGCTCTTCAATCAAGCCGATCTCCTCGGCCACCGGAATGAACTTCATCGGAGAAATCATACCCATGTGCGGATGGCGCCAGCGTACCAGAGCCTCCAGGCCGCTGACGCGGCCATCTTCGGCGAAAACCTGCGGTTGATAGTGGAGCTCGAACTCCTTGCGCTTAAGTGCCGCACGCAACTCCTGCTCGATCTGCATCCGTTCGATCACGCCCTGGTTCATAGCCGGATTGAAAAACTGGAAGGTGTTCTTCCCTTGCGCCTTGGCCGCATACATCGCGAGATCGGCGTGTTTCAACAGTGTTTCGCTGTTACCGCCATCCGCAGGGAAAATGCTCAAGCCGATGCTTGGTGTGGTGTGAAGCTGCTTGTCCATGTAAGCGTAGGGTTGGCCGAGCTGATCCCTGATCTTGCCGGCGATGGACGCCCCCGTAAGCATGCCTGATGCAACTCCGGTCAGCACCACAACAAACTCGTCGCCGCCAAGGCGGGCAGCAATATCGCTTACCCGTACTACAGCCTGAATCCGATGCGCGATCTCGATCAACAGCATGTCACCCGCCTGATGTCCGAGCGTGTCGTTAATCGACTTGAAACGGTCCATATCAATGAGCATTACCACCACTTCATCGCCTTGGCGTCGGGCAGTGAGAATGGCCTGTTCCAGGCGCTGGTTAAGACTGAATCGGTTAAACAGACCGGTGAGCGGGTCATGATGGGCCAACCGGCTGATGTGCTCTTCGAACGCCTTACGTTCTGACACATCAACAAAACTCGCAACATGATGGGTGACCTCACCGGCCGCATTGCGCAGCAGGGTCACACTGACCCACTTCGGGTAGATATGGCCGTCCTTGGCCCGATCCCATAGTTCGCCCTGCCAGTAACCGAACGTATTGAGGGCGCTCCACATCGCCCGGTAGGTTTCCGGTGGCGTGCGATGCGCCGAAAGGACTCGCGGGTTCTCTCCGAGAACATCATCGAGCATATAGCCGGTAATCCTGGTGAATGCTGCATTGACACGAACGATACGATTGTCGGCATCAGTGATAATAATGGCCTCGCCGCTGTGTTCAAACACTTTGGCTGAGAGGTGTAGTTCCTCCTCGTTACGCTTGCGTTCAGTAATATTTGTGTGGGCGATAAGAATATTACCGCTGCTGTCATGAAAACGGGTCACCCGAGCAAAGAACCAGCGATCTTCGTCCGGGCTGTGACAGGGGTATTCCAGCTTGTATTCGTCCATATCACCATTTGCGACACCTCGAATGCCTGCAGCCATCAGCTGCGCATCCTCCGCGCCCGGACCGCTGACACTAGTGCAAAACGTCAGGTAGTTGATACCAATGTCGTCCTGCCAAGACCCAGGCTGCGGGTGGTTTAAATCACGAAACACCCGCCAGGCCCGGTTGACCGCCAGAATGACACCTTCTCTATCGAGCACGCAAATATGATCCGTGAGTGAGTCGAGGATGGAGCTGACAAATTTCTGAGTGCAGAGCAATGCATCTTCAGCGTGCCTGCGCTCTGTGTCCAGCTGCAGGAGTTTCGCACGAGTCAGAGCAACTTCGTCAAGAATGCTGCCCCTGTTTTCTCGGCCAGCCTCATCGAGACGCACCATGTTGTTACTGCAGAGGGCAGCAATTTCCGCATGAACCCTCTCGACCGATCCGCCAAGAATCAAAGCCTCGGCAGACTTGGCTCGCATCAACGCCTCATTGGCAGCTTGAAGTTCTCTAACGCTTTCGCGCTGAATCCTGAGTATCTTGGAACGGGCACGCATGACGAGACCGCCAAGCAGCAGAATCAGAAGCAGCGCCCCCGCGATGAGTCCGTTCAGGGTGGCACGCCGTTCGGGATCAAAGAGGGAAGGCGGCCGGTTCAGCACTCTGGCATCTGCCGGCAATCGAGCATCTGAACAGCCCTTTGAAAAACAAGTAGT
>DIUB01000141.1 GCA_002422265.1 Geobacter sp. UBA6169
TTCTCTCGACAAATGGTGGCAACAAACAGTGCGTACTCCCGCACCACTTCGGGCGTACGGGCCACCCGACTGTCAAACTCGGCCTTCACTTTGAAGAACTTGCGATAATCAGGATCAAGGTAATAGAGCAGGTAGTAGATCCACGGAGTTCCCACCAGGATGATCTTGGCGGAAAGCGGCACCGGCTCCGGCTTCAACGACACCATGGTCATAAAACGATACTGCTCAAGCACATCTTCAATCCGGATCTCAGCCGTGCGGATACAACGCTTCAACGAATCCCAGACAAAGGGATTAATCAGCACCTCGCGGGCATCGATCACCAGATAGCCGCCGTTTGCCCGATGAAGCGCACCGGCCTTGATCATGGTAAAGTCTGTGACCGCCACGCCGCCATACTGCATGACATGCTCAATCCGGCCAAACAGGTTATTGTAGGTCGGGTTTGACTCAAAGACGATCGGTGCCCCTTCCGTCTCTTTGTGGTCTACCAGCAGATTGACTTCGTATCGCTCAAAACTGGGTTCCTGCCGAGGGATCTTCAGCCCCGGAATCTGCGGCTGGTTCGGCTGAGGCTTGAAATCTTCGAGGTTCTTGAGGATATCCTCCTGCACCGCCTCAAGGTAGGCCAGCACCTTTTCCAGCCCGGCGTATTTCTCCCGCAACGGATCAAGGCGATGCCCCAGGCACGACAGCCCCAACTCACGGTCTGCCTGTGCCAGCGACTCCTTGGTGCTCTTCTCGTTGTCACGCACCTGACGCAGCACATCATTTAATCGCTCCGTCAGGAACTTGCCCTGCTCCTCAAGATTGCTCCGTTCTTCGTCGGTCAGGGCCTCATACTCTTCCTGGGTAAAATTGTGCCCGTCCTTCTGCGGCACGATAACCAGACCGGAAACGGTCCGCTGCAGGGCAAAGCCATGCTCTTCCGATTCGCCCTCAAGGGTCTCAAACAGCTGATTACTCTGGTTCTGGTACTGCTCAAGGATCTCGTTGCGGCGTGACTCGTACTCCTTGCTCTCAAGGGCTTTAGGGATATCCTTCTTGTATGCCTCGACCAGTTCCTTCATGTCAGCGGCCAGTTCACTGCCGCGACCGGCAGGTAATGAAAGCGAGATGGGTGAATCGGCATCCTTGAAGTTGTAGACATAGACCCAGTCGTCCGGGGTCGCCTCTTCCCTGACCCGCTGCCGCAGGAGGTTGCGGATCGTAGAGGTTCTTCCGGTACCGGTCTGGCCGGAAATATAGAGATTAAAACCGGTTTCACGCACCCCCAGCCCGAACTCGATCGAGCGCAAGGCACGATCCTGCCCTACCGCATCCGCCAATTCCGGCAGATCAGCCGTGGTATCAAACTCAAATTGTTCAGGATCACAGGTCCAGCGCAGCTTTTCAACCGGTAAACGACAGCCTTCATGTACGGTCATGCATCCTCCCCGAATAAACAACGACAACTTGCAAGAGCCGGAATAGCAGACAAAGCTGCTGACCGTTCAACCCTCGCTTCAGACGACCTCAAGTGATGTAACAGCGCGCCGGACGGCGGCCTGCACCTGAGAACTGTCCGGCAGTGTTGCGGCAAGCTGTTCCAGATAGGCACGTTCACGCAACAGGCACCTTGTGGTAGAGAAATTCAGGTCATATACCCAGGATATCTGTAATAATTTGAAGTCATTTAACACCCGGGCCTGTTCCAGCCTGACCACCTCCCCTGCTGCCAATGCATCAAGGCACGCCGGTGTCACCTCCGGCAGATCAGGAAATCCAAGGCCTACCGCAGAAGCTCGTTCTTCCTGTGGCTGCCGGTAGTACTCCAGAAACACCCACCAGATATCCAGCTTATCCGCATCACGAATCAGACGGGTAAAGCGATCAGATGATGAGGCAAACCGTTGCGGCAACTCCAGCAGGTTATGAAACCGCACCGCCTCCTCGATCTCAAGCTGCTCTTCCTCCGACAGGAAGGATAGCAACCGTTCTTTCCGGATCACCTCAACCGAGAGGCGGGCATGGTTATCAGATTCACTGTCTCTGAAGGTACGCCAGCGGCGATACTGGGGAAAACGGCCCACATCATGCAAAAGGGCGATGGAAAGAGCCTTCAGGGTCTGGGGGGCATCCAGCCCTTCACCTGCGTCAATCTCAGCCATACAGGCAACGACCCGACGGGTATGTTCTTCTTTCAGGCGGATATTGCGCAGCCCTTCAGGATCAAGGTCGGCAAACCCTGCCGTAAACTGGCTAAACCACTGTTCAAGTCGGGCAAAATCAGCTGCCGTCATTACTCTTTTGACCCACTGTAGATAGAAGCGATGCCGAAGGTTAACGACTGACAGCGTACTGATTTGAAACCAATGTCGGTCATGGTGGCGCAGAATTCTTCGCTGGAAGGAAACTCCAGCACCGAGTCGGGTAGATATTTGTAGGCATCATATTTCGAGAAAAGACCGCCGATCACCGGCAGCAAACGACGGAAATAAAAATGGTAGAGCCAGCGGAACAAGGCGGAGCGCGGGGTGGAAAACTCGAGGATGATCAGACGACCTCCCGGCTTGAGTACGCGCCACAGTTCAACAAGACCCAGCCGACGATCCACCACATTGCGGATACCGAAGGCGATGGTAACTGAATCAAAAGTACCCCCTGCAAAGGGGAGATCCTCACAGGGGGCAACCCTGAGATCTATCCGGTCGGCATAGGGAGAGGCCGCCACCTTCTCGCGTCCCAAAGTGACCATCTCCGGGCTGAAATCAGCCCCGATGATCCGTACGGTAGACGGCGTTGTGCGGGCTATCTCCAGGGCAACATCGCCGGTGCCCGTAGCGACATCCAGAACTTGCCCTCCTGCCGGGGCCTTGACCAGGCGTACAGCGGTTCGACGCCACCGTTTGTCTATACCGAAACTGAGTAAATGATTGAGAAAGTCATAGCGGGGTGCAATAGCATCAAACATCTGCTGAATCTGCTCCCCTTTGTGCGATAGCCTGAACATGGAATTAGCGATACCCTTCAGCATGCATTAATGGTATATAACATCCTTTAGCATCTAGCATATTTTCTTGAGCCGCACCAGCACAAACGCCGCACCACCATGCCGGCAGCTGCAGGAGACCCCCGCCAATGCCGCAGTTCAGAATCCAGGACCTGCTCGATATCCTGATCATGAGCATCCTGCTGTACCAGCTGTATTCCTGGTTCCGCAAGAGTCGCGCCATGCAGGTACTGGCAGGACTCGGCATCATTACTGCCATCTACTTCATCACCCGCCAGACTGGCCTTCATATGACCAGCTGGGTACTTCAGCAGGCCGGAACGGTTGTCATCGTTATCATTATTGTGGTGTTCCAGAACGAGATCCGGCAAACACTTTACCGTTTCAGCAAACTGAAAACCCTGGTAGGCAGCAGCAGACAAAAACGTCCCAGCGCCCCGGCAACTCTTGCCGAAACGATTTTCAACCTGGCCCATGAACGACTTGGTGCCCTGCTGGTTTTCCAGCGCTGCGACAATCTGGAAGAACACCTCAGTAACGGGATTGCCCTTGATGCGCTGATATCAGCACCACTCTTAAACAGCATCTTTCAAGACAGCACGCCGCTGCATGACGGTGCCGTGCTCATCCAGAACGATCGGGTCGTGCAGGCGGCCTGCCTGTTACCGCTCTCCGATGCGCAACACCTGCCCCAGCAGTTCGGCACCCGCCATCGTGCAGCCCTGGGGCTGAGTGAACGAACCGATGCCGTTGTCATGGTGATTTCGGAAGAACGAGGCGATGTCTCGCTGGCCGTGTCCGGAGAGCTTAACCGCATGCATACGCCGATGCAACTGACCACACGACTTACCGAACTGCTGTCAGCTGACGACAGCAGCCTGCAACAACCGTTTTTGCGGCGCCTGTTTGATGACCTGCTGCCCAAATCTGCCGTACTGCTCGGGGTAACCCTGATCTGGTTTCTGCTCTCCGCCCGTCAGGGTGAAGTTGCTATTGTGCCGGTCCCCCTTTCCTTCCACGGCCTGCCGTCAGGCATGGTTCTGACCAAGGTTTATCCCGAGGAGATAACGGTACGGCTACGCGCCACCTCCGGCCTGGTCCCTTCGCCACGTCAACTTGACCTGACCGCCGACATTGATCTGTCTGCAGCACGGGAAGGAAATAACACGCTACGAGTCTCTCTCTCCCATGTACGGGTTCCCTCAGGCCTTACCGTTGTGGGCATCGAGCCGACCAGCGTGCGGGTTACGGTGCGTGGCATTACCGAAAAACCCAAATAACGGCATGATTTATGCTTATCGGAGACTGTTTCAAAACCTTGACAAAACGTTCTTATTTGTTATAAAGGGTAAAATGTTGTTACACAAAAAATGAAGGGAGGATCAATGAAACAGGTTACGAGCTTGATAGCAGCACTCTGTCTGTTGATCGCATTTCCCCTTCCGGCCCTCGCATCCAAGACCCATATCGTTCGCAAGAATGAAAGCGTTGCCGGAATTGCCCGCAAATACCGTGTATCCGTAGATGAAATCAAGAGCGCTAACAACCTCAGCAGCACACGCGTTTCAAAAGGAACCACCCTGATTATCCCCTCCCGGGCCGCAGCAGGCACCACACTGATCGAAAACTGCAGTACATATACCGTTGCCAAAGGTGACTCTCTTTCCTCAATCGCAAGGAAAACCGGCAAATCCGTTGCTGAACTGCGACGCCTCAACAACATGCG
Organism: Geobacter sp. UBA6169; assembly: GCA_002422265.1. Lineage (GTDB taxonomy): Bacteria > Desulfobacterota > Desulfuromonadia > Geobacterales > Pseudopelobacteraceae > Trichlorobacter. Next base: position 4,719 of record DIUB01000141.1, read on the forward strand.
CGGTGGCAAGCTCAAGATCGGCCAGATACTTGCGCTGAGCGATACTGCTGAAACGTGTGACCTGGTCGCCGCCCGACAGGCCAACAAAAACCGCCTGAAACTGGTTAACCGCGATCTGCTGAACGATGACGAGTTTACCAACACACTGGCTGAACTGACTGACCTTGACACTGACACCGACACCCCGGTGGATCTTGCAAAAAACCTCGAAAAGAACGCCTCAACCTTCTCTAGCCTGAAAAAATCTGCCTATAGTTTTCTGGGGGCGCGTTACCGCTTTGGAGGTAACAGCCGATATGCGCTGGATTGTTCCAGCTTTACCCAGCAGGTTTTCAGAGAACAAGAAGTCAGTCTGCCGCGCACCGCTCGGGAACAGTTCAGGATCGGCTCAGTGGTACCGGTTGGCGACCTGCGTAAAGGTGATCTGGTATTCTTTCGTACCTACGCCCCATTTCCGTCCCATGTCGGTATCTACCTGGGCGATCGCAAGATGATACACGCCTCATCCAAGAGCCGCCGAGTGGTGGTCTCATCAATGGACACCCCCTACTACCTCTCACGCTATCTGGGTGCCCGTCGCATTGAAAAACTCAACCCAGACACGATTAACCTTGAAACGCTGATCCTTGAGGTTGAAGAAGAGCAGGACACCGATGTGCTTGCCAATGATTTTCTGGGACTGAACAGCCCGGCCACCACCAGGTAGTATACAGTAAGACTAGCAACCTGAAACGGGCTCAGCAGTGAGCCCGTTTTTTTGTCTCAGCCGCCCATGATACAGACACTGCTCGCCTATACATCAGAACCTGAACGGCAAAGCGACGGCTTTGAACAGCTGCTTCCGATCGGGCTCTGCTCCCTCCATGCCGTACTCCGCTCCCGTGGGTATCCGGTTACCCTGGCCAACCTGAGCGGCGTATCTTTGCATGAGATCCGCCAACTGCTTCTGAGTCGTCAACCAAGAGTAATCGGCCTGTCACAATGGACCCACAATCGCCACGTAACCCTTGCCCTCGCCCGCCTGATCAAACAACAGCTGCCGGAAAGTCTGGTGATTCTGGGAGGCGGGCACGCAACCCATCAGGCTGAGCTGACTCTTCAGCATCATCCAGAGGTGGATCTGGTGGTAACAGGCGAGGCGGAAGAGACCCTGCCGGAGCTGCTGGACGCACTGGCGAACCAGACCCACCTCAACTCTATACCGGGACTGGTGCTGCGTCAGGGACGTGAAGTGCAGCAGACAGCGCCACGGACACCGGTTCAGCAGCTTGACCTGCTGCCGTTTCCCGCACAATACCTTGATGAAATGCTGTACGGTGATCCGCAGTTACAAGCAGAGTTTCTTGCCGGCTCACGCGGTTGTCCGGCTGCATGCCGCTTTTGTGCTTCACCGGTATTCTGGGGCCGTCGGGTACGCTTCCGTTCTGCCACTTCAATCGCTGACGAGATGCGCTTTTTGCGCGACACCTTTGGCCTGATTTATCTTTCACTCAGGGATGACACCTTTACTGCCGACCGTCAGCGCACCAGGGCACTCTGCCAGGAGCTGCTACATCAAAAAATCAAACTGTTTTGGAACTGCCAATCGAGGGTAGAGGCCATTGACGCCGAGACCTTGCAGCTGATGCGGCAAGCGGGCTGTGAATGCGTTCAGCTGGGGGTTGAGTCGGGCTCACCACGGATGCTGCAACTACTGGGCAAAAACAGCACCCCTGACCAGATCATCCGTGCTGCCACGCTGGTGCGACAAGCTGGAATACAACTCTCGATCTACCTGATCACCGGCATCCCTGAAGAAGAAGAGGCGGATCGTCAGCTGACCCTCAAACTGGTGCAGCAGATGCGTCCCGATGATCTGCAGGTTGCTCCGCTGGCCTATTATCCCGGTACCGAACTGTTCAAACAGGCGGTGCAGACGGGGAACCTCCGGGCGGATCTGTTTGAGACCAGCCGAAGCAAGGCAGTCCTTGCTCTACCCGACGGCCCGCGTCTGGTTGATCAGCTGCTGTCCCGGACAGCCCGCTACAGACATTGCGCTACACCTGCAGCCCTGCAGCAACTTATCAGTCAGAACGGTTACAGTGCGGTCACAGCCATGCAACTGGGTGACACCCTGATGGCTGCGGGTGATTCGTCAGCTGCGGCTACAGCCTACGGCATCATTGCAGATCGTGAACCGGACCACCCCTGGGGATGGTTTTTGTTAGGGGAGTGGTACGAACAACAGGGAGATCCAGAATACGCTGTTGACTGTTACTCCAGGGTTCTGGAACTGGTGCCCCGGCACCTGCCTTCAGGTAGTGCACTGCAACGGCTGCTCCAGCGCTGAAGCGACCGATTGTGCCTGCCAAAGCTGTTCAGAAGCCTCTACGACCTGCTCGACCGTCACTGCTGTCATACAACGATGGTCCGTGGGGCAAGTCCGCAGCTTACAGGGAGCACAGTCGACCGGCTGGCGTATGATAACCGCCTTTTCTGAAACCGGGGCAGTGCCGACATGGTCGGTGGGGCCAAAGATCGCCACCAGCGGTACCCCGAAAGCGGCTGCAATGTGCATCGGACCGGAATCATTGGTAACAAAGAAGCTGCACCGTTTGATCAGGGCCATCAGTTGCCGTACTGTGGTTTTACCTGCCATATTGACACAATTACCAGCCAGGGCCGCATCAATAGCGGCAACAATTGCAACCTCATCCGGACCGCCAAACAGGATTACCCTGGCTTGCCATGCTGCAGCCAGATAGTGCGCTACCCCGGCAAATCGTTCCGGATACCAACGTTTGGCAGAACCGAAGCTTGCACCGGCATTGATTCCCACCAGACGCTCATGCGGGGCAATACCGTGAGCAGCCAGCATCTCCGTTGCAACCCGGTCTTCATCAGGTGTGGTAACCAGAAAAGGTGTGGTCGCACTGCCTTTGATGTCAAATGCTGCCAGTAGGCGCAGATAGTAGTACACTTCATGTTCTCGGTTAACATGGGGCGGTTCTTGAAAGCAGTTCGTCAAAAGCCAGCTGCG
>DIUB01000199.1 GCA_002422265.1 Geobacter sp. UBA6169
TGGTTCATCAAAAAAAGAAAAATCAAGCTCTTCCTTGTCTGATGTGTTTTTAGCAACAGCAATGGTTTCCAGTTCTGCAAACGGATTCTTGTCTGTTTGTGTCATAAGCCTGCCCTCAATCCGGCATAACCGCCATCATTGGAACGTACAATGTCATCAGCGCTCGTTGCGTGAGCAGCTGCTGCGTCACTGAGCCCGTCAGGCCCTTTGGAATAAAGGTCGTAATCGGTATTCAGGGGGTCTGCAATGAAGTTTTCCAGCGGGGCGGGGCCGCTGCCGATGATGCTGTATTCGTAAGGCCGCTCCCAGGGGTCAGGCCGTGTGAACCCCGCATCATTTAACGTGGGGGGTAACGTGTTCTTGTCAATAATGTAGGCTGTAATATCCTTTTCAATGTTACGAATTTCGGCAAGAGCACGACTACTTTTTGTCTTGTTTACATACTGGGTGAACAGCGGAATGCTCATGATTGCCAGTACACCCAGAATGGCAGAAACCACTATGAGCTCAACCAGTGTAAATGCCCTGATATCTTCGTAAAATTCTGGTTTCATATGGTTTGCCTTTGTGTTGTTTCATGCTTTGGTTAAGTAGCTGAGCCATGCCTGAAAGGCCATAGTGTGGGCAACGGGTGCACTGTTCTGAAGCAACGGCAATTTTATTTTGCAATAATCACGCCTTTTTTTTAGTTGTCAAGTGTGAAAACACTGCCGAAAGCATCCCCCTGTTTGACAAGCCGCAGAGTTCTGGTAGGTTTTACCCATACGTGGAGGGGATGGTGCTTATGAAGAGTATGCTCACTGATACGGAACGAGGTCGGATCGATGCTGCCGTGCGTGCCCTGGAAGAACGTCATGGGCTGCAGCTGGTGGTTGCGGTGGTTCAGCGCAGTGACAGTTATGAGGAGCTGCCGTGGAAGGCCTGTGCCTTTGGGGTTTCAACGGCAGCCGGGCTGCTGATGGTCATGCTGGCAGGTGGTGGCGGATTTGAGCCGCTTGCGACGATTGCGATCCTGCTGGCAAGCGGTGCAACAGCAGCATTGCTGACCGTGTTCTGGCCTGCCTGTGCACGTCTGTTTCTCTCCCGCTACCGTGCCGCCACCGAGGTACACCAGTATGCCCAGTCGATGATTCTGGAAAACGGGATCTTCGCCACCCCTGATCACAAGGCGCTGCTGCTGTTGGTAAGCCTTTTTGAACATCAGGTCGTCATTATGCCGGACAGGGGGCTGGTGCCGTATCTGTCTCAAGAGGTGCTGGAAGGTGTGATCAGCGCAATGGAGCCGCACCTGAAAAAGGGACGGATTGCCGATGCGCTGGGTATGGGGCTGCAGCAGCTTGAAAAGCCGTTGTCTGCGGTGACGCCCGGCGCAGCCGGCGGTGATCTGTTGCCAAACATCCTTGAGGAGCGTGGCCAATGAAAAAGCTGATACTCCTGTTGCTGTTGCTGGTGGTGTTCAGTTGCCTGCCGGGATTGACCAGCCCTCTGCTGGCGCTGGAGGTTCCCTATCTGACCGGCAGGGTAACGGATAACGCACAGCTGCTCTCTGCAGAGGCCCGGCGCAACCTGAGTGAGCAGTTGAAGGCCCATGAAGAGAAGACCGGTAATCAGGTGGTGGTACTCACCGTTCCTTCACTGGAAGGGGAGAGCATCGAGGGGTTTGCCGTCAGGGTGTTTGAGGACTGGAAGCTGGGGATCAAGGGCAAGGATAACGGGGTACTGATCATTGTGGCACCGCAGGACAAAAGGATGCGGATAGAGGTCGGCTACGGACTTGAAGGGGTTTTGACCGATCTGACCGCCGGCCGGATCATTCAGCAGACCATGGCCCCCCATTTCAAGGCCGGAGATTTTGATGCCGGGATCACGGCCGGAGCACTGGCGGTGGTGCAGGTGCTGGAGGGCGAGGCATTGCCGGCAGCAGCAGGCACGCAGCAGCGCTCCGGGGGAGGGCTTGATGGTGCTGACTTGTCTGTGGTGGAAAGAATACTGATTGGCGCCTTTGTGTTCGGCATCATCGGCCTGTTTACGGTAATCGGCATACTTACGCCCGGTGTGGGCTGGTTTCTGTACCTGTTTCTGATACCGTTCTGGGCTCTGTTCCCTGTGGTGGTCATCGGCACCCAGGGGGCCCTGGCCTGCCTGGTGGTCTACCTGATAGGATTCCCGGTCATGAAGCTGTGGCTTCGCAACAAGGCCTGGTATCAGAAGGCCCAGAAGGATCTCAGAACCAAGGGCAGTGCCTCAATCGGCGGATTCACCCTCATGTCCGGCGGCGGTGGCGGGTTCTCGTCCGGCGGTTTCTCCGGCGGCGGTTTTTCAGGTGGCGGCGGCTCCTCCGGCGGCGGTGGTGCCTCCGGAGGATGGTAATGCCGATTCCAGCTCAAGGCGCTCTCTTCTTCAGGTCATGCAAACACGGTTGAGATCAGGTAGGCGGTGTAGCCGATGTAGCAGGCCAGCAGCAGCGCCCCTTCAATGCGGTTGATCCTGCCCGGACCGCGAAATCCGTAACAGGCCAGGAACAGGGCCAGGGTCAGCAGCCCCATGATCACCATATCCCGTGCAAATACCGACCGGTCGAAATCCAGTGGGTGAATCATCCCGGCGATCCCCACCACTGCCAGTGTATTAAACAGGTTTGAACCGATCACATTGCCCAGGGCAATATCATGCTCATTCTTCCGGATGGCGATGATGGAAGAGGCCAGCTCAGGTAGCGATGTGCCCACCGCCACAATGGTCAGACCGATGATCAGGTCGCTTACCCCCAGCTGCTGGGCAATGGCAACCGCACCCCAGACCAGCAGCCGCGAACTGGCGATCAACACCAGCAGCCCTGCTGCCATCCAGAAGAGCGCACGTTTCAGCGGCATGGTGTGCTGCTTCAGCTCCTCTTCCGTCTCCTCTGCCAGGGTGTCTCCCCGTTGCTGCAATCCTTCGCGGATGGTCCAGGCCATCAGCAGCGCGAACAGCCCCAGGTGGATCAACGCATCAAAACGGGTCAGCTGCAGATCATAGGTTAGCAGCATGGCAACCACCGTTACCAGCACCAGCACCGGCAGCTCTTTACGCAGTACCTGCGAGTGTACCGCTATGGGGCTGATCAGCGCGGTAAGGCCCAGTATCAGCGCAATGTTAACGATGTTGGAACCGTAGGCATTACCCAGGGCAATGCCGGGGTTGCCCTGCCATGAGGCCAGGGCGGAAACCACCATCTCAGGGGCAGAGGTGCCGAACCCCACAATCACCATGCCGATCAACAGCGGCGGCATGCCAAAGTGACGGGCAGTGGCGGCGGAACCTTCAACAAAACGGTCTGCGCTCCATACCAGTAAAGCCAGACCTGCCAGAACAGCGATAAATGGAACAAGCATGGGGTAGAACTCCTGTCGTTTCTAAAATAACTGATTTTGTGCTGCCGACCTCTCCCCCCTCCCGGCCTCCCCCCGCTGGGGGGAGGAGGAGAACTGTCCAGACCGGCAGCGCTACCGGTTTCCCGACCTCTTACCTACTGGGGGGAGGAGGAGTACCGGCCTGTTCCTCCCTCCCCAGGAGGGGGAGGGCCGGGGAGGGGGGCGGAGCCGGGGATTAAGAATGTTGCCGGCCCTACGCCGTTGGACCGGCATCCTCCAGGTGCAGTTCCTTGATGGCCATTTCACGCAGTTTGAATTTCTGAATCTTGCCGGAGGCAGTCATCGGGTACCCCTCCACGAATTTGACATACTTGGGGATCTTGTAGTTGGCGATCCGGTCCTTGCAGAACTCCCGCACCTCCTCTTCGGTCATGGTCATTCCCTGCTTGACGATGATGGCCGCCATCACCTGCTCGCCGTACTTCTTGTCCGGCACGCCGTAAACCTGCACGTCGGAGACCTTGGGGTGGGTGTAGAGGAACTCCTCGATCTCGCGGGGGTAGATATTCTCGCCGCCGCGAATGATCATCTGCTTGATCCGGCCGGTGATCTTGCAGTAGCCGTTCTCATCCATAATGGCCAGGTCGCCGGTATGCAGCCAGCCCTCGCTGTCAATGGCCCGGGCCGTTTCTTCCGGCATCTTGTAGTAACCCTTCATCACCAGATAGCCCCGGGTGCAGAGCTCCCCCTGCTTGCCCGGCGGCAGGGTGGCGTTGGTCTCAATATCAACTATTTTCACCTCCACATCCGGCAGGGCCCGGCCCACGGTGGCCACCCGCAGCTCAATCGGGTCGTCGGTGCGGGTCTGGGTGATCACCGGCGAGGACTCGGTCTGGCCGTAGGCAATGGTGATCTCCGAGGCGTGCATGTCGCGGATCACCCGCTTCATCACCTCGATCGGGCAGGGTGAACCGGCCATGATGCCGGTACGCAGGCTGGAGAGGTCAAAGTTCCTGAAATCCGGATGCTCCAGTTCGGCAATGAACATGGTGGGTACGCCATGCACTGCGGTACACTTCTCCGCCTCAATGGTCTGCAGCACCTTTAAGGGATCAAAGATCTCCACCGGCACCATAGTGGAACCGTGGGTCACGCAGGCCAGCACCGCCAGCACGCATCCGAAACAGTGGAAGAACGGCACCGGGATGCAGAGCCGGTCCTTTTCGGTAAACTTCATGCACTCGCCGATGTTGAAACCGTTGTTGATGATATTGGCGTGGGTCAGCATCACCCCTTTGGGGAAGCCGGTGGTGCCGGAGGTGTACTGCATGTTGATGGTCTCATGGCAGTCAAGGGTGGCCTCAACGGCAGCCAGTTCCGCATCGGGCACCTCCGCGCCCAGCGCAATGATCTGCTCAAAATTCATCATACCTGCCGGGGTATCCTGGCCGATAAAGACCACGTTCTTCAGGAACGGCAGCTTGCCGTGCTGCAGGTTGCCCGGTTCGGATGTTGCCAGCGCAGGGATCACGTCGGTCAGGGTCTTGACGTAATCGGTGTCCTTGAAGGACCTGACCATGAACAGGGTGGTGGAGTCGGACTGCTGCAGCACATACTCCAGCTCGGCTGATTTGTAGGCGGTATTGATGGTGACCAGCACCGCCCCGATCCTGGCGGTGGCAAACTGCAGGATCACCCACTCCGGCACGTTGTAGGCCCAGATCGAGAGGTGGTCCCCCTTTTTGACCCCCAGCCGCAGCAGGCCCTTGGCAACCTGACGGCAGACCTGGTTAAACTGGTCATAGCTGTAGCGCAGCCCGCGCTCCGGGTAGACCAGGGCGTCGTTGTCGGGAAATCGGCGGGCGATGTCGTCCAGCAGGCTGCCGATGGTATGGGTGATCAGGTCTGACATGCGTGGTACCCTCCGGATATAAGTTTTATAGTAACTGCAGGCAATTGCACCGTGTTTGCACGAATATAGAGGCATAACCCCGTAAAAAACAGTTTCACGCGGAGGCACGGAGACGCGAAGAGTGCTATCAAGTAGTTATGGCATGCCAATGTTTCACCTGGAGGGTTAATCACTTATTTCAGGTAACTGCTTGATTTTCTCCGCGAGCTTCGAGGCTCCGCGTGAGTAACTGTCGTTTTAAGGATAACTTGTTGAATTTGTGAGTTTTGCTGCATAGCACAGCAGTGGATGGCCGTCAAGTCTCCCGTGTCCACTCATACAGCTGATGCGGTCCCAGTATTCTCTCAGGTTTGACATGGTTTGAAATGCTGGTATTGTGCCTGATGGTGTCAGCTACACAAAATCTCTGACTCTCGGGAGAACGGTTCTATGGGTACCATGCGTATACTGGTTGCAGTTGCAGGCTGCTGGCTGTTGTTTGTATCGTTGTGCGGTTGTGGCGCCAAAGAGCAGCCCAAGGCACCGTTGCCGGCAATTGAAGTAACCGTTGCAGCGGCGCAGCCTAAAACCGTGCCGGTGGCCTTCCCTTTTGTGGCCCAGATTCAAAGCTCCCATCAGGTGGATATCATGGCGCGGGTCAGCGGCTTTCTTGAGAAGATCAGCTACCGCGAGGGTGAACCGGTTCGCCGGGGACAGGTGCTGTTCCAGATCGACAAAAAGCCGTTTGAAGCGGCAGTCAATGCAGCCAGGGCCGAGGTGGAGAGCCGCAGGTCGCAGCTCTTTACTGCCAAGGCAAACCTTGATCGGGTCAAGCCGCTGGCGGAGCAGAACGCAGCCAGCAAGAGTGATCTGGACAACGCCATCGGCAATTTTCGCGCTGCCGAGGCCGGTCTGCAGCAGGCCCAGGCCAATCTGGACAAGGCACTGCTTGACTTGAGCTACACCACCATCACCTCCCCGGTCAGCGGCGTATCGGGCCAGTCTCTGGTCCGTGAAGGCGCTTACGTTGCTGCCGGCAGCAGCTCAGCCAAGCTGACCTATGTTGCCAGGCTTGACCCGGCCTGGATCGATTTCAGCGTCTCCCAGAACCAGCAGGCCGCCATGAGTAAAGAGGTGGAGAGCGGCAGGATTCTGCGGCCCAAAAACGGACAGTACACGGTACAGCTGGAGCTGGCTGACGGCAGCCGCTATCCCCTGACCGGAGTGGTCAATTTTGCCGACCCCACCTTTAATCGCGATACCGGCACCTACCTGGTGCGGGCCGAGATAGCGAACCCCAAGGGGATGCTGCGTCCCGGCATGTTTGTCAAGGCATGGCTGAAAGGGGCCAGCAGGCCCAATGCCATCACTGTGCCCCAGCGGGCTGTGATCCAGACCAGTAACGGCCATATCGTCTTTGTGGTCAACGACAAGCAGCAGGCCGAGGCGCGTCCGGTTGTTGTGGGAGACTGGCTGGAACATGACTGGATCATCAGCCAGGGCTTGAAGGCCGGTGACCAGATAGTGGTTGACGGCTTTATGAAACTGGCCCCCGGTGCGCCGGTCAAGCCGGTTCCGGCAGATCAGCACCGTCAGGCTGCGCCTGCAGCCCAACCGGCTGCAGCGAAGTAGGGGGCGGTTATGGGTAGCTTCTTTATTGATCGTCCGGTCTTTGCCGCCGTCATAGTCATCATCATCACCCTGGCCGGTTTCATGGCCATGAAGGCCACTCCCATCGCCCAGTATCCGGACATTGCGCCGCCTACGGTGCAGGTCTCGGCCTTCTATCCCGGTGCCACGGCCGAGGTGATCGCCAACACCGTGGCTGCGCCGATCGAGCAGCAGGTCAACGGGGTGGACGGCATGATGTACATGTCCTCCACCAGCTCATCCTCCGGTAACATGACCCTGACCGTTACCTTTGAGGCCGGCACCGACCCCGACCTGGCGCAGGTCAACGTGCAGAACCGGGTGGACCAGGCTGCGCCGCTGCTGCCGGATGTGGTTGCCAAGCAGGGGGTAACGGTCCAGAAGCGTTCCCAGTCGTTCATGATGGTAATCAGCGTCTATTCGCCCGATGACCGCTACGATCCGGTCTATCTGGGTAACTACGCCAACCTCTACATCCTCGATCCGATCAAGCGGGTGCCCGGCGCCAACCTCTCCTCCATGTTTCCGTTGCCCGATCTGGCCATGCGGATCTGGCTCAAGCCGGACCGGATGGCCCAGCTGGGGGTGACTGCAGCAGACATCTCCGGTGCCATCCAGCGTCAGAACAAGGCCTTCGGCATCGGCTCCATCGGTCAGTCTCCCTCGCCTCAAGGAACCCAGCAGACCTTTGTGGTTACCAGCAAAGGGATGCTGGCCGACCCGGCCGAGTTTGACAATATCATCATCCGGGCCGCCAGCGAGGGCTCGGGCCTGGTACGTCTCAAAGACGTGGCCCGGGCCGAGCTGGGGGGCAAGGACTACTCGGTTACCACCAAGGTCAACGGCAAGAAATCAGTGGCCATCGTGGTCTACCAGCAGCCGGGCGCCAACGCCATTGAAACCTCAAAGCAGATCAACAGCCTGCTGGCCGATCTGAAGAAAAACTTCCCCCAGGGGCTGGATTACAAGGTGGTGCTGGACACCAGTGAATTTACGGCCGCCTCCATTGAAAAGGTGATCCACACCTTTTTTGAGGCGGTGGTACTGGTGGTGCTGGTGGTGTTCCTGTTCCTGCAGAGCTTCCGCGCCACCCTGATCCCGATCCTGGCCGTACCGATCGCCATCATCGGCACCTACATCGGCATCAAGGCCCTGGGGTTCTCCACCAACATGCTGACCCTGTTCGGCATGATCCTGGCCATCGGTCTGGTGGTGGATGATGCCATCATTGTGGTGGAAAACGTGGAACACAACATGGCCTCCCGCGGCATGTCGGCGATGGAGGCGGCCAAAAAGGCGATGCAGGACCTGACCGGCGCCCTGGTGGCCATTGTGCTGGTGCTGGGATCGGTCTTTCTGCCGGTGGCCTTTCTGGGGGGGATGACCGGCACCCTCTACAAGCAGTTTGCCGTTACCATTGCCATCTCCATGGTCCTGTCCGGGGTGGTGGCCCTGACCCTCTCACCGGCCCTGGCAGCCCGGATACTCAAACCGGGGCATGGCGAGAAAAAGGGGTTCTTCAAGTGGTTTGAAGACAGCTTTACCCGGCTGACGGATCGCTACGCCGCCGGTGTCCGCTGGCTGATCAACCACAAGACCGTGGGGCTGGGCCTGTTCTGCGGGGTGATCGTGGCGGTGGTGGTGCTGTTTAAGGTGGTGCCGGGCAGCTTTGTGCCGGATGAAGACCAGGGCTACCTGTTTGTGGGGGCCATCATGCCGGATGCCGCCAGCATGGAGCGGACCACGGCCGTTGCCGACCGGGCCGTCCAGACGTTGCAGACCAACAGGTTTATGGGCGATATCACCCAGATTAACGGCTACAGCCTGATCGACAGCAGTGTCCGTGACAATGCCGGGCTGCTGTTTGCCGCCCTCAAGCCGTATCAGGAGCGGAAAGGGGAGGGGAGCGACTCCTTCAGCGTGGTCACCGACCTGCGCCACAAGCTGGCCGGCATCAAGGAGGGAATGGTCTTTCCGATCAACCCTCCATCCATACCCGGCCTGGGCAGTACCGGCGGGTTTGAATTCTACATCCAGAGCAAGGGGGGCGGCTCGGTTCAGGAGCTTGAAAAGATCACCAAGTCCTTTGTTGCCGAAACCCGCAAGCGCAAGGAGCTGAGCAGCGTATCAAGCACCTTCTCGGCCAGCCAGCAGCAGATGTACCTTGATCTTGACCGGGCCCGGGCCGAACTGCTGGGGGTGCCGGTCTCCACGGTCTACGACACCCTGCAGTCCTACTTCGGTTCGGCCTATGTGGGGCAGTTCGTCCAGTATGGCCGTATCTGGCAGGTGATCATCCAGTCTGAGCCGGAGTACCGCAACGAACCCAACGACCTGACCCAGGTCTACGTCCGTTCCAACAGCGGCGCCATGGTGCCGCTGTCAGCCATGGCCACCATCAGTTATGTGGCCGGTCCCAGCCTGCTGCCCCGTTTTAACGGTTTTGCAGCGGCCAAGCTCAACGGCAGCCAGGCCCCCGGTTTCAGCTCCGGCCAGGCCATTGCCGCCATGGAAGAGGTGGCCGGGCAGGTGCTGCCGGACGGCTACGACTTTTCCTGGGCCGGTCAGGCCTTTGAAGAGAAAAAGGCCGGCGGCACCTCCGCCATTGCCTTTGCCTTCGGCCTGATCATGGTCTTTCTGATCCTGGCAGCCCAGTATGAGAAATGGTCCCTGCCGGTGGGGGTGGTACTGTCGGTGCCGTTTGCCATCTGCGGTGCCCTGCTGCTTACCTGGGTGCGGGGTCTTGAGAATGATGTCTACTTCCAGGTGGGACTGGTAACCCTGGTGGGGCTCTCAGCCAAAAACGCCATCCTGATCATCGAGTTTGCCGCAGAAAATCTCAAAAACGGGATGTCGGCCGCTGATGCGGCGGTGGAGGCGGCCCGCCTGCGGCTGCGTCCGATTGCCATGACCTCGCTGGCCTTTATCCTGGGCTGCGTGCCGATGGCCATTGCCCACGGCGCCGGTGCCAACAGCCTGCGGGCCATCGGCACCGGGGTGATCGGCGGCATGCTGGCCTCCACCCTGGTGGCCTCGTTTTTCGTACCGCTCTTTTTTGTGCTGCTTGAGAACTCAAGCGGCATCTTCAGCAGAAAAAAGGGCATAACTGCCGTGCAGGAAGGAGGCAACGATCATGCGTAGCGTTGTCTGTGGATTGATGCTGCTGCTGTTCACCGGCTGTTCGGTGGGGCCTGATTACGTCAGGCCGGATATCGCGTCGCCCGCCTCCTGGCAGGTTGAATACCAGGCTGCGGCCGATCTGGCCAACACCCGCTGGTGGCAGCAGTTTGACGATCCGGTGCTGGACGGGCTGATTGAAACTGCCGTCAAGGGTAATCTTGACCTGATGCAGGCCACCGCCAAGGTGAACCAGTATCTGGGGGCCATGGACTCCTCCCGCTCGCAGTACTATCCCCAGATCGGCGCCGGTTTTGATGCCGGGGCCCAGCGTGGGGGCGGCAAGGTGACCGAAAGCTATCAGGCGGCCCTGAATGCCACCTGGGAGGTTGATCTGTGGGGCAAGCTGCGTCGTTCCAACGAGGCGGCCCTGGCGCAGCTGGTGGGAACCGAGGCAGGGCGGCGCGGTGTGCTGGTATCACTGGTTGCCAATGTGGCCGGGGGGTACATCACCCTGCGGGGTCTGGACCGCCAGCTTGAGATTGCACGAGCTACGGAGCAGGTCTATGCCGACAGCCTCAAGCTGTTTCAGCTGCGTTACCAGTACGGCACCATCTCCCAGCTGGAGCTTTCACAGGCCGAATCCCAGTATGAATCGGCCCGGCAGATGGTCCCGTCCTACGAATCCCTGATCCGGCAGCAGGAAAACCTGCTGTCGCTGCTGCTGGGGCGTGCGCCGGGGCCGATCCCGCGCGGCAAGCCGCTTGGCAAGCTGGTGCCGCCCGGTATTCCGGCCGGTCTGCCGTCCACGCTGCTGGAGCGGCGTCCTGACATCATGGAGGCCGAGCAGGCGCTGATCGCGGCCAACGCCCGGATCGGAGTGGCCCGGGCCGCCTGGTTCCCCAGCCTGAGCCTGACCGGTGCCCTGGGCACGGCCAGCAGCGACATCGGCTCGCTCTTTACGCCGGGCTCCTACGTCTGGTCGGCCGGTGGCCAGCTGCTGGCCCCCCTGCTCACCTTCGGCAAGATAGCGGGAGAGGTCAGGCAGGCCGAGGCCCAGCAGCAGCAGGCGTTGTACCGCTACCAGCAAACAGTGTTAACCGCCTTCCGCGAAGTGGAAGACGCCCTGATCAAGACAGCAAAGGGCAAGGAGCAGCTGGAGGCGCTGATGCGGCAGGTGCGGTCGCTGGAGGAGTATGCCCGGATAGCCCGGCTGCAGTTTGAGGCAGGCACCTCAAGCTACCTGCAGGTGCTTGATGCCGAGCGTTCGCTGTTTACCGGCAGGCTGAACCAGACCCAGACCGGCTACGACCAGCTGGTGTCGCTGATCACGGTCTACAAGGCCATGGGGGGCGGGTGGATTCTGGAGGCTGACCGTTTGGGAGAAAAACCGGTCAACCCCTGATCATCTTCAGTTGAAAGGTGTCTTCCAGGATATGCAGCAGCAGGTTGACCCCTTTGAAGGCGTCCCGCAGCAGCTCGCGCTCCCGGTCGGTCATCACCAGCGGGTCGATATGGTTGGTCGGCTTCCGGCCCGATTCAAGGGCCCTGAACTGCCGCTGCAGGCGCAGCTTCAGCAGAAAGGTGAACGACTCCTCAAGCTTGTCCAGATCTTCAGCCGCAATCTTGCCCAGCTGCCTCAAACGGCCGATCTTTTCCCAGGTGGTGCCCCCCATGGTGCCGTAATAGAGCGACAGCAGACTGACCCCCAGGGTCAGGGCAAAGATTCCGCCGCGCTTCAGATCAAACATCCCCTTGTACTCACCCCGTGATTCGGTCTTGATCCTGCCGAACAGCCCCATGGGCGGCTTGAAACGGACAATGTTGCGGGCCATATAGGGAAAGAACAGGGTCTGGCGGTGGGTCTCGGCAAGAATGTGCTCCCGCAACTGCTGCTCCAGTTCCAGCGAGCCGTGGATGGCCCGCATATCCTGAAACATGCCGAAATTGACCATATTGTCCGGTATCGGCGTGGTGATCCAGCGGGTCAGTATCGCCTTCCATTCAGACAGGCTGTGGCGCCACTCCGGGTTGCTGGCCATGGTGTTGCCGG
>DIUB01000215.1:0-136 GCA_002422265.1 Geobacter sp. UBA6169
AGACCAAGACCAAGCTGGGCAACTCAGAGGTCAAGGGATACGTTGAATC
Organism: Geobacter sp. UBA6169; assembly: GCA_002422265.1. Taxonomy (GTDB): domain Bacteria; phylum Desulfobacterota; class Desulfuromonadia; order Geobacterales; family Pseudopelobacteraceae; genus Trichlorobacter. Next base: position 50 of record DIUB01000215.1, read on the forward strand.
GCTGCTGAACGAGCGGCTGGCAGTCTATCTGGAGGAAAACCCCCAGGTGGCCAAGCGGATCCTTGAAAAATCAATCGAGGCAGCCCG
>DIUB01000215.1:228-17245 GCA_002422265.1 Geobacter sp. UBA6169
ATTCTGCCGCTCAAGGGCAAGATCCTCAACGTGGAAAAGGCCCGTTTTGACAAGATGATCTCCTCCCAGGAAATCCGGACCCTGATCACTGCCATGGGCACCGGCATCGGCAAGGATGACTTTGACGTTGCCAAGCTGCGCTACGGCCGGATCATTGTCATGACCGACGCTGACGTGGACGGCTCCCACATCCTGACCCTGCTGCTGACCTTCTTCTACCGCAACATGCGGGAACTGATCGAGCGCGGTCACCTCTACATTGCCCAGCCGCCGCTCTACAAGGTCAAGCGGGGTAAAAAAGAGCTTTATCTGCGTAACGAAGCGGCCCTGCAGAACTTTTTGCTGGAAGAAGGGGCAGAAGAACTGATCCTGAAACTTGAAAAAGGTGATCGTTCCTACATCGGCAAGCAGATCATCCCGGTGATCCGTCAGCTGCTGGAGTGGCGTGCCCTGTTTGAAAAAGTGGTTAAAAAAGGTATTCCTGCAGAGCTTCTTGATCTGCTGCTGCGGGCCGGTGTCCGTCCCGGTATTGAAGAAATGACCGGTCTGGATATCTACCTCAGCACCATGCAGGGGTTGGTAGCGGATTGCAGCTACCAGGCCGATGACGAGCGGGTTATCTTCACCATCGGCAATGTCCGTTCCATGATTGACAGTCAGACCCTGGGCGTGTTCTCCAGCCATGAGTATGAGCTGCTGATGGAGTCCCAGCGCAAGGTGGCTGAACTGCTGGCCGGCGGAACTGCATGCCTTGAGGAAAACGGCAAGCACCTGCTGGAGACTGCCCGCCATGAGGAGCTGCTGGTCTACTTCCTTGAATACGCCAAAAAGGGACTGGCGATCCAGCGCTACAAAGGTCTGGGTGAGATGAACCCGGAACAGCTCTGGGAAACCACCATGAATCCGGACAACCGTACCCTGCTGCAGGTCAAGATTGAGGATTTTGTTGAGGCAGACGAAATCTTTACGGTTCTGATGGGTGATCAGGTGGAGCCGCGCCGGGAGTTCATCGAGCAGAACGCCCTGAATGTGGTCAATCTGGATATCTAGTTTTGCACACATGCCAGGAGCAGGAATCTTTGCAGTCCATAAACGCCCGGTGCCGCTCAGTGCCAGGCGTTTGTGCGTTTGTCGGGACAGGCCGCTGCGGATGACAATCATCTGATTTGTTGTATACTTGTTAGTACTGGATGAAGCAGGCGATAGTGTGACTGCGTGATGATCGGAGTGTTTATGCAACCTGCAGCAGAGAAGATCCCGCATATTCTGGTGGTTGATGACAGTCCGCTGAACCTGAACACGGTCTGCCTGCTGCTTGAGCGGATCGGTTGCCGGGCATCCGGGGCAGCAAGCGGTGAGCAGGCACTGCAGCTGCTGCGGGAACAGCCGGTTGATCTGGTGCTGATGGACTGNNTACCGGTGGTGGCTCTTTCAGCACGGATAGATCCTGCCTGCCGTGCGCTCTGTCGTGAAGTGGGCATGGATGATTTTATTGAAAAACCGATCAACCGGCAACGGCTGGTGGCGGTACTGAAGCGCTGGTTTGAGTTGAACGAATAACCGACAGCACAGCAGGAGGTACGGACGTTATGGAGTGTCAGAACCACGAGACCTGTTTTGCACCGGCTGGCCGGGCAAGTGGGCAGGTACTGTTGCATGAGAGCGCATTGGTGGTGGGGAGCGAGCTGATCAGAACCCTGCTGGATGCCATGCCTGATTTTTTGCTGGTGCTGAACGAGCAGCGCCAGATTGTGACCGTGAACCAGCGGCTGCTTGCTGCCTTTGGTGTTGAAAACCCTGAACAGTTGTTGGGGCTCCGGCCAGGCGAGGCCTTGGGCTGCGTGCATGTGGCCAACGGAATTGATGGCTGCGGAACGGCACGCAACTGCTCGGTATGCGGCGCGGTACTGGCGATTCTGGCTTGCCAGGAAACCGGCCTGCCCCAGCAGCGGGAGTGCCACCTGGCTCTTGGTTCGAACGGATTTCAGGCCCTTGATCTGGATGTGCTGGCCACGCCGATAACCTTGCAGGGGCAGCGTTTTACAGTGCTGGCGCTGCGGGATATCAGTGATGAAAAAAGGCGCTATGTGATGGAGCGGGTCTTTTTTCACGATATCCTCAACAATGCCGGCGGCATCCGGGGTTTGGCAGCCCTGCTGGCCGAAGGCAGTCGTCCGCTCGAGGTGGAGCAGGAGTTCAAACTGCTGCTGGTGGGGCTGGCCGACAACCTGATTGAAGAGATCAGCCACCAGCGCAGCCTGATGGAGGCCGAGCGGGGGACCTACCGACCGCGCTGGTCCGACGTAAATCTGGGTGAACTGCTGCAGGATATCAGGCAGCTCTACCTGAACCACGATCGAGCCGGCGGCCGTGAAATCAGGATTGACCAGGTGCCTGACTGTACTATGGTCACCGATCGCACCCTGTTGCGCCGGATTGTAGGCAACATGGTGCTGAACGCCCTGGAGGCCTGTAAAAAAGGAGATGTGGTTGAACTCTGGCACCACTGCCAGGCTGGACGGGCACGGATATCTGTCACCAATCCGGGAGAAATGCCGCTGGAGGTGCAGCTGCAGTTGTTCAAACGCTCGTTCAGCACCAAGCAGAAAGAGGGGCGCGGGCTGGGTACCTACAGCATGAAGCTGTTTGGTGAGCGCTACCTGGGCGGTGTGGTGGATTTCATCTCCAACAACGGTATGACCACCTTTTTTATCGAACTACCCCTTGAGCCTGAGCTGCAGGTAACAGCATAGTTTGATAGTGCCGGTAAGGAGGAGCAGATGGTGCACTGGTTCAGAACGCTAGGCATATCCGCAAAGGCAACCAGCCTGCTGGTGCTGGCTGCCCTGCCGCTGCTGCTAATGACGCTGGCCGAACTGCTGCTGCTGCGCCACCACCAATCTCACCAGCTTAATCTGGGGCTTTATCTGGCTCTTCTGATCTACATTCCCGTTTCTATTTTCCTAACCTGGCGCGGCATGACCCGGATTATCCGGCCACTCAAACAGCTGACCGAGCACTTGCAGCAGTTTTCCGGCAAGCAGGGGGAGGCGCGTTTCCTGCCGGTACGCTCAGATGACGAGATCGGTCGCCTTTCAACCGTCATCAACGACCTGCTGCAGGAGCTTGATGACGACACAGCCGCCCTGGAGGAGTCAGCCGAGGTCTACCGGGTGGTGACTGAATTCAGCAGCGAAGTGGCTGTCTGGCGTCTGGAAAACGGTGATATCCGCTACATCTCCCCCAACTGCAGCAATCTCTTCGGCTACGATGCGGCCGAGTTCTATGCCGAACCTGATCTGCTGGCCAGGCTGATTGATCCGGTTGATTATGAGCGCTGGCATGTGCACCTGCCAGGCAGCTGCTCCATGGGGGGTGCCGGCCTGGAGCTGCAGATGCGGCACAAGGATGGTTCCATCCGCTACTTCAGACACCACTGCCATCGGGTTACTGACCAGCACGGCCGGTTCAACGGTATCCGCAGCAGCTGGCTGGATGTAACCGGCCAGCACCAACTTGAGGCCACCATGCGCAGGCTGACGAGAGCGGTTGAGCAGAGCGCCAGCATGGTAATCATGACCGATACCGCTGGCGCTATCGAGTATGTCAACCCCACCTTCTGCAGGGTCACCGGGTACGATGAAGCCGAGGTGCTGGGACGCCATGTTGGCCTTCTGCGTGCTGCAGACAGGCCGGACAGTGACGAGCAGACCCTGTGGGCTGTGCTTGCAGCCGGCCAGCAATGGCGGGGTGAGTTCTGCAACCGTCGCAAGGATGGCAGTCTGTTCTGGGTTGAAAGTTCCATTTCTCCCCTGGTAAACCGCAGCAACGTGATAACCGGCTACCTGGCTGTGCAGGAGGATATTACCGGACGCAAGCAGGCCGAAGAGGAGCTGGCTACCCTGCTCAGGCAGATCACCTTTGCCAAGCGGGAGTGGGAACAGACCCTGGACCACCTGCACGACTTCATCATCCTGACCGATGCCAACCACCTGATCCGGCGCTACAACAAGATNNGCTGCTGCAGCAGACCGGGTTCAGGTTTATCAACTTCAGCGGAAAAACCGGCGAGCTGCTGCATGAGCGCTCACAGCGAATCTACGATATCAGTGTCTATCCGATCCTGACTGAGCTGGAAGAGCTGCAGGGTTATGTAGTTTCTCTCAACGACACCACTGAGCTGCGCGCCACCACCAGCGAGCTTGAGCAAGCCCTGACCGAGCTGAGCGAGGCCCAGTCCCAGATCTACCAGCAGGAAAAAATGGCCTCCATTGGCCAGCTGGCTGCCGGGGTGGCCCATGAGATCAATAATCCGATGGGGTTCATCACCAGCAACCTGGGATCGCTGGATAAATACGTGGGCCGCCTGACCGAGTATATCGGGGTGGTGGATCAGGCACTGCAGCAGTGTGGCGACGGTACGGTCAGTACGCCGGTGCAGGAGGCACGTAAACGGCTCAAGATTGACCTGATCCTGGAGGACGCCCACCAGCTTATTGCCGAGAGTCAGGATGGCGCCGGGCGGGTACGCCGGATTGTCCAGGACCTTAAGAACTTTTCGCGTGTGGATCAGGCGGAAACTGCTCTGATCGATCTGAACGAATCCCTTGAAACCACCATCAACATTGCCTGGAACGAACTGAAATATGTGGCTGAACTGCAACGTGACTTCGGTGACATACCCCGGGTCAGGTGCTTTCCGCAGCAACTGAATCAGGTCTTTCTGAACCTGCTGGTCAATGCCGCCCACGCCTTGGGAGAGAACCGTGGCCAGATCACGGTTGGTACCAGACAAGAGGAAGACCAGGTACTGGTCACGGTCAGCGACACCGGCTGCGGTATGCCGCCAGAAGTGCAGCGCCGAATTTTCGAGCCGTTCTTCACCACCAAAGAGGTGGGTAAAGGCACCGGCTTAGGGCTCTCCATCAGCTATGACATCATCAAGAAACATGGTGGTACGATTGAGGTTGAGAGCGAAGTGGGGCGGGGGACGACCTTTATGGTGCGGCTGCCGATTGATGTTCAACAAGAAGAAGCTTAACGCAGAGGCGCAGAGATGCAGAGGCGCAGGGAAAGGCAGAAATCTGGGGTACACCTGAAAAACAAAAGATTTAGATGTTCTCTGTGCCTTAAGCTCCTCATGCCTCTCTGCGTTAAGGTTTTTAAAGATTGAGAAGCAGAATCTTTAACGCAGGGATGCAGAGACGCAGGGAAAGGCAGAAATCTGGGGTACACCTATGAAGCAATCAATACGAGAACGATATGAACAGGCGGTGTTTGATACTGATCGGCAGCAGGCCCTGCAGGTGGTGGAGCAGGCGCTGAAGATCGGTATGACACCGGAAGAGATTGTGTTTGAGGTGGTGGTGCCGGCCATTGAAGACTCTATCTCTGCTGTGAGTGTGCACCGCTACACCAATCTGGCCCAGCATTTTATGGCATCCCAGATTGCAGCAGAGGTAACAGAGCAGATGGTGCCGCTCTTCAGCCAGGCCCCCGAGATAGTGGGACGAATGGTGATCGGTACCGCTGCCGGAGATTTTCACGGGCTGGGCAAACGGATCGTCAGCGGGTGCCTGAAGGCCCAGATGGTTGATGTGTTTGACCTGGGACTGAATGTGCCTGCCGAGCGGTTTGTGGAGCAGGCCATTACCGAAGGGGCCGGAGTGATCGGCATATCATCCATGATGGTGCATACCGCCTGCAGCGAGAACGGCCCGCAGGAGGTACGTCGTATCCTGCGGGAACGAGGCTTGGAAGATCGTATCAGGATCATTGTCGGGGGTGCGCCTTATAACCATGATGATGAACTCTACCACACGGTACAGGCCGATGCCTGGGCCCGCAACGGTGTTGCTGCCGGTCCGGTGGTCATGCGTCTGCTGGAGGAGGTACGGCCATGACCACACCGCTTGAACGATTAACAGCAACCGCCCAGGGACAGAAGACTGACCGGATTCCGGTTTTTTGCAATCTGCTGGATCAGGGGGCGCAGGAACTGGGGCTGAGCCTCAAGGAGTACTACGCCAAAGGGGAGCATGTGGCAGAAGGGCAGTTGCGGCTGCAGCGCAAATACGGGCACGACAACCTCTGGGGGCTTTTTTATGTGGGCAAAGAGGCAGAACTGCTGGGCTGCCGGCATATCGTCTTTGCCGACAACGGTCCCCCCAATGTGGGGGAGATGGTGATCCGTACCCTGGATGATATTGACCGACTGCAGGTGCCGGATGACATCACCGCCCATCCGGCCTTTGCCGAGATCAAGACCTGTATGGAGATCCTGCGTCGTGAGGCAGGCGGCCGTTGTCCGATCTGTGCCTATGTGACCTCATCCATGACCCTGCCGGCGCTTTTGATGGGGATGGAAAAGTGGCTTGAGCTGCTGCTGACCGGACCGGCAGAGGCCCGAGACCGGCTGCTTGTAAAATGTAACCGTTTTTTTCGCCAGGAGATCAGGGCCTACCGTGAGGCAGGGGCCAACGTGCTGGTCTATGCCAACCCCTTTGGATCGCTTGATATCATCTCACCAACCTTTTTCCGTGAGCTCAGCCTGCCCTGGATCAGACGTGATCTTGAGGAAGGGGGCGTGGACGGGGTGGTCTACTACTGCGGCGGTGCCCGGATGAATCCGGTTATTGATCAGGTCTTTGAGGCAACCGGCATCGGCACCTATTACCTGAGCCCCCTTGATGACATTGCAACCGGCAAACAGGCCATCAATGGCCGTGCACTCTGCGGCGGGGTGATCAACGACATCGCCCTGATCGGCTGGAGCCCGGACCAGGTGCGCCAAGAGGTACAACGGATGCTGCAGGCCGGTATGCCGGGCGGCAAGTTCTTTTTCGGCACTATTCTGATGCCGTTGGCAGTACCGGAAGCGAACATCCGTGCCATGATCAGCGCAGCCAAAGAGTTTGGAGCTGCAGATGCCTGAAAGCCATTGTCTGCTGATAGGGTGCGCCATCCTTAAAAAAGAGGTGGAGTACCTGTTTGCAGAGCAGGGCTGGCCCTGTAGCCGGATCTTTCTGCCCTCGTCCCTGCATTTTGATTTTGATCAGCTGCGGGAGGCCCTGAGCCGCGCCCTCCGGAAACACAGCAGCAAGGAGATTCTGCTGCTGTACGGCACCTGCTACCCGGGCATTGACCAGCTTGCCACGGCCAGGCGAATCCCCTGCCAGAACTGTGTTGAGATGTTGCTGGGGCCTGAGCGGTTCAAGGCAGAACTTGAAAACGGGGCCTATTTTCTGCTGGAGGAGTGGGCCGTAAACTGGGATGAGATACTGGAAAAGACCTTTGGCAATCGGGAGGTGGCGCGGGAGATCTTTCAGCTGGACCGGCAGTTTTTGCTGGCCCTGCGCACCCCCTGTTCAGGAGAGTTCAGCGTATCGGCAACGGCAGCCGCAGATTCAGTGGGGCTGCCGTTGCGCTGGCTGGATGTTTCGCTGGATCACCTGAAACAACAGCTTGAACTGCTGCTGACGCCCACGCCGGAGCAGGCCGGGCAGGCAGACCTGGCCGAGCAGGCTGTGTTTCACAAACAGCGGGCTGACCGGCTGGCCGCAGAAAAATCCAGCCTGCAGCTGGTTACCACTATGATGAATCGCCTGAGTGCCCTGCCGGGTCTGGAGAATACCGTTCAGAACCTGCTGGAGCTGGTGGTTGATTCGATCGGCGGCACCAATGCCGAGCTCTATTATTTTATTGATGACACCGTCTGGTATACGAATCTGGAGGGGATCAAACAAGAGGGGGTCAGCATAGCAGATCCACTGCTGCAAGATGCGCTGCAGGCAGGTCAGCCGGTCCATACCAGCCATGATTTTCAGAACACCCTGATGCACACCCGCAACTTTGCCTCGGCCTCCAGCTGGGCCGTACCGCTTCTGACCGGCGAGTCACTGGTCGGGGTGTTCAAGATTGAAAACATGCACCTTGATGCAGGAGAGTTTTTACCCAACCTGGGGGCGTTTTTCAGATATGCCGCCCTGATCCTGAAAAACGAGATTCAGAGTTATGTGCAACTTCAGCAGGCCTATCTGACCCTCAAGCAGGAAAAGGATCAACATGTTGCCAGCAAGATTCAGCTTGAGCAGGCCCTGGCCGAGCTGAGCGAGGCCCAGTCCCAGATCTACCAGCAGGAAAAAATGGCCTCCATTGGCCAGCTGGCTGCCGGGGTGGCCCATGAGATCAACAACCCGATGGGGTTCATCACCAGCAACCTGGGATCGCTGGATAAATACGTGGGCCGCCTGACCGAGTATATCGGGGTGGTGGATCAGGCACTGCAGCAGTGTGGCGACGGTACGGTCAGTACGCCGGTGCAGGAGGCACGTAAACGGCTCAAGATTGACCTGATCCTGGAGGACGCCCACCAGCTTATTGCCGAGAGTCAGGATGGTGCCGGGCGGGTACGCCGGATTGTCCAGGACCTGAAGAGCTTCTCCCGGGTCGATCTGGCTGAGACCGCCCTGATCGATCTGAACGAATCCCTTGAAACCACCATCAACATTGCCTGGAGCGAACTGAAGTATGTGGCTGAACTGATCCGCGACTTTGGCGAGATCCCCAAGGTCAGATGTTTTCCCCAGCAACTGAATCAGGTCTTTCTGAACCTGCTGGTCAATGCCGCCCACGCCTTGGGAGAGAACCGTGGCCAGATCACGGTTGGTACCAGACAAGAGGAAGACCAGGTACTGGTCACGGTCAGCGACACCGGCTGCGGTATGCCGCCAGAAGTGCAGCGCCGGATCTTCGAGCCGTTCTTTACCACCAAAGAGGTGGGTAAAGGCACCGGCTTAGGGCTCTCCATCAGCTATGACATCATCAAGAAACATGGTGGTACGATTGAGGTTGAGAGCGAAGTGGGCAGGGGCACTACCTTTACCGTACGGTTGCCGGTTGATGCAGAAAGAATTAACGCAGAGTAAGAACAAGAGACGCAAGGACGCAGAGAACGGCTGGAAAACAGCTGACAGACATTACTATTATATTGAATAGTAGCTCTATAAGGGGTATTTTAAGTGCATAAAAATACCTTTTTAGAGGACAAAATGAAGCCAGAGGCGATTCGACAACTGATTTTTGAGTGGCAGGAGCGGGTGATGACGCGCCAGGGGGTTGAGCGTCAGCTAGAACCGTATATTCTCGATTGTTTCGGTTCCCGCCCGATCAAGATCATAACCGGATTCAGGCGCTCCGGCAAATCGTTCCTGACCCAGCAGGTCGCCAGAAAGCTGATAACACGCGGTGCAGTACCCAGAGAAAATCTGCTGTATCTGAACTTTGAAGACTACCGTCTGCAGGAATGTGTTACCCCGGGTGATCTTGATCAGATATTTACCCTGTTTATGCAGACCACGGTACCGGGACACCGTCTGGTTATATTTGATGAGATTCAGAACGTGCCGGACTGGGATCGTTTTGTCCGCACTCTGTATGAGCGTGAGGATGATCTGGAACTGCTGCTGACCGGTTCAAATTCAGAGCTTTTGTCAACAGAGCTTGGCAGTAATCTGGCTGGTCGTTTTATTGAATTTTTTCTGTTTCCGTTCAGCTTCAAGGAGTTTCTGCTCTACCGTAATGAACTGCCGAAAAACATACGGGAGTTTGAACGTCGTCTGCCGGCCATGACAAGGCTCTTAAACGAGTATCTGGTATATGGCGGTCTGCCGGAGGTCTTTGATATCCCCCGTGGCGAGGCGAAGGTGTCCTACCTCTCCGGTGTCCTGACCAAGGTAATACTGGACGATGTGGTTAAACGATTTCGGGTTGAGCATGTCGGTCTGCTGGAAAAGCTGTTGAGCTATCTGCTGGCAACGGTTGGTAATGTAACCAGCTATGCTGCGCTGGTTAAACGAAGCGCCAACCTGGGTATTCCGGTAAAAAACAGTACGGTTGTTGACTATGTCTCCTATCTTCAAAAATCATTTGCCCTGTTTGAAACAAATAAATTCAGCTGGAAGCAGAGCCGTCACTTTTCCTCAACAAAAAAATACTACGCTGTTGATACCGGTCTTGCCAGTATTGTGCGTCCGGCCGAAGAAAACCATGCCTTTCGACTTGAAAACCTGGTCTTTCTGGAGCTGAAACGACGCGGACTGGAGGTCTGTTATGGCTCAAGTGACAGCGGCCGGGAACTTGATTTTCTGGCCAGAACAGCAGACGGGTGGGAGCAGTACCAGGTGACAGACACGCTGACAGACCAAAACCGCAGGCGCGAGCTGGGTTCCTTTGCACTGGCAGCGCCTCATCTGGGAAACAGCCAGACTGTTTTGACGCTCGACGATGCAGATGACGTTATCACCCATGAGGGGTTACAGATCAGCCGGAAAGGGATTATCCGCTGGCTTGTTGCATAGCAGAAGAACAATGGCTTTAACGCAGAGTAAGAACAGAGAGACGCAAGGACGCAGAGAACGGCAAAAAATGAAGGGGTAGACCAAAACCAAAAGATTCAGGATTTTTACTGTGACTCTGTACCTCTGCGACTCTGCGTGAAGGTTTTAAAAAGCGATGAAACACCGCTATTGTGCTAGGGGGCGGTGGACTTTGGGTGGATCGGGGTTATACTGACAGTCAGCAGAATCTGAAGCACAAGGGATGACCCTATGCAAGAGAGCGGCCCACAGCAGGAGACGAACCAACTGACCGGCTGGTCATGGCCGGTGATGGCCGGTCTGTTACTGCTTTTACTGCTGTTAAGCCTGTCCAGCGTGGTGATGCTGTACCGAGGCCGGGTCCAGGCGGTCAGACAGGCAGAGCAGTCGGCCGGTTCAACGGTGCAGGTGCTGGAGCAGTCGCTGGGCAACCTGCTGGAGAAGATCGATTTTGTGCTGCAGGTGACGGCTGACGAACGGGTGCGCCTTGCCACCGCAGCCAACAGCGACCGGGAACTGGATGCCTTCATTCATCGCCAGTTCAGGCGGATGCCGGAGCTGGACAGCCTGCGGATTGCCGACCAGCACGGCACCGTGTTGCTGGGACACGGCAATGCCCCCACCAGGCCGGTCAGCATGGCGGACCGGGATTACTTCCAGTACCTGCGCGATCATCCTGAGGCCGGGATGGTGATCTCCCGGCCGCTGATCGGCAAGATCAGCGGCAAGTGGGTAATCACCTGCGCCCGTCGTGTCAACCTGCCGGGCAACCGCTTTGGTGGCGTGGTCTTCGGGGTGCTTACCCTGGAGCAGATTAACCGTCTGTTTGCCAGGGCCAATCTGGGGCCGCAGGGCATTGCGGCACTGCGGACTTCGGAGCTGAGGATGATTACCCGCTTTGATGCCCGCAGCGGCGGGATAAAGCCCGAAGAGATCGGCAGCACGAAGGCTGCCGATGCCTGGCAGTCACTTTTCAGCAGCGGCAGGGAGCGGGAAGGAAGCTATACTGCAGACAGCCCCTTTGATGGCGTCCGGCGTACCTACAGCTACCGCCTGCTTGAGCCGTACCGGCTCTACCTGCTGGTGGGTCTGGCCCTTGACGATTACCTGCAGGGCTGGCAGCGTGAACTGAAGCTGACCCTGCTGGGGCTGGCAGGCATCTGGTGCAGCGGCCTGGCGCTGGTGATCTATCTGCGGCGTCAGCGTCTGCTGGAGACACTGGAGCGTCTGGTTGATGAACGTACCCGGACTCTGCAGGACACCAGCCATGAGCTGGCCTTAAATGAACAGCGGCTGCAGGCGCTGCTGGAGATCAGCCAGTATCAGGCTGCTGACAAGCAGGCGCTGCTTGATTTTGCCCTGGAGCAGGTGATCAGGATTACGGACAGCAGCATCGGCTACATCTACCACTACCATGAAGACCGTCAGGAGTTTGTCCTCAACACCTGGTCCAAAGGGGTCATGCCTGCCTGTTCGGTTGCTGATCCGCAGACCGTCTACCAGCTTGACAAGACCGGCATCTGGGGTGAGGCGATACGTCAGCGCAGGCCGATCCTGATCAATGACTTTGCTGCGGATAACCCGCTCAAAAAGGGGTATCCAGAAGGACATGTCCATCTTGCCCGCTTCCTGACCGTGCCGGTCTTTGATCACCAGCAGCAGATTGTGGCGGTGGTGGGGGTGGCCAACAAAGCGCTGCCCTACACCGAGCAGGATCTGCAGCAGCTGGAGCTGATGATGGCCGAGGTCTGGCGGATCGTCAAACGACTGGAGCTGGAGCAGAAGCTGATTCAGGCCGGCAGGCAGTGGCAGACCTCCTTTGATGCCATTAAGGATTCCATGGCCCTGCTGGATGCGGACCAGCGGGTGCTGCGCTGCAACTTGTCCACCACCCGGCTCCTGAACCGTCCGTTCCATGAGATCATCGGCCGCCACTGCTGGGAGCTGGTGCATGGGATTGATCACCAGATCGACGGCTGCCCCATGGAGCAGGTGCGCCGGAACCGGACTTCTGCCAGCGAACTGCTGTTTGAGCAGGGACACTGGTTGCGGGTGACGATAGACCCGGTGCTGGATGAGCAGGGTGAGCTTACAGGCGCGGTTCACATCATCCGTGATGAAACCGAGCGGGTGGCGGCTGATCAGGCCCGGCAAGAACTGCTGGCCATGCTGGAGGCGGTGCAGAACGAGCTGTACGTCTTCTGCCCTGAAACCCTGCGGTTTGAATATGCCAACCGGACAGCCCTGCACAACCTGGGGTACCGGCTTGACCAGCTGCAGCAACTGACCCCGCTGGACCTGAAACCGGTCAAACGCCATGAATTTGTAACCATGCTGGCACCGCTGCTGCTGGGAGAGCAACCGCTGCTGAGCCTGGAGACCCAGCATCGGCGTGCCGACGGCAGTTGCTATCCGGTGGAGGTACACCTGCAGCTGGTGCAGACCCATAACGGGCCGCGCTGCCTCGCCGTGGTGCATGACATCACCGAACGCAGCCAGGCCCAGAAGCGGCTGAAAGAGGCATTGCTGGAGGCCCGCAATTTCCGGACAGCCCTGGATTACGTATCGGTCTGCATCTATATCAAAGATCTGGAATCGCGCTATGTCTATGCCAACCGCGCCACCCTGGAGTTGTTCGGCTGCAGTGCAGAAGAATTGCCCGGCAGCCCGGACAGCCGCTTCTTCCCGCCCGAGGTGGTGGAGCGGCTGCAGCAGATTGACCAGCGGGTCTTCAGCGGTGAGCGGACAGCTGAAGAAGTTGTGGTTCCGTTGCCGGAGGGCGGTATGCGGGTCTACCTTGAACTGAAGACCCCCTTCTACGCTGATGATGATAAAGAGCTGATCACCGGCCTTTTGGGGATCTCAACTGATATCACTGATCTGAAACATTCGCAGCAGGAGCTGCAGCAGCTGCAGACCCAGATGCTGCAAAATGAGAAGCTGGCCTCCATCGGGCAGCTCTCGGCCGGCATTGCCCATGAGATCAATAATCCGATGGGGTTCATCAACAGTAACCTGGGCACCCTGGAAAAGTATGTGGAGAAATTTGATCGCTACATCGGCCTGCTTGAGCAGGAGCTGCAGCGCTGCGGCTGCGACCAGCAGGAGGCAGCGGCGCTTCGCAAAAGCCTGAAGCTGGATTATGTGCAGCGCGATATCCGTCAGCTGCTGCTGGAATCGATCGAAGGGGTCGGACGGGTGATGCGGATCGTGCAGGACCTGAAGAGCTTCTCCCGCAGTGATACCTCGCAGGTCGGCAGTGCCGACCTGAACCAGTGTCTTGACAGCACCATCAACATCATCTGGAACCAGCTCAAGTATGTGGCAGAATTGAAGCGGGAGTACGCTGAACTGCCCAAGGTGCATTGCAATATCCAGCAGCTGAACCAGGTCTTTATGAACCTGCTGGTGAACGCCTCCCATGCCATTGAGCAGCAGGGGCGTGAAGAGCCGGGGCTGATCACGGTGCGGACCTGGGATGACGGGGAGTATGCCTGCGTCAGTATCAGTGATACCGGCTGCGGTATCCCGGACGAGGTGCGTCGCCGGATCTTTGAACCATTTTTTACTACCAAGGAGGTAGGCAAGGGGACCGGTTTAGGGCTTTCCATCAGTTATGATATCGTTAAAAAACATGGCGGCGAGATTCTGGTGGAGAGCGCTGAGGGACGGGGCACGACTTTTACGGTGCGGGTGCCGTTGGAAGCAAAAAGCTCTAACGCAGAGCAAGAATAGAGACGCAAAGACGCAGAGAAAGGCAGATAAACAGGGTAAAAACAGAACAAAAAAACTTGTTTTTCTCTGTGTCTCTGCCCCTCTTGCCCCTCTGCGTTAAGGGTTTTTCGTTGTATGCTGAGGAAGAAAGTAAGGTTATGACTGATCAGACCATACCAGATACGTGCAGCAGTAAAATCCTGGTGGTGGACGATTCCCGTCCGGCGCTGATGCTGATCTGTGCGCAGATCAAGCGGGCCGGGTTTGAAGTGCTGGGGGCCGAGACCGGTGAACAGGCCCTGGATCTGGCCTTCAGCCGGTTGCCGGACCTGATTCTGCTGGACATCAACCTGCCGGGCATCAGCGGGTTTGAGGTGATGGAGCAGCTGCGGCAGCAGCCGGCAACGGCCCGGATACCGGTGATCATGATCAGTGCTGCCACTGATCTGCAGAGTCAGCTGCGGGGATTTGCCTGCGGGGTGGTAGATTTTGTCAGCAAACCGACGCTTGAGCCGGTGTTGATGGCCCGGGTCAGGCTGCACCTGGAAATGAGCCGGATCAGGCTGGAACTGGAGCAGAGCGAGGCCCGCTACCGGATGCTGGCTGAAAACACCAGCGACATTATCTGGAGTATGGACCCCCATTGCTGGCGCTACACCTATGTCAGTCCTTCATGCAGCAGTCTTTTGGGGTACCTTCCTGAAGAGCTGCTGCAGGAGCCGATCGATGCCTTTCTGACCCCTGATTGCCGTCAGCAGGTGCAGCGGCTGGTGGGGGACAAGCTGGCAGAGATTGCCTTTGGTACCTGCAATGACCTGACCCTGGCAGCTGAGGTGGAGGTCTGC
Organism: Geobacter sp. UBA6169; assembly: GCA_002422265.1. GTDB lineage: Bacteria > Desulfobacterota > Desulfuromonadia > Geobacterales > Pseudopelobacteraceae > Trichlorobacter. The sequence continues at coordinate 15,164 of DIUB01000215.1, forward strand.
TGCAAAGGGGGCGGCACGGTCTGGATGGAGGTGAACGCCACGGTCCTGACTGAAGCGGATGGCCGGGTAACCGGCCTGGTGGGGGTCTTGCGTGATATCACGGCTCGCCGTCAGGCCGAGGTCGCGCTGCGGGAGCTGCAGTCGCAGCTGCTGCAGCAGGAGAAGATGGCCTCCATCGGACAGCTGGCCGCCGGTATTGCCCATGAAATCAACAATCCGATGGGGTTTATCAACAGCAATCTCTGTACGCTGGTCAAGTATATTGAAAAGTTTGACCGTTACCTGCAGGCCCAGGATGAGTTGCTGCAGCAGTGTGCCGCAGACGAGGGGCGTCAGGAGATTGCCGCGCTGCGCAAGACACTGAAACTGGACTATGTGCAGCGTGATATCCATGCCCTGCTGGATGAGAGCCTGGAAGGGGCGCAGCGGGTGATGAAGATTGTGCAGGATCTGAAGACCTTCTCCCACGGTGATACCGGGCTGATGGAGCCGACTGATATCAACGCCTGCCTTGACAGCACCATCAACATCATCTGGAACCAGATCAAGTACGTGGCCGATCTGGTGCGGGATTACGGAGAGCTGCCCAGGGTGACCTGCAATCAGCAGCAGCTGGGCCAGGTCTTTCTGAACCTGCTGGTGAACGCCTCCCATGCCATCAAGGCGAAAGGGGAACAGCAGGGGGTGGTGACGGTCAGTACCTGGGCCGATCATGAGGCGATCTACGCAGCAGTGACGGATAGCGGCTGCGGTATGCCGGAAGAGTTGCAGAGGCGGATCTTTGAGCCGTTTTTTACCACCAAAGAGGTGGGTAAGGGAACGGGCCTGGGGCTCTCCATCAGCCAGGAGATCATCAAGAAACATGGCGGCGAGCTGAGCGTCAAGAGCACACCGGGCAGCGGCACCACCTTTACGGTGCGGCTGCCGTTGGAAGCAAAAAGCTTTAACGCAGGGTAAGAAGAGAGACGCAAAGACGCAGAGAAAGGCAGATACACAGGGTAAAAACAAAAAACGTGTTTTTCTCTGTACCCCTGCACCTCTGCGTTAAGGCTTGTAAGGAGCATGTCAATGGCGAGGATACTGCTTGCAGATGACGACAGGGTCAGTTTAGGTCTGGTTGAACTGCAGCTGCAGCAGGCCGGTCACCAGGTAGAGGCGGTGACAGATGGTGCGTCTGCATTGGCAGCGGCCCGGTCCAATCGGCCTGACCTGATTATTACCGATGTGCTGATGCCGGAGATGGACGGGTTTGAGCTCTGCCGCCGCTGCAAAGCAGACCCGCCGCTGCAGCAGGTGCCGATCATCCTCTACTCCAGCAGCTACACCGATCCGCAGGAGCAGCAGCTTGGCCTGGCCCTGGGAGCAGCTCGCTACCTGATCAAACCGGTGCCGGTGGATGCCCTGCTGGCGGCAGTGGATGAACTGCTGCAGCGTCCCTCCGGTGAACAGACCGACAACCTGTCGCTGGATGAGGAGATGCGCCTGTTGCGCAGCTACAACGAGGTGCTGTTTACCAAGCTGCAGGCCAAGGTGCAGGAGCTGCAGCAAACCGTTGCCAAACATCATAGCTCAGAGGAGTCGCTCAAGGCGATGCAGGCCCAGATCATCCAGCAGGAAAAGATGGCCTCCATCGGTCAGCTGGCAGCCGGGGTGGCCCATGAGATCAACAACCCGATGGGGTTCATCACCAGCAACCTGACTTCACTGGGCAAGTATGCCAGCCGGCTGGACACCTATATTGCCGCCCTGCAGCAATCGCTCTACGCCTGTCCCCACCATCCCGGTCTGGATGAGCTGGACCGTCTGCGCCAGAAGCTGAAGGTGGATTACATCATCAGTGACGTGACCCAGCTGGTGGAGGAGAGTCTGGACGGCGCCAACCGGGTGCGCCGGATCGTGCAGGATCTGAAGAGCTTTTCACGGGTGGATCAGGCGGAATCCAGCCGGGTCAATCTGAACGAGTGCCTGGAGACCACCATCAACATCGCCTGGAACGAGCTGAAATATATCGCCACCCTGGAGCGGGATTTCGGTGAGCTGCCGCCGATCCTCTGCAACCCGCAGCAGTTGAACCAGGTTTTT
>DIUB01000164.1 GCA_002422265.1 Geobacter sp. UBA6169
GATCTGGCGCATATTCCGGCACCGTCTGCAGAACAGCTTGCGGAAGTCCGTAATAACAACGAGCAGATTATCAACCAGATGCGGCATTGCAAGCAGTGCAGGGCTGACGCGGTAGGCCTTTTATGATGACAGGTCATGATAATAGCACGCGGATTTTACGGATTGAGCGGATTAGCGCGGATCTGAAAATAGTGTAAAAATCCGCGTAAATCAGCCAAATCCGCGTCATCAGCGTGCCATTGATTTTTTCGATTTTGAAAGGCTTAGCCATGCAGATCAGCCCCTTTACCCCTGACGATATCCATCCCTTTCTGGCCCTGGCCAAGGACGAAGGCTGGATCAGTACCCGCCATGAACTTGCCTTTCTGCTGGAGCGTTCACCGGATGGTTGCCTGGTCTGCCGCGAAGAAGGGAAGTCAGTAGGGTTTGTGACTGCGGTGCGGTATGGCCTTTCAGGCTGGATCGGCAATCTGCTGGTGGCGGCTGGCGTACGTGGGAAGGGGATCGGCACGGCACTGTTCAGGCAGGCGATGCAGATTTTACAGAGTAGTGGTGTGCGCACGGTCTGGCTGACTGCGTCAACCTATGGCAGGCCGATCTACGAACGGAACGGTTTCCGGTTGTGCGATCAGATCATACGCTGGGAACGCAGTGGTGAAAAACAGGCAGCGTCTGCAGCACCGGTGCCGATTCAACCGGGCTGGCAGCAGATAGACTACCTGGGCTGGGGAGATGTCCGTAATGAGCTTCTGGATCATGCGGTTACCAACGGTACGGCAGCGGGCACTGAACAGGGATTTCTGGTGTTGCAGTATCTGGGGAGCAGCCAGCAGATCGGACCGTTCGGGGCACTCAGCAGCAGTACCGCAGAGCAGCTGCTGGAAGCTGCCCTGCCTGAAATCGGACGGGTGCTGCTGGATGTCCCCGCGTCAAATCGCTCAGCCGCCAAGCTGTTGACCAGCAACGGGTTTACGGTCCGCAGCGAGGTTGATCTGATGTACGCCGGCCAGCCGCCGGCCTATCACCCGGAGCATATCTTCGGCTTGGCCAGTATGGGCAGTATGGGGTAGGCAGAGGATGGTAATGCTACGGAGTGATCAGCGTAAGCGAGGGGAAATAGGTGCGGTAACGCGCCGCATCACGGGTCAGTAGCGTTAATCCCGCAACGGCTGCGTGGGCACCAATAAAGAAATCAGGCAGTGGTGAACTTTTGGTGCCGCCTAGCTTGCGATAACGGATAAAACATTTTCCAGCCAGAAACGCCGCTTCCCAGGGCACGGGAACCCGCTGGAAAAACTCCGCCGGCAGCGCCTGCTCCAGTTCTTCAATACGCTTGAAACCTATCGATAGTTCAGCGTAGATAATCGGATTGATGATCAAGACACCCTGATCCGCAGCTTTTTGCAACTGCGCGGATGACCATGCATACCAGTGTGCGTCCTCTTCCAGCACATCAAGCAACACGTTGCTGTCCACCAGCACGTCGGCCATCCTACTTTTCGCCTCGGGTAAGCGCCATGATCTCATCAGTGGTCATCCGTACCGTAGCGCGTCCGCGCATGGTCTCCACCAGCCGCTTGCCTCTGCTGGCCTCACCAGCAGTGACCGTACGCAGGATGACCGTATTGCCCTCCACCACAAACTCTACTTCAGTCTGAGGGAATATGCCCAGTCTCTGCCGGACATTGCGCGGAATGGTTACCTGTCCTTTGCTTGTCACTCGCATGAGGTCGTACTCCTTTCAAAGCGTAATACCTGTAAAAGTATTACACCGGAGGAAGCATCTGTCAATCAGTCACTCTTACGCAAACAGGACAGCTCGCACTGTAGTGGTAGCACTTGTTCCTGAACGCTGAATTCACGTCCACCTATGCCTGATAATTAGGCGCATTCCGTTCTTTTCACCGTCTGAAATCAATCAAGAGTAGCGCATCATGCTGATTACAGGACACTATCCGGTTTGGCACCTGAACTGCAAAGTATCAGGCAACGCTCCATTTGAAAGGAGTTTGCCATGACCAACACAACCACCATCATCATCGACGATACCACCCTGCGGGACGGCGAACAGACCGCCGGGGTGGTGTTCTCCCGCCGGGAAAAGCTGGCCATTGCCCGGCTGTTGGATGCCATCGGCGTGCAGGAGATCGAGTGCGGTATCCCGGCCATGGGAGAAGAGGAACGTGCCGGTATCCGTGCCCTGGTGGAGTTGGGTCTCTCGGCCCGTCTGCTGACCTGGAACCGGGCGCTGATCCCTGAAATTGAGGCCAGTATCAGCTGCGGCATCAAGGCGGTGGATATCTCGCTCTCGGTTTCTGACCAGATGATTGCAAAGAAACTGAAGAAAGACCGTGAAGCGGTCAAGGAACAACTAAAAACAGCACTTGGTTTTGCCAAGCAGCATGACCTGTATGTCTCCGTGGGTGGTGAGGATGCCAGTCGAGCTGATATCGGTTTTCTGGTGGAGCTGCTGCAGATCACCCGTGAGCTGGGGGGGGACCGGTTCCGGTTCTGCGATACCCTGGGGATCATGGATCCTTTCGCTCTGTACGATAAGGTGGCCTGGCTGCGGGCTGCTGTGCCACAGGTTGAGATCGAGGTCCATACCCACAATGACCTGGGCATGGCCACGGCCAACGCCATTGCCGGTATCAGGGCCGGTGCCCGTTTTGTGAACACCACCGTCAACGGCCTGGGAGAGCGGGCTGGCAACGCTGCCCTTGAAGAGGTGGTGATGGGGCTCAAGCATGCCTGCGGTATTGAAACGGGCGTTGATACCCATCGTTTCCGCGAACTTTCCTTGATGGTGGCCAGGGCATCACGGAGGGAGCTGCCCTCCTGGAAAGCAGTGGTGGGATCGCGGGTCTTTGCCCATGAATCAGGCCTGCATGCCGATGGTGTGCTGAAGGATCCCCACAACTATGAAGGATTTGATCCGGCTGAAGTGGGGCTTTCTCGCCAGATCGTGGTGGGCAAGCATTCCGGTGCCAGCGGTATGATTGAACGTTACCGTGAGTTGGGCATTGTGCTGTCCCGTGATGATGCCGGTCTGCTCTTGCCGGTAGTACGCCGCGAGGCGCTGCGTCGCAAGCGTGACCTGAAGGACCGGGAACTGGTGGGAATCTATCTGAACGGGACAGCGCTGCTTAAAGCGGCATAGAAAAATCGCAACACCATAGCACGCGGATCAAATCTGATGAGGACGGATTTCCACAGATTTATTTTTTGGGGTTGTAATCGGCGTTAATCCGCTCAATCCGTGTCATCTGCGGGCAATAATCAAGGAGAAAATCATGTGTACATCAGGAACGACCGTACCGATAGCCGAAGCAGCCGCGCTGCTGGCCACCACTGAGACACGGGTGCTGATGATGCTGAAGAAGAACGAACTGCAGGGTAACCAGGTGGATGGCGACTGGTTTGTTGACAAGGCATCACTGCAGCTGTGCGGCAAACCGAAACCGTCCGACTTCAGGAAGACCGGTTGCGGTGGCGGGTGCGGGAGTGGTGGCGGCTGTGGCGGCCATTGATTCATAAGAGGCCATGATAAGAGCACGTGGATGGCGCGGATTAAGCAGATCTACACGGATTTAGAATGATACCGTTTTTTACAATCAACGCTAATCCGCTCAAATCCGGCCTGTTCCGCGTGCCATTGTAGTTGTGTTTTTTGTGAGTGGAGGTTTTGCATGCTGATCGTCAAGGCATTTGACCTGAAATTCAAATACCGCAAGTACATTGAGACCAGGGACGAGCCCAAGTTTGATGGTCTGCCTGATCCGGCCCCTTTCAACCGGGATGACCTGTATGAGGTGCTGCCGATGCTGGGAGCGGTGATGGACCGGCTTGGTACAGCAGATGGCGAGGTTCTTCACCTGCTGGAAGACCTGCTGAATGAGATGCCGCGCTGCATCGTCAGCAGGGAAGAGGTCTATGAATACCTGTACCGGATGGCAGAGGAAAACCTGGCATAAGCGGGGGAGGCAACGTGCTGCATATCATCCAGAACGATCCGGAGGTGCCGCCCGGCATCCTGATTGACTATCTCGCTGTACCGTACAGCCTCTGCCGTGCCGACCAGGGGGAGCAGCTGCCCGCTCTTGGCCGGATCAGCGCTCTGATTGTGCTGGGTGGTGCCATGGGAGCCCATGATGATGTCCGGCACCCGTTTCTGGCCGATCTGAAACAGTTGATTCGTGATCTGGTTGTTGCTGGAAAACCGTACCTGGGGATCTGTCTGGGCGGGCAACTGCTGGCAGCAGCCCTGGGGGCGCAGGTGGTTGCAAACCGGTGGGAAGAACTTGGTACGCTTCATGTGCAGCTGACGGCAGCGGGACGGTCTGATCTGTTGTTTCAAGGGATACCGGAGAAGTTTACCACCTTTCAGTGGCACCATGACAGCTTTGATCTGCCGGACGGGGCGGTGCTTTTGGCCTCATCATCGGCCTGTCCCCACCAGGCCTTCCGGGTCGGTGCCAATGCCTGGGGACTGCAGTTCCATCCTGAAGTTACGGAGCCGATTATCCGCAGCTGGGCAGCCTGGGATCGTGAAACAGCCCGGCTGGCTGACCGGATGGTGGCCGACTTTAGCGCACATCAAGCGGTCTACCGGCAAACGGTACAGGCCATCATCAACAACTTTGTCACCTGCTGCAGCTGACTATGCATCCGATCCAGCCACAGGACAAAGGTTAGATCGCAGCCTGATCATTTCCTTCAAAAACCTGCATAATCCGTTCGATTCCTCCCTTAAACTGTATCTGCAGTCTGTTGCCTGCCCGCAGCTCGCGCAATGCAAGCGTTCTTTCATCAGTCTGCTGGTGTTGGCACAGCTGATGAAAGAAAGGCAAGCAGCCGGGAAAAACATCGGCAGATCGGTGCAAGGAGGGACGATCATGCTTACAAACAAGGCAGCACTGCCGCAAACTCCAGCAGCAACCGCGCTCCGCTACCTGGGGGTGAAACAGTATCAGTTGAGTATGGAGGGGCGTTTTGATCCAGGCTGGATCTGCGGTTTAAGCCACGGACTGGCAGAACAGCGGGTTAACATCATCCGGGTCGAGGCGCTGCGCGGCAACGGCAGGAACTGGCAGGCCCGACTGGATCTTGATTTCAGTCTGGCCGGCGTGGGGGCAGATGCAGTTGACTATCAGGCGCTCAGCAAGGCATCGCCCACGGTGCAGGCCTTGTCGGATCCGCTGGTGCTGGACGACTACCAGCTGGAACGATCCAACCGCTGCGGTGGCAGTCTCTATCTTGAGGCCAGCGGTCATGACCGGTTGGGTGTCCTGTCGTCTCTGCTCAACACCTTCAGCCTGTTTTCGCTCTTTCCGGCCGAGATACTGGTGGAAACCAAGCAGAAAAGGATTTTTGACCGATTCTGGTTAAAGGGGCTCGGCAACAGCGTGCCCTCGCCGGAGGCGATTGCGGCGCTGCGGCAGCGGATGCAGGAGGTGGTCCAGTAAGTACTTTAGCGACTGTCTGCAGGAGGGAGTACGCAAAACTCCGTCAGTACGTCCCTGCATTTCAGCGGCACCTTGCCCTGCTGCAGCTTCAGGTTCATGCGTTCCGGTATGGCCAAGGTGCTGAAGTAGTGTTGCCAGAGCAGCTGAAACTGCTCTTCCTGCGGGGCTGCTTCCGGCTGTTGGTGCAACTCCATCGGCAGCAGCAGCCATTCCTTCGTTTCTGCATTATACAGAATCCCCTCGTTGTGGCGCTTATCATGGATCAGCCACTGCTGATCGCTGAACCGCTCGGCAAAGTGTGCGCCAATCAGCAGCAGGATGCGGTGCTCAGGCCTGATTGCAGCGTAATACAGCTCTCCCTGCACCTGTTGAAAGCGAACAAAACCCAGATAACGGTGGGCCTCCCTGCCAACCTGCTGGGACAGCTTCCAGACCGGCGCTACATGCGGGTGTGCCAGCATCTGGTCAATGCGTCTGCCCTGTTCTGCCTCCAACAGGAGATACCGGTACAGCAGCAGCTCCTGCTGGGGGTAGTCAGCCAGCAGGCAGCGACGCACCAGCTTGAGCGAGTGAGGTGAGAGTCGCCTGGTCAGCCCCTGCCAGAAGGCCTCTGCAACGACGTGGTCTGTGGTGATGATGATCTCGCTGCTGAACAGGGGATGCTGATCAGGCAGGTTGGTGCTGATCTGTTCAGGTGCAATCCGATCAGGCAGTAACCGGGCATAGAGGGTCAACAGTCCGTCCAGGGTGCCGTCATACTGATAACAGGCTGCCATTACAGCTCTCCCGTGATCAGGCCGGCAGGCTGCTCCAGGGTCAGGCTCAGCTGTACCGGCCGCTGCGGCGCATCCATCAGCTTACGGCGCAGCATGTTGCTCTCAAACGGCCCTTCTCCGGCATAACGGCCCCGCGCCGTAACAAAGTAGCGGGCCCGCTTCATCACGACCCCCAGGGTCTTCAGATCATCTATCCCCAGATGCCCCTGCCGCCGTGCCTGGATAATCCGCTGGGCCGAGCGGACACCGACCCCCGGTATCCGCAGCAGTTCCTCATAACCGGCCCGGTTGATCTCAACCGGAAACAGTTCCAGGTGCCGCAGCGCCCAGCCGGTCTTCGGGTCAAGATCCTGGTCCAGGTTGGGGTGCACCTCATCCAGTAGCTCATGGGCGGCAAACCCGTAATAGCGCAGCAGCCAGTCGGCCTGGTAGAGACGGTGTTCCCGTTTCAGCGGCGCCACCGGTCGTGCAGGCAGGCGGCTGTCGGTCACGATCGGGATAAAGGCAGAATAGTAGACCCGTTTCAGGTCAAGCCGCTGGTAGAGTTGTTCCGACAGCGTCACAATCTGGCGATCAGACTCGCCGGTGGCCCCCACGATCAGCTGGGTACTCTGACCGGCCGGTGCAAAGCGGGGTACCTTGCGTGATGCCTTACGTTCGGCACGGTTGACGGTGATCAGGCCGCTAACCTGGCGCATCGGCTTCACCACTGCGTCGCGGGTCTTGTCCGGTGCCAGCAGGGCAAGGCTTTCACGGGTGGGCAGCTCAAGGTTGATGCTGACCCGATCTGCCCAGAGGCCGGCCTGCTGCACCAGCAGCGGATCAGCACCCGGCACCAGCTTCAGATGAATGTAGCCGTTGAAACGGCACTGCTGCCGCAGGGTGCGTGCGGCCTGAATCAGCAGTTCCATGGTGTAATCGGCAGACCGGACCACGCCGGTGCTTAAGAACAGCCCCTCAATGTAATTTCGTCGGTAGAAACCAATGGTCAGCTCGGCAATCTCGTCCGGTGTCAGGGCCACCCTGGGGATGTCGTTACTGCGGCGGTTGACACAGTAGGCGCAGTCATAGACGCAGGCATTGGTCATCAGGATTTTAAGCAGGGAAACACAGCGTCCGTCGCTGGTCCAGGTGTGGCAGATGCCACTGGATGCAGCAGAACCGACCCCGTTGCTGTTGCTGCGGGAGCTGCCGCTGGAAGAGCAGGAGACATCGTATTTGGCTCCGTCTGCCAGTATTTTGAGTCGGTCCATCAAATCAAGCGTCACTGCAAGGTTCCTCCTCTCCGTTACGTCAGTATAGCACAGGCCGATGACAAGAGGTCAGTTTGGTGACGTGCAGTTACTGATTGAATCAGACGTGAATGTCGGTTATTGTCTCCCTGCTGTCGACGGATCCCATCTTCTCAAGGTACCTTCATCATCATGCACCCATCTGATGCAGCACGGATATTGTTTGGAGGGCCTGCCGACCTGCGGCGGGTGACCCCTGCTGAAGTGAAATCGGCCTTCCGGCGGCGGGTGCGGATGCTGCACCCTGATTCAGCCCGCTCCGCAGTCCACCAGAGCGGTGAGGCGGTCAGCTCGCTGGTGTCGGCCCGGGACATCCTGATTGAACATCTCCAGGCAGCCCATGAAAAGACCGTTCGGGCCGCTCAGCCCAGGCAGGCCCCCACCTGTACGGTCTATCCGCGACCGACCATTGTCAAGCCGGTCCGTCCGGCTGTTGAGAGAATCCCCAAAAAAGAGCATGAACGCTATTACACCGGCGTGTTCCCCACCTACAAGCTGAAGTTCGGCCAGTTTCTCTATTTTGCCGGTGAGGTCTCCTGGCAGGATCTGGTGCGGGCCATGCGCTGGCAGCGCGATCAAAGACCGGCCTACGGTGAGATCGCCAAAGCTTGGGGATGGATGAATGATCGGGATATTCAGGCGGTTCGTGCTGCCACCGAACTGCCGGGCATGTTTGGTGAGCGGGCCGTGGCGTTGGGGCTTTTGACCGAAAAACAGGCCTCGTTTCTGGCACGCCATCAGCACCACAGCCAGCCAAGGCTGGGCCAGTATTTTGTGAAAGAACGGATATTGTTATCCCATGACGTCACGAGGCTGCTGACCGCTTTGCAGCGCCACAACACCAGCATCAGCCGCGGAACCGGTCCGGTTCCCCCTTTCAACCCTGCCGGCTATGTCCGACACCTCTAACCACACCCGCCCAAGGTCCACAGTCCGAAGGGACCTTCTGATGCATCAGTTGCGCCGGCAAAGAAGCACCTCGCCCCAGCATCGGTTTGAACAAATTGTAAGTTGAATTGACAATCTGTTCGATGGCAGGTCAAGGCCGGCCCCGTTAAACTTCGCCCCACGAGGTTACTATGATCACCAACAGCCAGCCAAACCGCTGTGCCTGGGTCAGCGATGACCAGCTCTACCGCGACTACCACGACCATGAATGGGGTGTGGCGGTGCATGATGACCGGCTGCTGTTTGAGTTTCTGATTCTGGAAGGTGCCCAGGCCGGCCTGTCCTGGATTACAGTGCTGCGGAAACGGGAGTCGTACCGTGCGGCCTTTGCCGGATTTGATCCGGCACTGGTGGCTGGCTTTGATCAGCAGCAGCAGGCTGCGTTGCTGCAGAACCCCGGCATTATCCGTAACCGGCTGAAGATTGCCTCCACCATCGATAACGCCCGCGCTTTTTTGAAGGTGCAGGAAGAGTTTGGTTCGTTTGATGCCTACATCTGGCGATTTGTGGGTGGTGAGCCGATCCGTAATGCCTGGCGCACCATCACGGAAGTACCGGCCAGTACACCGGTTTCCGATGCCATGAGCCGGGATCTGAAGAAACGGGGCTTCCGCTTTGTGGGCAGCACCATCTGCTATGCCTTCATGCAGGCGGTGGGGATGATCAATGATCATACGGTTGACTGTTTCAGATGGCGGGAATCGGACTAAACTAGAACTGCCCAATAGAGATGCTCCAATTTTAATCATCCACGCCTCCCCGCCAGACAGCATCCCCCTGAAAAATGGTATACAGCATACGATGTCTTCTTGATTAACCTGTCGATATAAAATGGTTTATCTCTGATGATTCTTTTTGGCACGAGCTATGCTTATGCCAAGTCATCGTATCTTTGAAACAAACCAAGACAGAAAACAAGGCAACGGCGCCTTCCAATCGTTTACGCATTGGGGCGCCGTTTTGCGTTGCCCCAAAGACATTCCAACGGCCCACAGATTGGTGGGTGAAAGGAGCAGTACCATGAGACAGATCGCTATTTACGGCAAAGGCGGCATCGGCAAATCAACCACAACCCAGAATACAGTGGCGGGTCTGGCATCCATCGGCAAAAAGGTGATGATTGTCGGCTGTGACCCCAAGGCAGACTCCACCCGTCTGATTCTGCATGCCAAGGCCCAGAATACGGTAATGGACCTGGTGCGTGAGCTGGGTACGGTGGAGGATCTTGAGCTGGAAGAGGTGATGAAGGTCGGCTACGGCGATGTGAAGTGCGTTGAGTCCGGCGGCCCAGAGCCGGGCGTTGGCTGCGCAGGCCGCGGTGTTATTACCGCCATCAACTTCCTGGAGGAGAACGGTGCCTATACCGATGACCTTGATTTTGTGTTCTATGATGTTCTTGGTGACGTTGTCTGCGGCGGTTTTGCCATGCCGATCCGTGAAGGCAAGGCTGAAGAGATCTACATCGTCTGCTCCGGTGAGATGATGGCCATGTATGCGGCCAACAACATTGCCAAAGGTATCCTCAAGTATGCCTCCTCCGGCAAGGTTCGTCTGGGCGGCCTGATCTGCAACTCCCGTAATACCGATCGGGAGGATGAACTGATCGAGGCGTTGGCCAAGCGGCTGGGCACCCAGATGATTCACTTTGTCCCCCGCGACAACCAGGTGCAGCGGGCCGAGCTGCGGCGGATGACCGTTATCGAGTACTCCCCTGAACACAAGCAGGCCGAAGAGTACCGTACCCTGGCCCAGAAGATTGCCGACAACAAGATGTTGGTGGTGCCCACTCCGCTGGAGATGGAAGAGCTGGAAGACCTGCTGATGGAGTTCGGCATTATGGAAGTGGATGATGAGGAGAATGTCGGCAAAGCTGAGGCAGCAGCCTGATAAGAGTCCAGGGCAATAGCACGCGGATGACGCGGATTGGACGGATTTTCGCGGATAAAGGCAAGGCAGAAATGGAAGGGTAAAAACCTTAAAGACAGATAATAGCGATAAACAAAGAAAATGCTTTTGGCTTTACCCTTAAAAGATTCTGGATTTTTATCTGCGTTAATCAGCTGAATCCGCGTCATCAGCGGCCCATTATCATGGCTTTTCATCAATAAGGAGACTTTTATGTCAGACAAGATAAAGAACATAGACGGCATCACCAAAGAGTCCACCGAGGCGTTAATCGCAGAGACCCTGTCGGTGTATCCAGAAAAAGCCAAAAAGAAGCGGGCACCCCACCTGGGTGCCAATGACCAAGCATCAGGCAGCGCCTGTGTCAAGTCCAACAAAAAGACCGTGCCTGGCGTCATGTCTGCCCGTGGTTGTGCCTATGCCGGTGCGAAAGGGGTAGTCTGGGGCCCGATCGGCGATATGGTGCATGTCTCTCACGGCCCGGTGGGCTGCGGCTGGTACTCCTGGGGTACCCGGCGCAACCTGGTGTCCGGCATCAACGGTGTGACCCAGTTTGCCATGCAGTTTACCTCCGATTTTCAGGAAAAGGATATTGTCTACGGCGGTGACAAGAAGCTGAAGACCCTGCTGGAAGAGGCCAAGGGGCTGTTCCCGCTGGCCAAGGGGATCTCGGTGCTGTCCGAATGTCCGGTGGGGCTGATCGGTGACGATATCAACTCCGTAGCCAAGCAGTCGGCCAAGGAGCTGGACCTGCCGATCATCCCTTGTAACTGCGAAGGGTTCCGTGGCGTCTCCCAGTCGCTGGGGCACCATATCTCTAACGATACCATCCGTGACTATATCATTGAGACCCGCGAATTTGCGGAGCCATCCAGTCCTTATGACATCGCCCTGATCGGCGATTACAACATCGGTGGCGATGTCTGGGCAGCCAAATCGCTGCTGGAAGAGATCGGCCTGAATGTCAAGGCAACCTGGACCGGTGATGGTGAGCTGGACAAGATCGCCGCCACCCACCAGGTCAAGCTGAACCTGATCCACTGCTACCGCTCCATGAATTACATGTGCAAGGTGATGGAAGAAAAGTACGGCATCCCCTGGCTGGAGTTCAATTTCTTCGGTCCCACCAAGATCCGCGAAAGCCTGCGGGCCATTGCCGAGCGGTTTGATGACACCATCAAGGAGAACGTGGAAAAGGTTATCGCCAAGTATGACCCGATCATGCAGGCCATTATTGATGAGTACAAGCCGCGCCTGGACGGTAAAAAGGTGATGCTGCTGGTGGGTGGGCTGCGCCCCCGTCACACCATCGGCGCCTACGAGGATCTGGGGATGGAGTGCGTTGGTTCCGGCTACGAGTTTGCCCATACCGATGACTACGACCGTACCGCCCCGGAGATGCCCAATGCCACCGTGGTCTATGACGACCCGTCCGAGTATGAGTTTGAAAAATTTGTCCATGCCCTGAAGCCGGATCTGGTCGGTTCCGGGATTAAGGAAAAGTATGTCTTTCAGAAGATGGGGATACCGTTCCGCCAGATGCACAGCTGGGATTATTCCGGCCCGTACCATGCCTATCAGGGGTTTGAAATCTTTGCCCGCGATGTGGATATGGCGGTGAACAGCCCGACCTGGAAGTTAGTAAAGTCACCATTTTAACACCTTTAATAGCACGCGGATGACGCGGATCTGACAGATTTTCGCTGATAAAGGCAAAAAAGAAAAAGAGAGGGTAAAAACCTTAAAGATAAAGAGCAGGCATGACTCCACTCAAATGCTTTGGGTTTTGTCTTTACCCTTAAAATGGTTTTAGAGCTTTTATCTGCGTATATCCGCTTAATCCGCGGCCCATTATCAAGGTTTTAACAAACAAAAATCTGCCGTGGCACAGATTGGTACCCGGAGAGGAGATATATCATGGCTAACCTACTCGGACTTGAAGTCAAAAAGATCGTCGAGACCCCGCCGGAAGAGATAGAGCGGGTTAAAAACTGGATCAACTCGGAAGAGTATAAGGAAAAGAACTTTGCCCGTCAGGCGCTGGTGATCAACCCGGCCCATGCCTGCCAGCCCCTGGGCGCCCAGCTGGTTGCCCACGGTTTTGAAGGAACCCTGCCGTTTGTGCACGGTTCACAGGGCTGCGCCTCCTACTATCGCTCCACCCTTAACCGGCATTTCCGCGAGCCGGCACCGGCGGTGTCCGATGCCATGACCGAGGACGGCGCGGTGTTCGGCGGCCAGAACAACCTGCATGAAGGCCTGGAAAACGCCGTGGCTCTGTACAAGCCCAAGATGATTGCGGTCTTTACCTCCTGCATGCCGGAGGTGATCGGCGACGACCTGACCGCCTTCATCAAAAACGCCCGCCAAAAGGGGCATGTACCCAAGGATATGCCGGTACCGTATGCCAACACTCCCAGCTTCAACGGCACCCATATCCACGGCTATGATGCCATGCTGCTCTCGATCCTGCAGACACTGACCGAAGGCAAGCAGGTGGAAGGACGCTGCACCGGCAAGCTGAACCTGATTGCAGGCTGCGACTTCAACACCGGTGATTACCGCGAGTACAAGCGGATCCTCAAAGAGTTCGGCGTACCGGTTACCGTGCTGGCCGATATCTCCGACAGCTTTGACTCTCCCTGCAACGGCACCTACAACATCTACGCCGGCGGCACCCCGCTGGAGGATGCAGCCGATTCAATCAACGGCAAGGCAACCATGTCTCTCGGGCCCTATGCAACCCCCAAGACCTTTGGCTGGATCAAGGACAACTATGCCGGCAAGCATGTCAGTATGCCGATGCCGATGGGAATTGAGAAGACCGATGCCCTGATCATGAAGATAGCCGAGCTGTTCGGCAAGGAGGTGCCAGAGTCGATCAAGAACGAGCGTGGCCGCGCTGTGGATGCCATGACCGATGCCCAGCAGTACATGCACGGCAAGAAGTTTGCCGTTTACGGCGACCCGGACTACCTGATGGGTTATGTATCCTTCCTGCTGGAAATGGGCGCCCGTCCGTACCACATCCTCTGCAGCCGCGGCTCCAAAAAGGCAGAGAAAGAGCTGCAGGGACTGCTGGACAGCTCCATGTACGGCAAGGGCTGCAAGATTTACATGAACAAGGACCTCTGGCACCTGCGCTCCCTGGTCATGACCGATCCGGTGGATGCGATCATCGGCGACTCCCACGGCAAATTTGCCGCCCGTGATGCCAAGATTCCCCTGTTCCGCTTCGGCTTCCCGGTCTTTGATCGGGTCAATATGCACCGTTCCCCGATCATCGGTTATCAAGGGGTGATCAACATGGTCTCGGCAATCTGCAACACGTTTCTGGATATCAAGGATGCGACCTGTGAAGACCGGTTCTTTGAATTGATGCGGTAGCTGAGTGGTCCTTTTTGCCTTTCAAACAGCCCCGGTGGCTGCCAGTGTTATGCAGCCACCGGGTAAAACAGTAGTTTCTACCTCTGTTCGCTCAACGTAGAGAAACGAGGCACCCCATGGCCAAACCTGATTATTACGATGTAGATGACTGTTCCACCCACGAAAAGGGTGCGCCCAAGTTCTGTAAAAAATCTGAACCGGGTGAAGGGACCGAACGTTCCTGCGCCTATGACGGTGCCCGGGTGGTGTTGATGCCGGTGACCGATGCCATCCATCTGGTGCATGGCCCGATCGCCTGCGCCGGTAACTCCTGGGATAACCGGGGGGCCCGTTCATCCGGCTCACAGCTGTACCGTCGTGGCTTTACCACCGAGATGCTGGAAAATGATGTGATCTTCGGCGGTGAGAAGAAACTGTACAAGGCGATCATTGATCTGGCAGCCCGCTATCCTGAAGCCAAGGGGATGTTCGTCTACGCCACCTGCGTCACCGCCATGACCGGCGATGATATTGAGGCGGTCTGCAAGGCTGCCCAGGAAAAGGTCAGCATCCCGCTGGTAGCGGTCAACACCCCCGGTTTTATCGGTGACAAGAACATCGGCAACCGCCTGGCCGGAGAAATTTTATTTAAATCAGTCATCGGTACGGCTGAGCCACCACTGCTGGGCGAGTATCCAGTTAATCTCATTGGCGAATACAACATCGCCGGTGACCTGT
>DIUB01000214.1 GCA_002422265.1 Geobacter sp. UBA6169
GCCGGATTGAATCGGAATACGCACTACCCGCACGGGTGCCGACTGTGCCAGTGTATGGCCTAGCGCCGATGAAGAACTTGAAAAATACAACATACTCTTTGGTTGACATTGTGTGTACTCCTTGCCGTTCCGGCGGTGGTTTTGTTGTGTGTATTTACGGTGGCGGCCCCTACCACTCAGCCACTGGGACCGGCTCCGGCGGATGCTCCGCCGGTCCCCGTATGGCTGGTGGTGGGGCTGGGGTCGTAATGTTAGGATACTAGCAGGCTGTAAAGCTCTTCATAGCCTTCTGCTTTGATCTCTGTTGCAGGGCGCTTACCTTGTTTGAGTTCCTTTTGAGTCTTTACAAAGATTGCTTGAATATAGTTTTGCTGTGCATCAAATGCTTCTTTTTCCTTTTGTAATGCATCTAACATATGCTCATTCATATTTGATCCTCTATCAATAATCAGTAAGTAGTGCGTGCAATCTGTCAAACGCTTCAGATTTAATCAACTGTAGCGAGCGGATACCCTGCAGGGCTTCTTTTTCAGCATCATGAATAATTTCATCTATAAGTGTCTGCTGCTCCAGATAATGCTGGCACAGGTTCTGGCAGAGACTGTAATCATTCAATGGATCAAAATTATCGTTGTGCATAGTATCTGCTCCTTAGTTGGATTTTTGGAAGTAGTAAACGTTGCCTGCATTAATGGGAGATAGTTCTGCTTGTGTGATCTTGTAAGTCTTGCCCAACAGCTCAAATTCCGGCAGGGTAAGGCGCTCAAATGTGAAGAGCTTGTTGTTGTCAAGGTCAAGCTCACATTTTGCAGTGTTTCCGTTTATGTCGGTGATTATGGTTTCGCCGGTAGTTTCAATAACTGCTTTGCGTCTGGCTATGGCCCCCATAGCAACGGCAAAGCTGCCTTTGATGGCCTTGTTGTACTCCATTTCTTCAACAATCTTTTTGTTTCGTGCGGCTATAGTCTCAAGGGTTCTTGCTTCAAATGAGGCAAGTTCCCGTGCCTCTTGAACCCGCACAACCGCTTGTTCGGCGGCTAGCTGGTTTCGTTTTTGTTGGAGGTCGGGGGAGTAGCGGAAGCCTGCAGGAAGTTTCGGTTCGGACTTGGGTTGAGTTGAGGGAGCTGATTTTGCAGAGAGTTGTGCTTTTGAATGGGCAAGCTGTTGGGCAAGCTGTTGCGCCTTACGGCGTTCTTTTGCCAGATCGTGGGCCAGCTCTTTGATTAGCAGGCCGAAATGGTCTGCAGCGGTAGAAATAGCTGAATCTATTGCTTTTTTCTTGTCTAGCGTGAGTTCCGAATCTTTCATTTGTATGTCTCCTTGTGGTTTTCCAAGCTCTGCAATGGTCGGGTTGCGGAAGCATGGTAGTTGTTGATATTGTTGGGAAAAACGGTAGTTAGTGGCCAGATAACTAATATTAATATAGGGATTTTGATTGTTCCTGTTTTCGTTAATGATATTATGGTTTTACGGCTAAAAGTGGCCACTCAACTAATATTAATATATAGGGATCACCCCCTTGATGGTCCCTGATGGCCTACCCCTGCCAGCTGCAGAACATGGGACCACCACGGCTGCAGGGGGCAACGTCTAGCCCGTTTGCTCGTTGGCTGCACAAACTGCAGGTATCTGCTGACCTGACCTGCTATGTATGTCTGCAAGGTAGGTGCTGGCCTATCGGGATTGTTGAAGCTGCAGGCGGCTTGATAACTGGCAAAATCCAACAAAATCGTTGCCTGCTGTTTGGCGGTTTGGCCCTTAAGTCTGACCTCAAAACGGAACCACGGATGTTTTAAGGGGTTGGCGGGGCTGTATATGTCCTGTCTGGGGTTGCGCGCCTTGTCGTAAGCTAAGATTTGGCAGCTGTTGCGCTGCTGCAGACCATAATAGATGCCGTTTTCCAAGATTCGCGGCGTGGTCTTTACGCCTTTGTGGTCCCGCAAGAATGGGGACCGGATAAATTGCTTGTAGGTCCGGGGCAATGACTGCACAAACAGATCGTCAAGCGGCACTAGGTCGCAAAACACGTCAATATAGAAGTCAACTGCGGTAATGTTGGCGTTGTAGGATGCTGCAGTAGTCAATATATGATCTATGGATAGGGGACGGAGTGCGTTGTAACTAGAGTCAGACAGTGTTAATCCATGTATCTGCACTAGGTGCCGATTGTTATATTGTCCCCGTGGGTCGGTATGGATAGCAGCTAGTGTATGGCCTGCAGTAGTTTGCAGTGTGTAGGTGGTGGCGTACCATTTCAGTTTTTTAGTATTTGTTTTTTTGCTAAAGTTATTGATTGAGATGCCGAAAAGAGACTGTACTACTTCTGCTAAATCATGACAGATCGGAATAGTGAGGTGTAACTTGTCTATGCCAGCTACTACAGGGTTTTGTTGTGGGTGTAATGGGGGTAACATATATGCTCCCTGCCTGAGAGATTGAGTTGACAGAGACGCTGTATATTGTCTGACCACTCGTTATAGTTATGCACAAGATTTTTGCTAAAATTATTACCTAAAGTCCGATTAGTGCGGATTAAACAAATAAAACTAGCCTGTTACGGGCTGGTTTTTGTTTTTGGGCAAAAAAAAACCGGTCCCCTGAGAGGTAGGGGACCGGACCAAAGAAGAAGATGAAGAAAGGCACTACTGGCAGGGAGCGCTGATCTTCAGTGTAGTTATATACGCGCTATGACCTGATTTTATTAGTGGTTACATAACTGCTTTTATTGTGGGGTGTCGGCAAACTCCCCATTTTTTCGCATTACCTTGCACTCAACTCCGTATTAGGCAAATTAGGGATTTTAGTCTGTTGATATTATTGACTTTTTTGATAAAAGAGGGGCAGATTAGGGGATTTTGAAAATGTTTATTGCTGTAAGTTGCTGTTATTGTTGGGTTTTGTTGGTTGCGGGGTAAAGATAGTCTAGTTCTGATTTGAGGTGCTTTCTGAGTGCTACAAGATTTATTTTTTCGTGCAGCTGATTTACATAGCCGCTCATTGTTTGTAAGCGTTCGGGGGTTACTTTGTCATAGATTTTCCCCATGCCTGCTTGTGTGTGGCCTGTTATAGAGTCTCTAATTGCAGCGGGACACTGCAGGTCATTTAGTGCCGTGTATACATTATGCCGCAACGAATGAAAGGCTTTATCACCGGGGCGCTCTTTTACATTTAGTTTTTTGAGTAATGATACAAGTGTTTTGTTATAGGTGGTGTATGTGCATCCAAATACACTATCAGATTGTTTGCTTACGAAATCAAGCAAATGACAGTTAAGCAGTTTTTTGGCAAGCGGTACTATGCGCCTTGACGATATGTTTTTTGTGTCTACATCGACAAACGAAACAACATTATGACCATTGATATAATCAAAGTCTGTTTTCTTTGTTGGTAAGATTTCTTTGATTCTGTTGCCGGTATACATGCAAACAAGAAAAATATATTTAAACTCAAGCAATGTAATGCGTGCTGATAGTTTTTTGTGCGTAAGGTTTGGCAGGTAGTCAACTATTGCCTGTAGCTCCTCTAGTGTGTAGTTCTGGTTTCCTTTTGTTAGCTCCTCCTCATCGGTCCTGACTATGGTTTGCACGTCCGGCAGTGCTGATATGTACTGTTTGGATATGCACCATTTGGCAAACGTTTTTATTAATCGGATACCGTTGTTGATGGAGTTTGACCGTAACCCCTCCTCATAGTCTCGCGTTGTGTATGCGTCAAGGCGCTCGGATGACAAGGCTAGGTCAATCGGGATGTTGCCAGTGTACCGCATTAGTTTGTTGAGCTGATCACGGTAACAGCTGTACGTGCTGGGTTTGATCGGTTTTTGATGCTTGGTTGCTATGGATTTATCGGCTAAAAACTGATCTACCACTACAGACAACAACGGCTGTTTGCTGTTGCGTTGCGGTCGGTGTTTATGGGGTGCTGCAGGCGCTACGGGGGCCGCTGGGCCGTTTTCCGCTGGTGGTGCAGGGGTTGCTATGGGTGCCGCTGTTGCGTGGCGAAAATGTAGCGTTTCGTTTGCTGGGGGTTGCGATAGATCAAATTTGCCGGATGCGTCCGGTGTAAAACCATAGTCTAGCAGTAGCTGGGTTATGTCGTAAGATTGCAGGGGGGCCGCTGGGTTGTATCGCAGTTCGGGCGGTTGCCACTGTTTGCCGGGATTTTGCCGCTGCCATAGCTCTATTGCCTGTTTGCTGATGCGTGATACGGCCATTGCCGAAAACCTCAAATGAGCAAATAGTTGCTGATACTGCAGGTCATACGATGCCAGCAAGGGCCGTGCCGCTGCCAGTGTGCCGCATTTGGTTGAGTGCTTGATTTCCCTGCAGGGAAAGAACGGTTTCAGGTCGGCAGGGACCGCTAGACGATAGTGCCAGATACCGCCTATTTTTTGTGCATGGCTTGGCATTTTTTCCGATTTCCTTTTGTACCGGTTTTTGTACTGCCAAATAAGCCTTGAAATCATTAGGTTTTTTGACAAAAATCACAAAAACGGCTAAATTGATCGGAAAAAATCCAGTTATATCAATATGTTCCGGCTGTAACTACTCGACGAAACTCTTTAATTTCTTGCTCCGGCTGGGATGACGAAGCTTGCGGAGTGCCTTGGCCTCAATCTGACGAATCCGTTCGCGTGTCACTTCAAAATCCTGCCCCACTTCTTCAAGAGTGTGATCACTCTTTTCACCGATGCCGAAACGCATCCTTAAGACCTTTTCTTCTCGNNCCCAGGTGGGAATCTTCCTCTTCGCCGATCGGTGTTTCAAGCGAGATCGGCTCCTTTGCGATTTTGAGTACCTTGCGGACCTTGTCCAGCGGCAGCTGCATCCGCTCGGCAATCTCTTCCGGTGATGGCTCGCGCCCGTTTTCCTGTACCAACTGTCGGCTGGTTCGGATCAGCTTGTTGATGGTTTCGATCATATGGACCGGAATTCTGATGGTGCGGGCCTGATCGGCAATGGCCCGGGTGATGGCCTGTCTGATCCACCAGGTGGCGTAGGTTGAAAATTTGTAACCGCGTTGGTATTCAAATTTGTCCACCGCCTTCATCAGGCCGATGTTCCCCTCCTGGATCAGGTCAAGAAACTGCAGGCCCCGATTGGTATACTTCTTGGCAATGGATACCACCAGACGCAGGTTGGCCTCGATCAGTTCAGACTTGGCTATCCTGGCTTTGTGTTCACCCTCGCGCATGGCACGGATCGCCTTGGACAGCTCAGTAGCCTTGAAGCCTGACTCATGCTCGACCTTCAGTAACTTGCGAGCGGCATTTTTGAGGCGTTTTTCGACCTTCTGAAAATCTTCCTCTGCAAGCTTGAACGGCTTGAGCGCTGTCATCCCCTTGGTCTCATCCGCCTTAAACTTTTCGAGCAACTCAGCCATTTTTTCAGCCGGAATCAGGTTGTGTACTTCAGCCAGCTCATTCTTGACCCGGTTTACTTTCGAGGAAAGCTCCTTCAGGCGATCGGCAACCCGCGTGATGTGACGGTCCTTCAGCCGCAGAGAACGCAACTGTTCAGCCAGCTTTTCCTTGGCTTCCTTGATCTGTTTTTCAAGCTCTTTCTTTTTTCCGGCGGCCTTGGTGCCTTCCTGGGCGGCAAGCAGCTCCCCAATCAGCTGTTCAGAGGCAGCTATATCGTCAATACACTCTAAAAGTCGCAGTTTCTGGGGATCCTCTTCCCCCTCCTCAAGATCAACTTCAGAGTCTTCTTCGATGTCTTTACTGATTTCTGAAGGTCCAATCTGGAACTTGCGCAGTTTATCACCCAGACTCAACACTTCCTTGACCGTAATAGGGGTGTTCAGAATGATGCCAGCCACCTCACGGTCACCATCTTCGATCCGCTTGGCAATTTCGACTTCGCCTTCTCGGGTCAGCAGGGATACGGAGCCCATCTCACGCAGGTACATCCGCACCGGATCACTGGTCCTGCCGATGGCACCCGGTTCAAATTCAATCTCTTCAGATTCACCTTCGGCGTCTTCTTCACCCTCTTCAAGGTCAACCTTAACCTTGGGGATCTTTACCTTCTGAGCAGAATCAACGACTTCAATATCCATGTCACCGAACATGCCCATTACATCTTCCAGCTGTTCAGTTGCCACATCGGGTGGCAGGATGTCGTTTACTTCGTCAAAGGTCAAAAAACCTTTTTCCTTGCCGATATCGATCAGTTGTTTGACTTCATCCATATTTTTTTTGGCCATGTGATCAGGTACCTTTTGGATCCAACGTTAGTATGCATAGGTTATAGCGCTGATTTCCGATTACGCAAGAGATCGGCTGATTTTATCAGTTCTTGATATTCTTCACTGTCTTCCGGCAAGGTAGCCAGACGTTGAGCAATCTGCCGCAGCTCACGTGAACGCGCCTGCTCCTGGCGTTTCAGGCAGTGACGCAGAGCGGTGCGCCAATCGATGTCTGCCAGGTGCTGGTCCTGCACCAGCAGCCGTGCCACCAGACCTTTCTGATCTTCCTGTTCCAGGCGGGAGAGCAGTTCCGGCCAGGGTGATGCTTCAGGCGCCTGATCGACAACTTCCAGCAGCTCCTGAGCCAATGGCAGGTACTGCTGGTCAAACAGTTGTGGCAGCGGGATGCCGACTATCTCGCGGCGTGCGTCAGGATAACCGGCCAAGAGCCCCAAAAGGGTTTCCTGGGTTGTATCACGGGGCACCTGCGCGCTTGCAGGCGCACCTGTTGTCGGTTGTTGCCTGTTTTGTACGCGGTCGGCCTGGCCTGACAGTCGTCTGCGGAACGCACTGAGATCAACCCCCAGCAGCCGACAGATCTCTTTCTGGTACAGATCCCGCTCAACCGGGTCTTTGATCCGCTGGAAACGGGGAACGATCTCATCCATCAGCCTGACTTTGCGATCCACGCTGTCGGCTGGTGTCTTTGCCAGCAGCCAGTGCAGAAACTGCTCAAAGGCTGGCTTGGCCTGCTCTAACCGTTTCCTGAACTTTTCAGCGCCATGGTTGAGCAGAAAGGTATCCGGGTCGTCACCCTGGGGCAAGCTGAGCACATAGACCGGCAGTGACTGCTCAAGGCAAAGTTCCATCGCCCTGACGGTTGCCTTGCGACCGGCGTTATCACCGTCAAACAGCAGACAGACCCGCTGGGCATGTTTTTTCAGTAGAGCAATATGGCCTTCGGTCAATGCCGTGCCGCAGGTGGCAAGGACATTCAGAATACCGGCCTGATGGAGGGCCAGATGATCAAAATAACCCTCTACAATCAGCGCGGTTCCGTTCTGGCGGATATCCCGCAAGGCCAGATCAATACCGAACAGTATGCTGCTTTTGTGGTAGAGCGGTGACTCCGGCGAATTGATATACTTGGGCAGGCCTGCATCAAGCACCCTGCCGGCAAAACCGATTGGCTGACTGTGCTGATCCCTGATCGGGAAGATCAGGCGGTTATGCAACAGGTCATACCAGCCGCGCTCACCCTGCCGGATAATGCCCAGTTGCGCCGCCAGCTCCAGCGATAGCCCCTTGGCCTTCAGCAGCTGTACGATCGAGTCCCGTGCAGCCGATGCGTAACCGAGTCCGTATGCTGCGGCGGTTTCAGGAGTAACTTCACGTTGCTGTAGATAGGTTCGGGCTGCTGCTCCTTCCGGGTGCCGGGTCAGCAGATCGCGATAACGGTTGGCAGTCAGCAGCATAATCTCTCGCTGCTGCTCCCGTTCGGCCTTCTGCTTTTTTTCAGTATCAGAGAGCGGTCGCTCATCCAGGGTAACGCCGGCACGGGCTGCCAACTTACGTAACGCCTCGGGAAAACTGATTCCCTCAATTTTCATCACAAAGGAGAATATATCGCCGCCGGCACCGCATCCAAAGCAGTGAAAGATCTCGCGGGCCGGATTGACATTAAAGGAAGGGGTCTTCTCGCCGTGGAACGGACAGAGCCCCAGAAAATTTGAGCCGCTACGCTTCAGCGCAACATATTCGCCGATCACCTCGGCAATCGAAAGCCGTTCGGCAATCTCTCTGACGGTGTCATTGCGACTCATGGCAGCTGTTTCAGGCTTTTGGCTTGATCAAGGGCCGTACCACCAAGCTGTGCCAACTGAGCCGCAAACGCATGTTGCCGGATAGACTCTTTGAACGGGAAAGAAAGCGGCACTGTCAGTAGTGCGTAAAATACCATTCCCAAGACCAGTGCTCCTTCAAGGCCGCCCAGCAGCAAGCCGCCAACACGATTGACCCATCCCAGAAGCGCAAGAGAAACCAGTCGGGTCAACAGATTACTCAGCAGATGGGAAGCCAGCCCTACCAGGATCAGCAAGGTTACAAAGGCGATCATGCGAGCTGCCGCCAGAGGTACCATTGGCGACAACAGCAAGGCAGCCTGTTCATGAAGCCGGAAAGCCAGCCAGCCGCCCAGAACAAACGCGGCAAGCGTTGCAGCTTCCTTGATCAGGCCGCGCAACAACCCCCTGAGGCCTCCTAGTGCCAGAATGCTGAGAATGACGATATCAAGCTGGCTCATGGTCGGTCCATAGCGAAGAGACGGCAACGGGGCTTTCTTGCGAAAGCCCCGTCTGTACTGCATCCGGATCGTTACGTGGGTCAGGAAAAAGGATCCGGCTCGGTTAAGGCCGTTAGTCCATCATCTTGCGCTGTTTCTTCAGCGCACGCTTGCGGGCTGCAATCGCCTTCTTCTTGCGCTTGATGCTGGGCTTCTCGTAATGTTCGCGTTTGCGGACCTCAGAGAGGATCCCGGCTTTTTCGCACTGTTTCTTGAACTTCTTCAGAGCGAGGTCAAATGGTTCATTTTCGCGAATTCGTACTCCTGGCATCCATAATCCCTCCCTCCATCGTCAGATACGTGTATGAAAACAGCAGTGCTGTTCACCATGCCAAGTGTATTTTTTTGTGAGTTTCGTATACTAGCAGCAAATCAGCTGATGTCAACTGAATAAAAGCCGGGGTGCTCATTCCTTACGGGAGGCCTTTTCGGTAATGCCGGATGTGCCGAAGCGTCGTGAAAGTTCTGACCAGACGGCATCGGCAGGTACATCCCGGGCCGCCAGCAGTACCAGCAGGTGATAGCAGAGGTCAGCCGATTCGCAGATCAGCTCATGGTCACTGCCCCCCTTGCCGGCAATCACCACTTCGGTGGCCTCCTCCCCTACCTTCTTGAGGATCTTGTCGACCCCTTTGTGGAACAGGCTTGCAGTGTAGGAACTTTCAGACGGCGCCTCTTTGCGGGAAAGGATCACCTGGTACAGCTCATCGAGGATATGCTGTTGACTCATCTGACTAGACCATCCTGACCGGAACGCCGCGTTCCTTCAGATACTGTTTGGCTTCCGGTACGGTGTGCTGACGGAAGTGAAAGATCGAGGCAGCCAGACAGGCCGACGCTCCGGCAGTGCTGAATCCGTCGTAGAGGTGTTCCAGATTGCCGACCCCTCCGGAGGCGATCACCGGAATCGAGACGGCATCAACCACTGCCCTGGTCAGGGCCAGGTCATAGCCGTCTTTGGTACCGTCGCGGTCCATACTGGTCAACAGGATCTCACCGGCACCGTATGCTTCCATCCGGACTGCCCATTCCACCACGTCAATGCCGGTCGGTTTGCGGCCGCCATGGGTGTAGACCTCCCAACGCTGCTCTCCCGGCACCTGGCGGGCATCAATCGCCACCACGGTACACTGTGAACCGAACCGCTCGGCAGCCTCATTGACAAACTCGGGACGGCTGACTGCAGCGGTATTGATCGAGACCTTGTCGGCGCCGGCATTCAGCATGCGGCGGATATCCTCAACCACCCGGATGCCTCCACCAACGGTCAGTGGCATAAAGACCAGTTCGGCAGTGCGGCGTACTACATCCACCATGGTGTCGCGGCCATCGCTGGAGGCGGTGATATCCAGAAAGGTCAGCTCATCGGCCCCCTGCTGATCGTACGCCTCGGCAATCTCCACCGGATCGCCGGCATCGCGCAGTTCAAGAAACTGGACTCCTTTGACCACCCGGCCACCGGTTACGTCCAGGCAGGGTATGATACGTTTGGTTAACATGAACTTTGTTATTCCTTTTTTATGTCTAACGCACCAGCTGTCGATCTGCTGCTTTTTTAGGCAGGTCCTGCGGTGTTGTTGGAATATCGCCCTCTCGTTGTCGCCATACGACGTGCCTTGCCGCCACCGAATCTACTGACCCCTTCACCAACTCACCAGCTTCAATCCTTCAATATTCATAAAATGGCGGGTATTCCCTGTGACCAGTTCGGCTTTGTGAACCATTGCTACTGCTGCAATCATTGCATCAACCTCACCAGTTGGTTTGCCTATCTTGCGCAGATTGCTTTTGATGGTGCCCAGCATCCGGGCGCAGGCAAGGTCAAACGGTATGATGCGAACCAGCGCAACAAACTGGTTGAGTGCTGCAAGATTACGGCTGCTATGCTGTGAGGCTTTAGCGCCATAATCAAGCTCGGCAACAACCAGAGTACTCAATGCGATCTTGCTAATGTTATCGATTACTCTGGAAACAGCAGGCTCTTTGCCGTTCAGGTAGGCAACAACAATATTTGTGTCCAGCAGAATCATGCCTTGATTTCAATGTCGCGGCCAAAATACGAATGGCGCTCCTTGTCAATCTCGTTAAAAACGTTACCAATACTGCTGTCATCATTCCAACTGCCGGCCAGTTTGCGTGCAAGAACCTTTTTTGAGGCCTTGGTTGTTACCGGTTCTATGTTGACAAGCACTTTCATGCCGTCAATAAGACCAAGGTTAGCAGGCAGCCTGATCATACCGTGTTGTATAGTGCACTGTGTCGTTATAGGCATAAAATAAAACCTCCTTCAGAGCCCCCGCTTGGTGAGATCAATTGCTTCACGCAAGTTGATAGCCCCGGTGTAGATCGCCTTACCGGTGATGGCGCCGCTGACACCACTGTCCTCAATCGCCATCAGGTTCTCGATATCCTTGAGCGATGAAACACCTCCGGAGGCAATCACCGGAATCGAGATTGCCTCTGCCAGCGCTTTGGTGGCCTCAATATTGGGGCCTGCCATCATGCCGTCACGGCTGATATCGGTATAGATAATGGCGGACACCCCGCAGTCCTCAAACTTTCTGGACAGCTCCACTGCAGTGATACCGGTGACTTCAGCCCAGCCCTGCACTGCCACCATGCCGTTTTTGGCGTCAATACCTACCACAATCTGTCCGGGGAACTTCCGGCAGGCCTCCACCACCAGTTCAGGATTACGCTGGGCTGCCGTGCCGATAATGACGCGTGATAGTCCCAGGGAGAGATAGGCTTCAATGGTGGCGATATCGCGGATACCGCCCCCAAGCTGAGCAGGAATCGAAAGCGCCTTGAGAATCGTCTCGATTGCACCCTTATTACGGGGTTCACCGGCAAAGGCCCCATCCAGATCAACCAGGTGCAGCAGCTCGGCACCGGCCTGCTGCCACTTCAGAGCCTGCTCAGCCGGATTATCGGAAAACACGGTGTCACGGTGCATCTCGCCTTGCTCCAGGCGTACGCAACAACCTTCTTTCAGGTCGATGGCAGGTATTACAATCATATCAGTCCTTCATCTCGGCAAAATTTTTCAACATCTGCAGGCCGATGGCCTGTGATTTCTCCGGGTGGAACTGCACGGCCATGATGTTATCCTTGCGGATGGCAGCGCAGAACGTAATTCCGTACCTGCAGGTGGCGGCCACCACCGCCGGATTATCCGGCATCACATAGTAGGAGTGAACAAAGTAGACATTGCTGCCGTCAGCAATACCGTGAAAGAGCGGGGTACCCCCCTGCAGCGTTATCTGGTTCCAGCCCATGTGAGGCACCGGCAGCTTTTCGCCAGACTCGCTCATCCCCTCCGGGAAGCGGACCACCCGACCCGGGATCACTCCCAACCCACGGTGCAGACCAAACTCTTCGCTTTCACTAAAAAGCAGTTGCAGCCCCAGACAGATCCCCAAAAACGGTTTGCCCTGCTGAATCACCTGCAGAATCGGTTCTACGAAACCGCCTTGCTGCAAGTTGTGGATGCAGTCCCGAAAAGCACCAACACCGGGCAGCACTACACGGTCTGCCTTCAGCAGATCTGTGGGGTTGCTGGTTACCACCGCCTCGGCGCCGATCTTTTCAAAACCCTTCTGGACCGAGCGCAGGTTGCCCATACCGTAGTCAATTATCGTAATCATTTGATCCCGTGTTTATGCAGGTGTGGTCCGTATTTCTTATCCTGCCCTTTGATATGGTCAATCAGCCACTTCTGCAGGAAGGAGATGACATCCTGGGTCAGCAACGTTTCACCGCTCTGGAACTTGCCGATCAGTTCCACCACCTGATCCACCAGCGCCTTATGGAGTCGCTTGTGGGCCTCCTCTTCAGGGAAGCGGGTCTTGGCAAACAGCTCTTCTTCACCGGCAAAGTGGTTCACCGTGTAGTCGGCCAGTTCACGCAGGATCTGGCCGATGGCCTCTTTGGACCGCTTCTGCTGCATGGCATCATGCAGGTCGTTGACCATCTTGAACAGGGCCTTGTGCTCATTGTCAAACTTCTGGATGCCGGTTGAGAAACTGTCATCCCACTCCAGGGCACTGGCCAGCTTGAAACGTCCCACCAGCTGGTGTAACTCATCTACCTGGTGTGCCAGTTTGGTGGTGGCTTCGGTGGTGCCACGAGCGTTATCCACGTTGCGATTGACCACTTCGGTGATCATCTGGATGTTGCTGGTGATCTCGCTGGTGGTGGCGGTCTGTTCTTCTGCCGCCGTGGCAATCTGGCTGATTTGCATCGACAGCTCATTGATCTTGTTGAGAATATCTTCCAGTGCCTCGCCGGAGCGGGTTGTCTCGGCAGTACCCTTCTTGACCTGTTCAACCCCTTCATACATGGAGCCTACCGCAGACTGGGTCTCGGCCTGGATGGTCTTGATCATGCCGGCAATTTCTTTAGTGGCCCGGGTGGTACGCTCAGCCAGTGCACGTACTTCATCAGCCACAACGGCAAAACCGCGCCCCATTTCACCGGCCCGGGCAGCCTCAATGGCTGCGTTCAGGGCCAGCAGGTTGGTCTGGTCGGCAATATCCTCAATGGTACCCACAATGGCGCCGATCTGGTCGGAACGTTGTCCCAGGCTTTCGACTGTAGTTGATGACTGCATCACCCGCTGGGCAATGTTTTCCATGACCTGGGCGCTGCTGCGGACGATCTGGGCGCCGCCGGTGGTCTGGTCAGTGGCCCGCTGCGAGTTTTCAGCGGCATACAGGCAGTTGCGGGCGATGTCAGACGAGGTGGCCGACATCTCTTCGCTGGCAGTCGCAATGGTACCGGCCTGCAATGCCACCTCTTCCGAGGCATCGGCCAGGGCGGCGGTGGTGTTCTGTACCAGTGTAACAGAATCCCGTACCAGGTCAGCCACACTGAAAAACTTGCGCATGGCGTTGTTGATGTCTTGCAGCATGGTGTTGAAGGCGTTGGCAAGTCGTGGGATCTCACCACTGCCCGTTACCTTGATCCGGACAGACAGGTCGCCAGCGGCAGCCTTTTCCATGGCATCAACAATTGCTTCCAGCGGCTTGAAGGCCTGGCTGCAGAGGTACCAGAGTACGCCCGATGATCCCAACAACAGGACCACCCCCAGCGCCAGGGCGTTCAGCAGGCTGCCGGACGTGTTCAGCAGCGTAAGCAGCAGGACCGCAAGTACAACGACAAGCGCATTACCGATGATGATACGAGCCGTGAATGACATGGTGTCCCTCCGTGGTACGGGTGAGTAAGAAACGGTTATCCTGCCAGCCTGCTGAAATCGGCAATTCGATTGAATAGACGGTTGATGGCAGTCAGGAGTGCCAGACGATTGTTTCTGACCGCCTGGTCCTCAGCCATGACCATAACCGCATCAAAGAATGCGTCAACCGCCCATTTAAGTCCGGCAATGTCGGCCAGTGCGTCAAGATACTGCTGCTGGTCGATCCGCTGCAAGGCGGCGGTGTTGGTCTCCTGCAGTACGCGGTACAGGGTGTGTTCGGCCTCATCCTTGAAAAGGGCCGGATCAACAGCCGTATCAACCCCGTCTTTGACGATATTGCAAACCCGTTTGAAAGTGATGGTCAGCGGCTGGAAGTCATCACGCTGACGGAAGGTATCAAGGGCGCGGATCCGCTCGGCGCAGTCTGCCAGGTTGTCAAAACCAGCTGCCACCACGGCATCCACAACATCAGCCCGGTGGCTGTTACCCATCAGGTTGACAAACCTCCCTCTGAAAAACTCCAGCACATCCTGCTGCACCTGCTCCTGGGGCCGGGTCAGCTTGGGTGCCAGACGCTCAAGGGTCGTGGTGATCAGGTTCTTCAATGAGAGGCTGTAGGCACGGTCAATGATGATGCTGATCATGCCGATGGTGGCCCGCCTCAGGGCATAGGGATCAGCTGCGCCGGTGGGAATCAGGCCGACGCCAAAACAGCCGCAGAGGGTATCCAGTTTGTCTGCCAAGGAGACAAAGGCGCCACAGTCAGAGCCCGGCAGTTCACCGCCTGCCTGGCTCGGCAGGTAGTGTTCGGCAATGGCGTTGGCCACAACAGACTCTTCACCGTCATGCAGGGCATACTCACGTCCCATGATCCCCTGTACCTCCGGAAACTCCCCCACCATGCCGGAGACCAGGTCGGCCTTGCAGAGCAGTGCAGCACGGCCTGTCTGGTGTTTAATCGAAGGATTGAGCTGTTCTGCCAGATCCTCTGCCAACGCCTTGAACCGTTCCATCTTTTCAAAGGAGGTGCCCAGTTTCTGTTGGTAGACCACACTCTTCAGTTGCTCGACCCGGGCCTCCAGCCTGACCTTGCGGTCTTCGTCAAAGAAGAAGCGGGCATCGGAGAGGCGGGCACGCAGCACCCGTTCGTTGCCCTTGACCACCACTGCCGGGTCTTCGGCCAGGGTGTTCGGGATGGTAATGAAATAGGGCAGCAGTTTGCCGGCCTCATCCACTACCGAGAAGTAACGCTGGTGGGAACGCATGGAGGTGATCAGCACCTCCTTGGGTACCACCAGAAACTCTGCCGGAATGGTGCCGACAATAGCGCTGGGGTATTCCACCAGGTAGGTAACCTCGTCAAGCAGGGCTTCATCAGGCAGCAAGTGACCGCCGGTGGTCTTGGCAATCCGGTGGGTCTCCTTGCGGATGGTCTCCTTGCGCCGCTCCTGGTCAACGATCACAAAGTGACGTTCGCACTCTTCAAGATAATGGGCAAAATCCCGTACCGGAAAGGTGCTGTTGGCCATAAAGCGATGGCCCCGTGAGATATTGCCGCTCTGGATCGGGCCGAAGGAAAACGGCACCACCACGCCGTCAAACAGGGCCACTATCCAGTGGATCGGACGCGCAAAACGAACATCCAGATCAGCCCAGCGCATTGATTTTTTGAACGGGATGGCAGCCACCAGTCTGGGCAGCAGTTCTGCCAGCAGTTCATGGGTGGGACGTCCCTGCTCCTGTTTGGTGACGCAGAGGTACTCTCCTTTGTCGGTGGTGACTACCTGCAGTTCGCTGACCGCCACCCCCTGACCCCGTGCAAAGCCTTCAGCCGCCTTGGTGGGGGTACCGTCAGGGGCAAAGGCGGCCTTTTTTGACGGTCCCATGGCTGTGACTTCAGCATCGGGCTGTACCGACGGCAATCCCTCAACCACCAGGGTCAGGCGGCGGGGGGTACCCATGGTCCTGATGCCGGTTACCTCGAGCCGGGCAGCAGCACATTCCTTGCGTACCATCTCTTCCAGGGCTGTCAGGGCCTTAGGCACAAATCCGGCCGGGATCTCTTCAGCGCCGATTTCAAGCAGCAGTTCCTTTGACATGGCCTAGTTCCCCCCCTTCAGCATCGGATAACCCAACCGTTCTCGCTGGCGCACATAGGCCTCGGCACAGAGACGGGCCACGTTGCGTACCCGGCCGATATAAGAGGCCCGTTCAGTGACGGAGATGGCACCGCGGGCATCCAGCAGGTTAAAGGTGTGGGAGCATTTCATGACAAAGTCGTAGGCCGGGAAGACCAGCTCCTTCTCGGCCAGGCGGATGCATTCTGCTTCGTACTTGCCGAACAGTTCCAGTAACAGTGCCACATCTGCCTCTTCAAAGTTGTAGCGGGAGAACTCCACCTCGGTCTGATGGTGGATATCGCCGTATTTGACCCCTTTGACCCACTCCAGGTCATAGACGTTGTCCACCCCCTGCAGATACATGGCGATCCGTTCGCAGCCATAGGTGATCTCGGCTGACACCGGTTTCAGGTCGATGCCGCCTGCCTGCTGAAAGTAGGTGAACTGGGTGATCTCCATCCCGTCNNAGCCCAGGCCCCAGGCCCCCAGTGTGGGAGATTCCCAATCGTCCTCAACAAAGCGGATATCGTGCTGGTTTGGATTTATGCCGAAGGCCCGCAAGCTGTCCAGGTACAGATCCAGGATGTGGGTGGGGGACGGCTTCATGATTACCTGAAATTGATAATAATGCTGCAGTCGGTTGGGATTCTCGCCATAGCGTCCGTCGGTTGGTCGGCGGGATGGCTCCACGTAGGCCACATTCCAGGGCTCAGGCCCCAGCACGCGCAGGAAAGTGGCCGGGTTGAAGGTTCCGGCCCCCTTTTCGGTATCATAGGGCTGCTGAATAACGCAGCCCTGGCGTGCCCAGTAGCTTTGCAGCGAGAGAATCAGGTCTTGAAAAGTCACGGTAAACCTCCGTGCGGTGAGAGTGCAAAAAAAAGTAGATTAAGATAGCAAGGGCAGGGGGCAGGGTCAAGAGCCATGAATCAGGGCGGACAGATGGCACACATGGACTTGAACAGGTTGGTGCTGAGGTAGCGATCACCGCGGTCAGGTATGATCACCACGATGGTGCCTTCGTGCAGTTCCTGGGCCAGACGGAAGGCGCCTGCCATGGCAGCACCACCGGACATGCCGCAGAAGATCCCCTCCTTGGCAGCCAACAGTCGTGCGGTTTCAAAGGCGGTGTCATCATCAATCACGATCTTGCGGTTCAACTGCTCTTCATGGTAAATGGCCGGCACGATCGCTTCCTGCATGTTTTTAAGCCCCTGGATCGCATGGCCCAGGTTTGGCTCTACACCGATAATCGCTACTTCAGGTGCGTGGCGACGCAGGTAAGCTGCAGTACCCATCAGGGTGCCTCCGGTGCCCATGCCGGCCACGAAGTGGGTTAATGTTCCCTCACTCTGGGCCACAATCTCGGGTCCGGTAGTCAGTTCATGGGCCAAGGGATTGTTGGGGTTATCGTACTGATTGGGCATGTAGTAAAGTCCCGGCGTCTCAGCGTAAATCTTGTGGGCCAGTCGGATGGCGCCGTCGGTTTTTTCGCAACCGGGCGAGAGGACGATTTCGGCACCGTAGGCCTCAAGAACACTACGGCGTTCCATGCTGACACAGGCCGGCATGGCCAGTTTGATGCGATAACCGCGGGCAGCGGCGATCATGGCCAGGGCGATACCGGTGTTGCCGGAGGTGGGTTCCAGGATAATCTTGTCACGGGTCAGCTCACCGGACGCTTCTGCCGCCAGGATCATCTGACGGGCTGGCCTGTCTTTTACTGAGCCGCCGGGGTTGTTGCCTTCAAGTTTTGCCAGAATCCTGACAGCAGGGTTGGGAGCAATGGTTGTGATCCGTACCAGCGGGGTGTTGCCGACTGCCTCAAGAAGAGATTGTCCATACATCTTTGTACCTGCCTGATAAAAGGAGTGTTTATCTGTGTAAAGCAACAAAACGACACGCATTGCTTATAGCCCTAAGCGGTGGGGTGGTCAAGCAGTTATCCGCCAGAACAGCTGCCCGGAAGCGGCAGAATGTATAATTTACTGTTGACAGAGGTACGGGGTTATGATTAACCTTTCAAATCTTCTGTAGTAACCACCCGCTTTTACCTGGTTTCCGAATCCATAGCTCTGCCTCTAACTTGAATACCCTTACTCTGAGAACATACCGATAGTACGCTGAACGACAACCCTTGAACGATTTGAACGCGCTAGTGATAGTTATAAAAACCTTGAAGCATGCCTTTTCGCCGTCATGCGTATCTCCGTGCCCCGTTGCGGGCCAATCACATCCCACCAGCAGGAGACCCCGGTCGTGAACCTCCAGGAATTGAAGAACAAGAAGATAGGTGAACTGAACGCCATTGCCCGTGACCTGAATATCGAGGGGGCCTCGGGTCTGCGCAAGCAGGATCTGATTTTTGCCATCCTGAACGCCCAGACCGAGCAAAACGGCTCGATCTATGGCGAAGGCGTGCTGGAGATCCTGCAAGACGGTTTCGGATTTCTGCGTGCGCCGGATTACAACTACCTGCCGGGGCCCGATGATATCTACGTCTCACCCAGTCAGATCCGTCGCTTTAACCTGCGCACCGGCGATACCGTCTCCGGTCAGATCCGTCCTCCCAAAGAAGGTGAACGCTACTTTGCCTTGCTGAAAGTAGAAACGATCAACTTTGAGCCGCCGGAGGCGGGCCGGGACAAGACCCTGTTTGACAACCTGACGCCGCTCTACCCGGAAGAGAAACTCAAGCTGGAAACCACGCCGGACAACTACGGCATGCGGGTGATGGAGCTGATGTCACCGATCGGCAAGGGACAGCGCGGCCTGATTGTGGCTCCGCCCCGTACCGGCAAGACCATGCTGATCCAGAATATCGCCAACTCCATTGCCGCCAATCACCCTGAGGTCTACCTGATTGTGCTCTTGATCGATGAGCGGCCGGAGGAGGTGACCGACATGCAGCGGTCGGTCAATGGTGAGGTGGTCTCCTCAACCTTTGATGAGCCGGCCACCCGGCACGTCCAGGTGGCGGAGATGGTGATTGAGAAGGCCAAGCGTTTGGTGGAACATAAAAAAGATGTGGTGATCCTGCTGGATTCCATCACTCGTCTGGCCCGGG
This sequence comes from Geobacter sp. UBA6169, assembly GCA_002422265.1. Lineage (GTDB taxonomy): Bacteria > Desulfobacterota > Desulfuromonadia > Geobacterales > Pseudopelobacteraceae > Trichlorobacter. The sequence continues at coordinate 18,915 of DIUB01000214.1, forward strand.
CCTACAATACGGTACTGCCCCCTTCGGGTAAGATCCTGACCGGTGGCGTGGATGCCAATGCCCTGCAGAAGCCCAAGCGTTTCTTTGGTGCTGCCCGCAATATAGAAGAAGGCGGCTCCCTGACCATCATCGCCACCGCCCTGGTGGATACCGGCAGCAAGATGGATGAGGTGATCTTTGAAGAGTTCAAGGGAACCGGCAACATGGAACTCCATCTGGACCGTCGTCTGGTGGAAAAACGGACTTTCCCGGCCATTGACATCAACAAGTCAGGCACTCGCAAAGAGGAGCTGCTGATCGAAAAAGTAGCCCTGAACCGGATCTGGATCCTGCGCAAGATCCTGCACCCCATGAACGTACTGGATGCCATGGAATTTCTGCTTGATAAACTTTCGGAGAGCAAGACCAATCAGGATTTTCTGGACTCAATGAACAAGTAGCAAAAAAGAACTTGAATTTTTTAACGGCTATCCGATATCTTACACTTTCGCCAACAGACAGCTTTATGTACGAGCTGCACAAATCAGGAGGGACGCAATGAAAGAAGGTATTCACCCGATGTACAATGAGATCACCGTGAAGTGCGCCTGCGGTAACAGTTTCCAGACCCGTTCGACCCGCAAGGAGATCTTCACCGAGATCTGCTCTGCCTGCCACCCGTTCTTTACCGGCAAGCAGAAGCTGGTGGACACCGCTGGTCGTGTTGAGCGGTTCAAGAAGCGTTACGGCCAGGCCTAGCTTTTTCAACTGTTGTTCACAAGGGGGGGGCGCCTGCATCCGCAGACGTAACCCCCTTTTTGCATCCAGAGGTCAGTCATGAACATAGAACTTCTGCACCACACCCCTGATCCTGAACAGACCATTGCCCTGGCGGCCCGCCTCTGCTACTCGCCGGTCGGTATTGAAGAGCTGCGTGAGAAGATCGGCAGCGGCGACATCAGGCAGTTCATCGATAAAATCATGTCGCTCGGACACCACTCGGTGCTGGAGCATGCCTCCTTTACGTTTGGTGTGGAAGGGATCTCGCGGGTTACCTCCCACCAGCTGGTGCGTCACCGTCTGGCTTCCTATTCTCAGCAATCCCAGCGGTACGTCTCCCATGTGGAGCGGTTTGACGCAGTCATGCCTCCCTCCATTGCAGCCCATGAGGAGGCCAAGCGGATCTTTGATTTTACGGTCGGCGTGGTACATCAGGCCTACAGCCAGCTGGTTGAGATGGGGGTGCAGCCTGAGGATGCCCGTTACCTGCTGCCCAATGCCACCGAGACCAAGGTCATCATCACCATGAACGCCCGTGAACTGCTACACTTCTTCCGGCTGCGCTGCTGTGAGCGGGCCCAGTGGGAAATACGCGATATGGCGGTGGGAATGCTGCGTCTGGCCCGTCAGGCGGCCCCCACCATCTTCATGACTGCCGGCCCCGGCTGTATTGCCGGCCCCTGCCCTGAGGGAGAGTTCTGCTGCGGCAGAACCGCACAGGTGCGCAAACAGTTCAGGAGTCTGGCATGACGGAAAAGATCAATATCGGCGGCCAGGCAGTACTGGAAGGGGTGATGATGCGTGCCCCCCGTGCCATCGCCATTGCCGTACGGAAGCCCAGTGGCGAGATTGTGGTCAAGCGTGAGCCGATGCCGCCGTTATCGGAGCGGTTTCCGATCGTCAAACTGCCGATCCTGCGGGGTGCAGTGGCACTCTTCACCTCCCTGGTCATCGGCATCAAGGCACTCAACTTCTCTGCCAACGAGGCGATTGAAGAAGAGGTGGACGAGAATGG
>DIUB01000049.1:0-3372 GCA_002422265.1 Geobacter sp. UBA6169
ATATTGCGGTTGCCCAGTACGAAAAGGCGATCCAGACCGCCTTTCGTGAGGTGGCCGACGCCCTGGCCCAGCGGGGCACCATCAATGACCAGCTGGCAGCCCAACAGGCACTGACTGATGCCACCGCCGAGAGCCACCTGCTGTCCCAGGCCCGCTACGACAAGGGGGTGGACAGCTACCTGAGCGTGATCGTGGCCCAGCGTTCACTGTACAATGCCCAACAAAACCTGATCGGTGTCCGCCTGGCCCGGCTGAGCAACCAGACCACTCTCTACAAGGTGCTGGGTGGTGGAGCAGCAGTTGAGTAGTCAATACGTTTCCTGATAGTATCTTGCAGAACAGACCTTACAAAGGAGCCGGACTATGGAAATCTCATTCAGTGAAGCGGTAAAGGCCAGAAGAAGCTACTATGGCATCAGCAGTGAGCAGGTGACTGGTGATGAGCGGATTCATGAGCTGGTGGGAGAGATGGTCACGCACCTGCCGTCACCTTTCAACTCGCAGAGTTCACGGGTGGTGATCCTGTTGGGTCAGCAGCACACCCGCCTGTGGGACCTGACCAAGGCAGAGCTGCAGAAGCTGGTGCCGCCGGAAAATTTTCCGGCCACCGAAGAGAAGATCAACAACTGCTTCCGTAGCGGTTACGGCACCCTGCTCTATTTTGAGGATCAAACCGTGGTGCAGGGCCTGCAACAGGCCTTTCCGTCCTATGCTGACAACTTTCCGGTCTGGTCCCAGCATGCCTCCGCCATGCTGCAGTTTGCAATCTGGACCGGCCTGGAGCTGGACGGCTGGGGCGCCTCATTGCAGCATTACAACCCGGTGATCGATGCAGCAGTGGCTGCGGCATGGGATATCCCTGCCGATTGGAAGCTGATCGCCCAGATGCCGTTCGGCAAACCGGTTACCCAGCCCGGTCCCAAAGAGTTTCAGCCGCTGGCCGAGCGGATAAAACTGTACCGTTAGCCTGCCGGCTGCCCATGCGCTGCAGTAACATCCCAAAGCCCGTATCCTCACTTCAGGATACGGGCTTTATTCTTCTGTTTGCCGCCTGCCTGAAGTTGCACTATACTGCGCCCCACTACGGTACAGGGAGGGCAGCATGGCACAGAACACCATCTATCTGATCGGAGCCGGGATTGCCGGTTGCGAAGGGTTAAGCTGTAAGGCGCTTGAGGCCATCAGCCAGTCTGAGGTGCTGGTGGGGCGCCAGCGCCATCTGGATCGTTTCCCCGCCTTTCACGGCCAGATGATGGTACTGGGGGAGCTGCCCCCACTGCTTGCCTTTCTGCAGTCAACTGATAAACGGGTGGCAGTCCTGGCCAGCGGCGACCCCAACTTTTTCGGCACCGGACGCTTCCTGCTGCGCAACCTGCCCAAGGAACGGCTGGAGATCTTTGCCAATGTCACCAGCATGCAGTACGCCTTTGCCCGGATCAAGGAACCCTGGGACGATGCCGTCTTTCTCTCGCTGCAGGGGCGTGGCATGGGACCTTCCCTTGACAAGATCGTGGCAGCGGAAAAGGCCTGTGTGCTGACCGACGAGATCAACACCCCGGCAGCTGTGGCCCGCGAACTGCTGGATCGCGGCGCCGAAGGCTACGATGCCTGGGTCTGTGAAGATCTGGGCATGGAGACCGAGAAGTTCACCCGCACTACGGTCAAGGGGCTCTTGACCCTGCAGCACTCCGAGCTGAACATCCTGATCCTGATCCGCACCTATGAGCCGAACCTGGCCCAATACCCCCTTATCGGCATAGATGATGATCAGTTTGCCTCTCTCAAGAAGCTGTTTACCCGTCAAGAAGTACGCGCCGTTACCCTGGCCAAGCTGAAGCTGCAGAACGACCAGATCCTGTGGGATATCGGCGCCGGTTCCGGCTCCATCTCCATCGAGGCCTCCAACCTGATCCCCAACGGCAAGCTGTTTGCCATCGAAAAGAACAGCCAGTACCTGCCGCTCCTGAAACAGAACCTGGATAAATTCTGTGCCCGCAACGTCAAACCGGTTGAGGCCGATGCCCCGGACGGCCTGGACGACCTGCCGGATCCGGACCGGGTCTTTATCGGCGGTGCTGGCGGCAACCTGGAGGAGATCATCGAGCAGGTGGACCGGCGGCTGAAGAGTGACGGCATGATCGTGTTGAACGCCGTTACCCTGGACACCCTGACCAAGAGTATTGAGGCTCTGGAGTACCACGGCTACCAGGTGGAGGTGACCTGCCTCAATGTCTCCCGCACCCGACCGCTGACCGAGTTCAAGATGTTTGAGGCCCATGACCCGGTCTATATCGTCACGGCCTGGAAAGGCGCCGAATAGTTACGGTTTCATTTTAAGTTAAAACCGGCACGCGGATAACGCTGTTTTTGGCTGATTTTCGCAGATTTACACTGCGTGCCCGCGTTTTTGGCAAGTAAGCCTCGTACATAAAAAGATTAAAGCTGCGTTGATCCGTTCAATCCGCGTCATCCGCGGCCTATTGTTCATTGTCTTGAACTGGAAAAGACTATTCTGGAGTATCCCATGTCCGACACCCTGATTACCCGAACCCCTTCTGCCTATGACTATCCGCTGCTGATCAAGAACCTGCTGTTCTGTCCGGTGGTGGACGCCCCTGACCGGGAGATTGTCTACCGCGATCACCGCTTCAGCTACCGAGAGCTGCGGCAGCGTGTGGCCCGCCTGGCCAATCTGCTGACCAGTCTGGGGATCAAGCAGGGGGATACCGTAGCGGTCATGGACTGGGACTCCCACCGCTATCTGGAGTGTTTCTTTGCGGTGCCGATGATCGGCGCGGTGCTGCACACCATCAATGTGCGGCTCTCACCGGAGCAGATCCTCTACACCATTGACCATGCCGAGGATGACCTGCTGCTGGTCAATAGCGAGTTTCTGCCGCTGGTGGAGCAGTTCAAGGGGAGGATCGAGCAGTCCGGCAACCTCAAAGGCTATATTCTGTTGAACGATGAGCCGGCGCCGCCCCAGACCTCGATCCCCTTTGCCGGCGAGTACGAGACGCTGTTGGCCGCCGCCTCGCCGGAGTTTGCTTTTGCCGACTTTGACGAGAACACCCGTGCCACCACCTTCTATACCACCGGCACCACCGGATTTCCCAAGGGGGTCTATTTCAGCCACCGCCAGCTGGTGCTGCATACCCTGGGGGTATTGGGGGTGCTGGGCTCGGCCATCGGCCACGGCAGTTTCCATCGCAATGATGTCTACATGCCGATCACGCCGATGTTCCATGTCCATGCCTGGGGGGTGCCGTACGTGGCCACCATGCTGGGGGTCAAGCAGGTCTATCCCGGTCGCTATGTCCCTGAGACGCTTTTAGAGCTGCTGGAGAAAGAGCGGGTGACCTTCTCCCACTG
>DIUB01000049.1:3393-4100 GCA_002422265.1 Geobacter sp. UBA6169
CCAAGGCGCTCTGCCTGCAGGCGATGCAGCGGGGGATTGATGTCTTTGCCGGCTACGGCATGTCCGAGACCTGCCCGATCCTGACCATTGCCCATCTCTCGCCGGAGATGCTGGAACTGCCGGACGATCAACAGGCTGCCATCCGCTGCAAGACCGGTCTCTCCCTGCCGCTGGTGGATCTGCGAATTGTGGACGGCAGCCTTGCGGAACAGCCCCGCGACAACCAGAGTAGCGGTGAGATTGTGGTGCGGGCCCCCTGGCTGACCCAGGGGTACCTGAAAGATCATAAGGCGTCTGAACGGTTGTGGGACGGCGGCTGGTTGCACAGCGGCGATGTGGCGGTGCGGGATGAGCTGGGGTATGTCAGGATCACCGACCGGATCAAGGATGTGATCAAGGTGGCAGGTGAGTGGGTCTCTTCACTGGAGCTGGAGGATATCATTGCCCAGCACCCGGCAGTGGCTGAAGTGGCGGTGATCGGCGCGGTTGATGATCGGTGGGGCGAGCGTCCCCTGGCCCTGGTGGTGCCAAGGCCGGACACCGAGCTGCTTGAAAGGGATCTGGTGCACCATGTCAAAGAATATGCCGACAAGGGGATCGTCAACAAGCAGGTGGTGTTGCTGAAGGTGAAACTGGTGGAGGCGATCGACAAGACCAGCGTGGGCAAGGTCAACAAGGTAGCGCTGCGGGAGAAGCATCTCTAAACC
>DIUB01000002.1:0-1765 GCA_002422265.1 Geobacter sp. UBA6169
GTGGCGGCTGTCGGCAATTTTGACGGCGTACACCGGGGGCACCGCGAGCTGTTCCGCCGGGTGACCGATACGGCCCGCAGCATGGGGCTGCCGGCAGTGGTGGTTACTTTCGATCCCCATCCTCTGCGAGTTCTGCGGCCCCATGACCGTCGTTTCTGCCTGATTACCACGGCAGAGCAGAAGCGTGATCTAATTGCGGAGAACGACATTGACCTGTTGCTGGTGATCCCCTTTACTCCGGCCTTTGCCGAGCTTTCGGCCGAACGGTTTGTGCGTGAGGTGCTGCACGGATTTCTGGGGGTGCAGGCTGTGGTGATCGGCCATGACTACGCCTTTGGCAAGGGCAGGGAAGGGAACGAGCGCTTCCTGGTACAGTTGGGCAGTGAGTTGGGCTTTAGCGTGACCGCCCTTGACCCGGTGGGAGAGGGTGGCTGTCTGTTCAGCAGCAGTGCGGTGCGGCAGCTGGTGGGCCGGGGGGCGGTGGCCGAGGCGCAACAGATCCTGGGGCGTTGCCACCGGATAGGGGGCCAGGTGGTGCATGGGCGGGAAATTGGCCGTTCAATCGGGTTTCCCACTGCCAACATCGTCACCGCCAATGAGCTGATTCCGGCTGATGGTGTGTATGCGGTCTGGGTGGAGGTTGCAGGGGCGCGTTACATGGGGGCCTGCAGTATCGGCATCAACCCCACCTTTGCCGGGGGAAGCCATACCATTGAGGTGTTTCTGTTTGATTTTTCCGCTGATCTGTACGGGCAGGAGCTGGTCATCCATTTTGTGGAACGGTTGCGGGCAATTGAGCGTTTTCCTGATCTGCCTTCCCTGTTGGAGCAGATTAATGCTGATGTGGCACGGGCGCGGCAGATGCTGGCAGCCGGCCTGCCAACAGAAATCCGCTTGTGAAGCGGGGCGCTCTTGTCTTCTGGGGGGGGCTGGGCTGTAGTAGTGCCCTGCTGGTGCTGCTGCTGCGCAAGATTGACCTTGCATCTCTGCTGGATGCCCTGGGTCGGCTTGATCTGGGCTACCTGACAGCAGCGATCCTGCTGACGTTCTTCAGCTACTGGCTGCGCGCCGTGCGCTGGCGCTATCTGCTGATCCTTGAGCGACCCCTGCCACTGTCATCCCTGTATGCGGCAACGGTCATCGGCTATATGGCCAACAATCTCTTTCCGGCCCGTCTGGGGGAGTTCATCAGGGCCTGGGTGCTGGCTCATCGGGAACAGCTGCCCGGTGCAACCGTGTTTGCCTCACTGGTGATTGATCGGCTGTTTGACGGAATGAGCGTGATGGTGATGCTGGCTTTGGTGCTGCTGAGTCTGCAGCTGCCGCCTGATATGGAACAGGCCGCTTTGATGCTGCGAGTGGGCGGTCTGTCAGCCCTGGGGTTCTACCTGGCGGTGATGTCGGTTCTGGTGCTGCTGAAATTGCGGCCCGTTGCCACCTTGCGGGTGGTTGGTGCCCTGCTGCGCCCCTTTCCCCAAGGCGTGAGCGAGCGGGTTATTCCGCTGGCAGGCAACTTTCTGGCCGGGGTGCGGCTTTCGCGTAACAGCGAGCATTTGCTGGCGATTCTGGGCAGCTCACTGCTGATCTGGATCAGTGCCACCCTGCCGATTCAGCTGATCCTGTACGGGTTCGGCATTCATCTGCCGCTGACGGTCTCTTTCTTTATCATGGTGCTGCTGGTGTTTGCCGTGATGGTACCGGCAGCGCCGGGCTACATCGGCACCTATCATCTGGCCTGCTATACCGGTCTGGCCGCTTTTGGTCT
>DIUB01000002.1:1781-13450 GCA_002422265.1 Geobacter sp. UBA6169
GCGCTGCGCAGGCAGGCTTCAGGTGAGGAAAAAAGCGGATGAAGCAGATAGCCCGTTTATTGCCGGATCCCTGGTCCGGCCTTGCCTTTCTGCTGCCATTCAGTCTCTATCTCTGGTGTCTGGCCCCTTCAATCACCTTTTATGACAGCGGTGAGTTTATTACGGCTGTGGATCTGCTCGGCTCGGCCCATTCACCGGGGTATCCGCTGTTTCTGCTGTATGCCAAGCCGTTTACCTGGTTGCCGCTTGGCAGTATCGCCTTCAGGGTAAATCTTGCCACAGCCGTATCTGCTGCACTGGCTTGTCTGGGCTGTTACCACCTGGTGCGTGCGCTGCTGGAAGTGATCCCTTTGAGTGAGCATGCTGCGTTCACCCGTTTTACCCGTTCTATGGCAGCCCTTTCCGGGGCGTTGCTGTTGGCGGTCTCCCCCCGGCTCTGGCTGCAGAGCAACCATGACAAGCCCTATCCGTTGCTGGCCGCCTTGACTGCGCTGATGGTGGTGCTGCTTTTGCGCTGGAAAGAATCGTACCGGGCAGGCAGTGAACAGCCAGCCTGGTGGTATGCCGTTGCCTTTCTGGCCGGTCTGGCCACAGGGATTCATCAAACCATTGTTCTGCTGCTCCCCGGTCTGCTGGCCCTGGTACTGGTGACCGCACCCGGTACGGTGCTGCGATTCCGGGAATGGCTGCTGAGTTGTGCCTTTCTGTTGATGGGCGGCATGGTGCAGCTGTACCTGCCGTTGCGGGCCGCAGCGCAGACCCGGCAGAACTGGGGCGATCCCAGCGCCCTGTCGCGCTTTCTCTGGCACCTGCTGCGGCAGGGATATCCTGAAACCCCCCATCCCCGTGACCTGCCGCTGCTGCTGAAGCAGTTGGGTGCCTTTTCAATCCCCCATGAATTCGGCTGGGTGGGGTTGCTGCTGGTTGCTGCCGGTTGTTGGGCCTGCTGGAAGATGCAGCGGGCCTTTCTGGCGTTTTGCCTGATCAGTCTGGTCTGCTTCTGGCTGGTTATTGTGGGTCATTTTAACCCTCAGACTGAGTCGATCTTTCTGACTGAGGAGTTCTACACACCGCTGTATCTGCTGGCAGCGGCGCTGATCAGTAGCGGCCTCTACGCCCTGGCAGCCCGGGGAGTGGCAGCAGCGCAGTCTCCGCAACAGTACGGTCTGCAGCATTTTGTGCTGATCAGCGTGCTGTTTCTGCTGATGCCGCTGTTTCAGTTTGCGGCCAATCTGCAGGATCAGGATCAGCACCGTAACTACCTGGCTCAGGATTATGCCGTTAATACGCTGCGCTCTTTGCCTGAAGAGGCGGTGCTGTTTACCTGGGGGGACAGCGGCGCCTTTCCGCTCTGGTATCTGCAGGGGGTAGAGCGGCTGCGGGAGGATGTTGATCTGCCCCATATACCGCACCTGGTCTTTGCCTGGCATCGTCAGGAGCTGCCCCGTCTGGCACCTGCCTTTGCTGCAGTGCCGTCCGCAGCGGTGGCTGAGCAGCAGTTTGCTGAACTGGTACGGCAACTCTCGCCTGTCCGCCCGGTCTTGATCGATTTTTCAACCCGTTATTCAATCAACTGGCAGGGGCGGCTGCCGCTGCAGTACGGTATGCTGTACTGGCCCGGCGACAGCCCGATGACCGCTTCAGACGGCGACGAGTGGCAGCTGTATGCCCTGCACCGGCTGCAACCCGATGGCTGGCTGCTGGATGCGGATTCTGAAAAGGCGTTGATCATCCATGCCTACAGCCTGATGCAAACCGCAGAGGATCTGGCGCGGCGCGGTCATGGTGTCACGGCAGATCGACTGCTGACTCAGGTAGGTCGTTTGATGCCGCAGTGGCAGGAAAGCCTTGACCAGCTGCGCAGCCGCTATGCCCTGCCGCAGCAGAAAGGAATGGAACCATGAATACCGGCACCCTGATTACCGGCAAAACGTCACTCTATGGTATCATCGGATATCCCGTTACCCATTCGCTCTCACCAGTTATGCAGAATGCTGCCTTGCAGGCCGGGGGAATTGACGGTATCTATCTGCCGTTTGCCGTGGCACCGGAAAAGCTTTCCATGGCGGTTGACGGTCTGCGTGCCCTGCAGGTGCGGGGCTTTAATGTGACCATCCCTCACAAGACCGCCATCATGCCGTTTCTGGATGAGCTGGCGCCGACCGCTCAGGAGGCAGGTGCGGTCAATACGGTCGTGAACGATAACGGTCGGCTGGTGGGGCACACGACTGACGGCGAAGGCCTGATCTGCTCACTGCAGCGTGATCTGGACGTTGAGGTGCCAGGGACAACTGTGCTGCTGGTGGGGGCAGGTGGTGCAGCCCGGGGGGCGCTGGCGGCATTATGCCGATCCGGTGTGCGGTCGGTGCGGGTGGTCAACCGTACCGCTGCAGCTGCCCAGACCCTGACAGAACAGTTTCAGGAACGCTTTCCGGCAGTGGCGCTCCACTCGTGTGTTTTTCATGATTTGGCGCCTGCTGTTCTGGGACGGTGTGATCTGGTGATTAATGCAACTTCGCTGGGCATGCATGGAGAAATAATTCCGGGCCTGGATCTTGCGCACCTGCCGGATCGTGCTACAGTATATGATATGGTCTATGCACCGCCTGTGACCCCCCTGCTTATGCAGGCCCGCAGCCGTGGCCTGCAGGCTGCCAATGGGCTGGGGATGCTGGTTGCGCAGGGAGAACGGGGCTTTCAGCTCTGGCATGGGCATCAACCGACAGCAGGCTGTATGAAAACATCCCTGACAGAATACCTGAGCCATTTGGCAAAGCCTTGACAGAGTCAGGAACAGACCGTTACTATGTGACGATTTTTTAACCACGCCTAACGCAGGTCCACCGGGAGCCCCATGCAGACGAGCCGCCTTGGCGATATTCTGGTAAAAAACAATATCATCACCAGTGAACAACTGGCCGTTGCCCTGCAGGAGCAGAAGATGTCCGGCAGTCAGAGCAAGCTTGGTACCATTCTGGTCAAGCAGGGGCTGATCAAGGAACCGGATCTGATTGCCTTTCTCTCACGCCAGTACGGCGTGCCCACCATCAATCTGGCTGATTATGAGATTGAGCCGGCCGTTATCAAGACCATCCCGCCTGAAGTGGCCCAGAAATACAACCTGGTACCGGTGAACCGGGCTGGTTCCACCCTGATTGTGGCGGTGAGCGACCCTTCCAACCTGTTTGCCATTGAAGATATCAAATTCATGACCAGCTACAATGTTGAGATGGTCGTGACCGGCGAATCCGACATCAAAGCGGCCATTGACAAGTACTATGATCAGTCGGCATCTCTGGCCGATGTGATGGATAACCTTGATATGGAGGAACTGGAGCTGGTGGACACCGAGGAGACCGTTGATGTCTCTTTGCTGGAAAAGGCCACCGAGGATGCGNNGCGCCGGTTGTCAAGCTGGTGAACCTGATTCTGATGGATGCCATCAAGAAAAAAGCCAGTGATATCCATATCGAACCATATGAAAAAATGTTCCGGGTCCGTTACCGGATCGATGGCGTGCTGTATGAGGTGATGAAGCCGCCCATGAAACTGAAAAATGCCATTACGTCGCGGATCAAGATTATGGCTGAGCTTGATATTGCCGAGCGACGCTTGCCCCAGGATGGCCGCATCAAGATCAAGCTGGGTGGCGGAAAGGATATGGATTACCGGGTCTCGGTCCTGCCAACGCTGTTTGGCGAGAAGATCGTCATGCGTCTTCTGGATAAGAGCAACCTGCAGCTTGACATGACCAAACTGGGGTATGAGCCTGAGGCACTGGCCCACTTCAAACGTGAGATTCACAAGCCGTTCGGTATGGTGCTGGTGACCGGCCCCACCGGTTCCGGCAAGACGGTCTCGCTCTATTCAGCCCTGTCGGAGCTGAACAAGGTGACCGAAAACATCTCAACTGCAGAGGACCCGGTGGAGTTCAACTTTGCCGGCATCAACCAGGTGCAGATGCACGAGGATATCGGACTTAACTTCGCTGCTGCCCTGCGCTCATTCCTGCGACAGGACCCGGATATCATCATGATCGGTGAGATCCGGGATTTCGAGACCGCCGAGATTGCGGTCAAAGCAGCCCTGACCGGCCACCTGGTGCTTTCCACCCTGCATACCAACGATGCGCCGGCAACCATCAACCGTCTGTTGAATATGGGCATTGAGCCGTTTCTGGTGGCTTCGGCCGTCAACCTGATCACGGCCCAGCGTCTGGCCCGCCGGGTCTGCGGTGAATGCAAGGAGAAAGAGGATATTCCGGTGCAGGCCCTGATTGAGGCCGGGGTAGCGGCGGATGAGGCACCCGAATTTGTCTGTTACAAAGGGCGCGGCTGCCCGGTTTGCAATAATACCGGGTACAAGGGGCGGGTTGGTTTCTATCAGGTCATGCCGATGCTGGAGCCGATTCGGGAGCTGATCTTGAACGGTGCCAATACGGCTGAAATAAAGCGTGAATCCATGCGGCTGGGTATCAAGAGCATGCGCCAGTCCGGTCTTACCAAGCTGAAAGAGGGGGTTACCTCCCTTGAAGAGGTGTTGCGGGTAACGGTAGCCGATGATTAATTCCCTTGATTTGGAATTGGAACAAGGAGCCAAGCCATGGCAAATCTGCATGAATTACTGAAGATACTGGTTGAAGGCGGTGGTTCTGACCTGCACATCACGACCAATTCACCCCCCCAGATCAGGGTGGACGGCAAACTGAAGCAGTTGGAGCTGCCTCCACTGAATGCGGTGGAGACCAAGCAGCTTTGCTATTCGGTGCTGACCGATTCCCAGAAGCATAAGTTTGAGGAAGAAAGCGAGCTGGACCTCTCCTTCGGTGTCAAGGGGCTCTCACGCTTCAGGGGCAACATCTTTGTGCAGCGTGGGGCAGTGGCCGGGGTCTTCCGGGTGATCCCCTACAAGGTCCTGACCTTTGAGGAACTGGGGCTTCCGCCGGTGGTCAAGGATCTGTCTGAAAAACCCCGGGGCCTGATTCTGGTGACCGGACCCACCGGCTCGGGCAAGTCAACCACCCTGGCCTCTATCATTGACTTTATCAACGTCAACCGCCGTGATCATATTGTCACTATTGAAGACCCGATCGAGTACCTGCACCCCCACAAAGGCTGTCTGGTGAATCAGCGCGAGGTGGGGGCCGATACCAAGGGATTCAAGAATGCCCTGAAATACGTGCTGCGTCAGGATCCTGATGTGGTGCTGGTGGGGGAGTTGCGGGATCTGGAGACCATTGAGGCGGCCTTGACCCTTTCGGAAACCGGTCACCTCTGCCTTGCCACCCTGCATACCAACTCCTGTGCCCAGACCATCAACCGGATTGTGGATGTTTTCCCCCCTTACCAGCAGACCCAGATCAGGGCACAGCTCTCCTTTGTGCTGGAGGGGGTGATGTCCCAGGCCCTGATCCCCAAGATAGGAGGCGGACGGGTCATGGCACTGGAGATCATGGTGCCCAACCCGGCCATCAGAAACCTGATCCGTGAGGACAAGGTGCATCAGATCTATTCACAGATGCAGGTTGGACAGGACAAGTTTGGCATGCAGACCATGAATCAGTCGCTGTACTCGCTTGTTACGCGGCGCCTGATCACCATGGATGATGCCTTCAGCCGTTCGTCCGATTCCGACGAGTTACGGCAGATGATCAACAACCCCACCATGCGTCCGCAAGTGCGCCGCTAACCGCTGACGATACTGAAGGAGGGAGACAGCTATGCCGAAGTTTTCCTGGGAAGGTAAGACACGCGCCGGGGCAGCTCAAAAAGGGGTGACCGATGCGCCGGATGCCGCTTCAGTCGAGGCGCAACTGCGCAAGGCCGGGCTGCAGAATATCGTGGTCAAGGAGCAGGCAAAAGGGATCCAGATCAAGCTGCCCGGTTTTGGCGGCGGTAAGATCGAGACCAAGGATCTGGTGATCTTTACCCGCCAGTTCGCCACCATGATCGACTCGGGTCTGCCGCTGGTGCAGTGCCTGGATATTCTGGGCAATCAGCAGGAAAAACCGGCCTTTAAAGATATTATTCTCAAGGTGAAGGAAAGCGTGGAGAGCGGATCCACCTTTGCCGATGCGCTGGCCAAGCACCCCAAGGCGTTTGATGAGTTGTATGTCAACCTGGTGGCTGCCGGTGAGATCGGCGGTATTCTGGACACCATTCTCAACCGCCTGGCTGCCTATATAGAAAAGGCCATGAAGCTGAAGAAGCAGATCAAGGGGGCCATGGTCTATCCTACTACCATTATGGCCATCGCCGTGATCGTGGTTGGCGTAATCCTGGTCTTTGTTATCCCCACCTTTGCCAAGATGTTTGCAGATTTTGGCGGGGAGCTGCCTGCTCCGACCAAGTTTGTAATCGGACTCTCCAACTTCCTTAAAAAATATCTGATTGTCTTTGTGATCGGCTTTTTTGCGCTGTCTGCTGCTTTTAAGAAATTTTACGCAACCCCGGCCGGTCGTAAGCGAATTGACAGCCTGGCCCTCAAGGCACCGATTGCCGGTCCCCTGATCCGCAAGGTAGCGGTGGCCAAATTTACCCGCACCCTGGGCACTATGGTCAGCTCAGGGGTACCGATTATGGACGGCCTGGAGATTGTGGCCAAGACAGCCGGCAACAAGATTGTGGAAGAGGCGATCTACGGGGTGCGGCAGGCTATCTCGGAAGGAAAGACCATGGCCGAGCCGCTGCAGTCCTGCGGTATCTTTCCACCCATGGTGGTGCAGATGATTGCGGTTGGCGAGGCCACCGGCGCCATGGATGCCATGTTGAACAAAATCGCTGATTTTTATGATGACGAGGTTGACGACGCAGTCTCAGCCATGACCTCCATGATGGAGCCGCTCCTGATGGTCTTTCTGGGCACCACGGTGGGGGGGCTGGTGGTGGCCATGTATCTGCCGATCTTCAAACTTGCCGGTGCAGTGGGAGGATAGTCGCCAGGTGTTGGTTGGCGGAGGTACTCCGGCGTGATCTTTGAACGCCGTCTGCGGCTCTATATCATGGTCCGTCTAGTGGTAGTTGGCCTCTTTCTGGCCTCTACCATTATCCTGAAATTTTCAGATACAGATGCACTCGGCACCCCCCAGTTCACCAGCATCGTAGCGCTGCTGCTGTTTGCCGGTCTGTTCTCCGCCGGTTCTCTGGCGTTGCTCAAACGACAGCACCTGCACCTGCCTGTCACCCGTTTGCAGATCATCTGGGATGTCCTTTCCGTCACCATGCTGCTGCTCCTGACTGACGGGATTGCCAGCCCTTACTCGTTCCTGTATCTGTTGGCCATCATGCATGCCGGGATGCTGCTGGACCGGCGCCAGGCCCTCTACACCGCAGCACTGTGCATCATTCTCTACGGCGCTCTGGTGGATATGCAGTATTATGGCCTGCTGCAGAAGATCGGCCTTGGCGCCGAATCTGCTCGGTACCGGGGTGAAGTGGTCATCCTGTACACGATTTTTCTGCATCTGATCGGGTTTGTGCTGGCTGCCGTCACCGGTGGTCACCTGGCCGAACGGGCCCGGCAGACCGAGCAGGCGCTGAGGGTAACTGAAGTCAATTACGAAGAGCTGAAACAGCTGCACAGTACCATTGTTGAGCAGCTGGAAAGCGGGTTGATGACGGTTACCCCCGATGGCTTGATCAGGGTGTTCAACCCCTATCTGGAACGGCTGACCGGTCTGACCCAGCCGAAGGCTTACGGCTGTTCAGTGTCTGCCGTATTTCCCGGCCTGGCGCTGCCGCCTCAACCGGATGCATTTCGGCAGCAGGGGGAGTTCAGCTACCGGGCTCACTCAGGTGATCCGCTCCTGATCGGGTACACACTGACCGGTTTCAATAATCTGCAGGGGGAGCCTGCCGGATTTCTGGTGACCATCAGAGATCTGACCAGTCTGAAACAGATGGAACTGGCCCTGAAACGGGCTGACCGGCTTGCCGCCCTGGGTGAGCTCTCAGCGCGGATGGCTCATGAGATCCGCAATCCTCTGGCTGCCATCAGCGGTTCGGTGCAGTTGTTGGCTGAGCATGGCAGCCTGCGTGATCATGAATCCCGTTTGCTGGCAATTGTGCTGCGGGAGTCCGAGCGGCTGAACGTCTTGATTACTGATTTTCTTGCCTATGCCCGTCCGCGACCGCCTCAGCTGGAACCGTTTGATTTTGTGACCCTGGTTTCGGATTTGCAGGAGCTGCTGGCTGGTGATGCTCACTTTAATCTGGTCAGACTGCGCAATGAGCTGCCGAGTGAGCTGCTGGTCAGGGCTGACCGTGACCAGCTGCAGCAGGTGCTGTTCAACCTGTTGCAGAACGCTGCAGATGCCATGCCCGATGGCGGTGAGATTGTGCTTCAGGCCGATCTGCAGCGAGACGTTGATGATGCCGGCAGCAGATACGGATTACTGCGGATCAGGGTGAAGGATCAGGGGGTCGGTATGGACCCTGAGACCTGCCTTCACCTGTTTGAGCCGTTCTGGACCACCAAGCCCAATGGCACCGGCCTGGGGCTGGCAACGGTCTACCGGATCATTGAGGGGCATCAGGGCACTGTGCAGGTTGATCCGGGCCCGGAAGGTGGTACCGAAGTGACGCTGCTGTTGCCGATGCTGGAGGAAGAGGATGGCAAAGACCAGATTGCTGGTTGTTGATGATGAACTGAGTATGCGGGAGTTTCTGGCGATTCTGCTTGAACGTGAGGGGTATGAGGTGGTGACCGCTGCCGATGCTGCCACTGCCCTGTCCCATCTGGCTGCCGGAGAATATGCCCTGGTGATCTCTGATGTGCAGATGCCTGGATTGGATGGTCTTGCCCTGTTGGAACGAATCAAGCAGTGCAGCCCGGAAACGGCGGTGCTGCTGATTACTGCCTTTTCCACGGCTGAGCAGGCGGTGGAGGCGATGAAGCTGGGGGCCTACGATTATCTGGCCAAACCGTTCAAGGTGGATGAGGTGAAGCTGCTGGTTGCCAATGCCCTTGAAAAGCGTGACCTGAAACGTGAAAACCGGCAGCTGCGTGAGAAGGTGGCGGTCTGCGACGGCTATGGCGGTATTGTTGGCAACTCCAGAAGGATGCAGGAACTCTTTCAGCTGCTGGGCAAGGTTGCCGAGTCTGCGAGTACGGTGCTGATCTCGGGTGAAAGCGGTACCGGTAAGGAGTTGGCTGCCCGGGCGATTCATGGTGCCTGCTCGCGGCGTAGCAAGCCGTTTGTGGCGGTCAACTGCGGGGCCATTCCTGAGAGTCTGATTGAGAGTGAACTGTTCGGCCATGCGCGCGGAGCCTTTACCGGTGCCGTGGGGGAGCGACCCGGACTTTTTGAACAGGCTAACGGCGGTACGGTCTTTCTGGACGAGATCGGCGAGCTGCCGCTGGCCATGCAGACACGTCTGCTGCGGGTAATCCAGGAGCGGGAGGTGCGTCGGGTTGGCGGGAATTCGGTCAAGAAGGTTGATGTCAGACTTGTTGCCGCCTCAAATCGCGATCTGGAACAGCAGGTAAAGGCTGGTACCTTCAGGGAAGATCTCTACTACCGGATTAATGTGGTACAGGTGGTCATGCCGCCCCTGAGGGAGAGAATGGAAGATATCCCGCTGCTGGTGGAGCATCTGATCAAAAAACATGGCGGACAGGGTGCCCTGGTTATGCCGGATGCATTGCAGGCACTGATGGCCTACCCGTTTCCCGGCAATGTGCGCGAGCTTGAGAATATTATTGAGCGGAGCCTGGTGCTGGAGCCGGGTCGGATCAGCCTGAAAAACCTGCCGCCTCAGGTAATACATGCAGTCAAGCGATTTGATCTGCACACCGCTGTGGAGATTCCCGATATGGGGCTTGATCTTGAACCGGCCCTGGAGCAGCTTGAGAAACAATATCTGGTCAAGGCTTTGGAGAAATCAGGCGGCAGCAAGACCAGGGCTGCCGAGCTGTTGGGGATGACCTTCCGTTCCTATCGCTACAAACTGAGCAAATATGGGCTTTCAACCGATACGGATTGATCTGTACGCATTACATACGAAAGGTAACCGCAATCATGCAAGCTTCCCCGTTTACTCCTGCCAGCCTTCTGGTGACCGGCGGCGCCGGTTTTATCGGCTCCAACTTTATCAACCGCTTCATGCCGCTCAATCCCGGCTGCCGTCTGGTCAATCTTGACGTCTTGACCTATGCCGGCAACCTGAAAAATCTGACGGTAGTTGAGGAGAATCCCGACTACCGCTTTGTCAGAGGGGATATCGGCGATGCAGCCTTGGTGGCCTCTATCCTGGCTGAAGAAAAAATTGACGCGGTGGTACATTTTGCTGCGGAGTCCCATGTGGACCGCTCCATTACCGGTCCGGAGATCTTTGTCCGCACCAATGTGCTGGGCACCCAGACCCTGCTGGAGGAGAGCCGCAAACACTGGCAATCCGGGGCAGTGGCTGATTTTCGCTACTACCAGATCTCTACTGACGAGGTTTACGGCTCCCTGGGTGAGACCGGCTTCTTTACGGAAGAGACACCGCTGGCTGCCAACTCTCCCTACTCAGCCAGCAAGGCCGGGGCAGACCTGCTGGTGCGGGCCTACCATGAGACCTTTGGCATGCCCACCTTGATCTCGCGTTGTTCCAACAACTATGGCCCGTTTCATTTTCCGGAAAAGCTGATCCCGCTCCTGATCGCCAACATCATTGCTGAAAAACCGTTGCCGGTGTACGGCGACGGCAGTAATGTACGCGACTGGCTGCATGTGCAGGACCACAGCGCAGCTATTGAGCGGATCCTCAAGCAGGCTGCACCCGGCTCGGTCTATAACATCGGCGGCAACAACGAGTGGAAGAATATCGACATCGTCCATCTGGTCTGCGATCTGCTGGACAGCAAGTTGGGACGTGAGGCGGGGAATAATCGCAGACTGATCACCTTTGTCAAGGATCGTCCCGGTCATGACAAGCGTTATGCCATTGATGCATCAAAACTGAAAACTGATCTTGACTGGTCACCGGCCTATACTTTTGAAACCGGTATAGCTGAGACCATTGACTGGTACCTGACCAACCAGACCTGGGTGGCCGAAGTCACCTCCGGCAGCTATCGTGATTACTATCAGCAGCAGTACGGAGGTGCTGCATGATTCTGGTGATCGGGTCGGGAGGCATGCTGGGGCAGGATTTGCTGGCACTGCTGGGCGAGCGGGGCAGGGGGGTGGACCTGCCGGATATCGATATTACGGACATGCGTTCGGTGCAGCAGGTATTGACTGCGTTGAAGCCTCGGGTGGTGGTGAACTGTGCTGCCTACACCGATGTGGATGGTTGTGAGACCAATGCCGAGACAGCCATGCAGGTGAACGCCGAGGGGGTGGCCTTTCTGGCCATGATCACCCGCGAGCTTGGCGCCAAGCTGGTGCAGATCAGCACTGATTATGTCTTTGACGGCAGCAAGGGCAGCCCCTATCAGGAAGATGATCTGCAGAAGCCGTTAAATGTCTATGGCGAATCCAAGCTGGCTGGCGAGCTGAATGTGGATATCAATCCGGATAACCTGCTGGTGCGGACCCAGTGGCTCTATGGCCTGCATGGCAAGAATTTTGTGGAGACCATGCTGCGGCTGGGCAGGGAGAAGAACGAACTGACGGTAGTGAATGACCAGATCGGCTCTCCCACCTGGACCGTTGACCTGGCCAAGGGGCTGCTGGCTCTGAT
>DIUB01000002.1:13523-31031 GCA_002422265.1 Geobacter sp. UBA6169
CAGCTGAACCGTCCGGCCCGCAGACCGTTATACTCGACCCTCGACTGCAGTAAGCTGGCAGCTGACACCGGTTTTATAGCGCAGCCCTGGCAGGAAGCCATGAAACAGTATCTGGCGCAACGCCCAAAGGAGCCATGAGATGGAACTGGAACGTGGAGAACGCCCCTGGGGCACCTATACCGTGCTGGAGGAGAACCGGCACTACAAGATCAAGCGGATTGAGGTGCTGCCGGGGCAGCGGCTGTCACTGCAGAAACATCACCACCGCAGTGAACACTGGATTGTGGTCTCCGGCTCTGCCCTGGTAACCTGCGGCGAACAGCAGTTCATGGTCAACATCAACGAGTCCACCTTTATCCCGATCGGTGAGCAACACCGGCTGGAAAATCCGGGCAAGATACCGCTGATCATTATTGAGGTGCAGAGCGGCGAATACCTGGGCGAGGATGACATTGTCCGTTTTCAGGATGACTATCAGCGTGCAGGAGAACAGGAGGCGCCATGTATATCGTGATCCTGGCCGGCGGTTCCGGCACCCGTTTCTGGCCGGTCTCCCGTCACAGCAGGCCCAAGCAGCTGATCAGCATCACCGATGGGCCCACCATGCTGCAGCGGACCGTTGATCGGATCCTGCCGATGAAGCCCAAGCGGATTCTGGTGGTTACCAACAGCCAACAGGCCAAAGAAACCGAACAACAGCTGGCTGGTTACCGCACAAAGGTTCCGGTTGATGTGCTGGCTGAACCGGTGGGGCGAAACACAGCTCCGGCAGTGGGGCTGGCTGCCACCATTATAGCGGCCCATGACCCGGAAGGGGTGATGGTGGTGCTGCCCGCTGACCATTATATTCGCAACGAAGTGCAGCTGCAGCAGGCCCTGCAGCTGGCAATCCACAGCGCCCGCAACGGCTGGCTGATGACGTTGGGAATCGTACCCACTGCTCCTGAGACCGGCTACGGCTATCTGGAGGCCGACACAGCAATGCGCGGCATTGGTCCGTTTCCGGTGACCCGTTTTGTGGAAAAGCCTGACCGGGCCACTGCCCTGGCCTACCTGGAGGCTGGTACTTTTTTCTGGAACAGCGGGATGTTTGTCTGGCGGGCCGATATGATCCTGCAGGAGATTGATCGTCACCTGCCAGAGCTTGCCGGACCATTAAGCCGTATCAGCTTCGGTGATGTCTGGGAGCTGGGGGATCTGGCCGGACAGATTGAGCAGGTCTATCAGACCGTACCATCGGTCTCCATTGATTATGGTGTGATGGAAAAGTCGGATCGGGTGCAGATGGTTGCAGCGGATATCGGCTGGAGTGATGTGGGCAGCTGGTCGGCCCTGGCAGAAGTGGTTGACCCTGACCAGCAGGAGTCGGTGGTGGTCAACTGCGCTGCCTATATAAATGTTGCCAGCAGTGGCTGTACGGTTTCCGGCAATGGTGGTGTGGTGGCAACGGTCGGGGTGCAGGACCTGATCGTGGTGGCCACCGCTGATGCGGTACTGGTCTGTCCCAGGGATCGGGCCCAGGATGTGCGTGCCGTGGTTGAGGAGCTGCAGCAGCGCGGCCTGAACCGCTACCTGTAGCTGGCTGCTCGCAGGGGCCTGGTGCCCCTGTTTCTTTGCCTGGCTTGTTAACTTATGAGGAATTGAAAGGTTAACCATGAGCATGGATCTTCTGGTACAGCGGCTTGAACAGCTGCAGCACCAGCAGTTGTTCCGGCGTTTGCGCCAGCTTGACCGGACAACCCCGCAGGTGGAGGTGGCTGGCAGGCCGGCCTTGCTGTTCTGCTCCAACAACTACCTGGGGTTGGCAGAGCATCCGGTGCTGGCCCGGGCTGCAGCAGATGCCGCGTTACAATACGGCACCTCCAGTGCCGCCTCTCGTCTGGTTTCAGGTACTCTGGCGCTGCATGATGCTCTTGAGCAGGCAGTTGCTGCCTGGAAAGGCACTGAGACGGCGCTGCTGTTTAATAGTGGCTATGCAGCCAATACCGGCTGTATAGCTGCGCTGTGCGGCAGGGGTGACACCATTTTTTCAGACCGGCTCAATCATGCCAGTATCATTGACGGTGCCCTGCTGTCAGGCGCCAGGCTGGTGCGCTATCCCCACAACGACATGCAGGCTCTGACCCGATTGCTGGAACAAGATCAGAGCAAGGGACTGAAGCTGATCGTGAGTGATGGTGTCTTCAGTATGGACGGCGATTGTGCGCCGCTCTGTGAACTGGTTGATCTGGCTGAACAGCATCAGGCACTGCTGCTGGTGGATGATGCCCATGCCGGTGGGGTGTTGGGGCAGCAGGGGCGTGGCAGCGTTGATCTGCAGGGGGTGGCAGATCGGGTGGCGATCCAGATGGGCACCTTTGGCAAGGCCCTTGGCAGCTTTGGCGCCTATGTTGCCTGTTCAGGTCTGGTGCGTGATTATCTTATCAACAAGGCCCGCTCCCTGATCTTTTCCACCTCGCTGCCGCCTGCTGTGCTGGCAGCTTCGCTGGCAGCAGTCCGGCTGATGCAGACCGATGAAGGGGAGCGGCTACGCGGGCAGGTTGCCGGGTATAGTCGGCTGCTGCGTGGTCTGTTGCAGCAGCAAGGCCTGCAGGTGCCCGACGGGATCACACCGATCATTCCCCTGGTGGTTGGTGATGCGGAGACCACCAACCGGTTTTCAACACGCTTGCTGGAAGAGGGGGTTTTTGTGCAGGGGATTCGGCCGCCCACGGTGCCGGTGGGGACCAGCAGGCTGCGCTGTACGGTTATGGCCAACCATACACCGGAGCAGATACAGTATGCCGCAGCAACCATCGCCCGGGTTGGCCGGGAACTGGGGGTCTGCTGATATGCCATTGTTGGATGGACTCTGGTATGAGGATCAGGGGCAGGGGGTTCCGGTTCTGTTCGTGCATGGTTGGTGCATGTCTTCGGCTGTGTGGGGCCTGCAACGGGAAGCCGTTGCAGCCGGATATCGCTTTCTTGCGGTAGACCTGAGGGGGCATGGTGGTTCAACTGTCGCTGGTACAGACAATGGCGGCTTTGCCGGGTATGCGGAGGATCTGGTCAGGCTGATCCGTCAGCTGGAGCTGCAGGAGCTGGTGGCGGTTGGCTGGTCCCTGGGGGCCCAGGCAGTGCTCAAGGCTTATCCATCCTTGCAACAACAGCTGAAAGGATTGGTACTGGTGGGTGCCACCCCGCGTTTTTCAGCAGCGCCTCACTTCCCCTATGGTTTGCCCGCCAAGGAGGCAGCCGGGATGCGACTGAAGGTGCGGCGCAGTCTTGAGCGCGCTTTGGAGGGATTTCAACGCACCCTGTTTGTTGCGGGGGAGCTCGATGATCCGGCAACAGCCGCTGCGGTGGCAAAGGTTCTTTCGACAGTCAGACTGCCTGATCAGACTGCGGCACTGGAAGGGCTTGAGGCGTTGATGGATGAAGAACTACTGGAAGAGGCCAGACAGGTCCGCTGCCCGACTTTGCTGCTTCATGGCAGCCAGGATCAGACCTGCCTGCCGGCTGCATCGTCATGGTTGGCGCAGCAGATCAGCACCAGCAGGCGGGTGCTGTTTGAAGGTTGCGGCCATGCCCCGTTTCTGAGCAGGTCAGACTGCTTTAACCAGAAACTGCTCACCTTTCTGCATGAGGTCTGCAGCGATGTCTGAGCGCAAACGGGTACAGCAGGCCTTTCATCGCGGGGCGCTTGACTATGATCAGCACACCCCGGTACAGCAGCGCGTGGTTGAACGGCTGTTGGGGGTGCTTCAGGAACATCCGCTACAGCCGTACCTGCAGCTGCTGGATATCGGTTGCGGCACCGGCAGATTGCTTGAGCTGCTGGCGCACAAGCTGCCGCAGGCTCAGCTGACCGGACTGGATCTGGCGCCGAATATGCTCCAGCAGGCACGGGAGCGTCTTGATGATCAAATCACGCTGGTGCAGGGAGATGCCGAGCAGTTGCCGTTTGCTGATCAGACCTTCGATCTGGTGGTGTCAAGCTCTACGTTCCAGTGGCTGGCACAGCTTGATGCCTGTTTCGGTGAGGTGGCGCGCGTGCTGAAACCCGGCGGACGGTTTGTTTTCAGCCTGTTTGGCCAGGGCACCCTGGGAGAGCTGCAGCTGTCATGGCGAACTGCCCTTGCTGATCGTCAGCGTAATGATACGGTTCGGCAGCAGGACGGTACGCACCGGTTTCACACCGCTGAACAGGTGACAGCCGCCCTTGCGGCAGCCGGATTCAACAACAGGCGGACCTGGGGTGAGCAGGAGAAGGTCTGGTACCCTGATGTGCCGCAGCTGTTACAGGCGGTCAAGCGGATTGGCGCAGGTACGGCGCGACCACCGGCCGGGGGCGGTCTGGGATGGCGGCGGGTGCTACATGTGATGGCGGCGGTCTATCGGGAACGGTTTGGTACTGCCGACGGCGTGCCGGCAACCTATCAGGTCATTTATGGGGAAGGGACCAGGTGATCAGCTGCTCATCAGGGCGCCAATGATTTTTCTGGCAAGGGGATGCACCACGCTGTAATGCACTTCAACGCCGTCCCGCTTACCTTCTATCACCCCTTTGTTCTTGAGCAGGGCCAGATGTTGGGAAACCGTGGCCTGGGGCAGGTTAAGACACTCCCAGATATGTTTGACATTACACTGCTGAGAGCAGAGGCCGGCCACGATCTTGAGTCTGATCGGATGTCCCAGAACCTTAAGGATTTCAGCTTCATTGTTGAACATCAAGCTTTTGTCGAA
The DNA here is from genome assembly GCA_002422265.1 of Geobacter sp. UBA6169. GTDB lineage: Bacteria > Desulfobacterota > Desulfuromonadia > Geobacterales > Pseudopelobacteraceae > Trichlorobacter. The sequence goes on from DIUB01000002.1 coordinate 18,249, forward strand.
TTCCATTGGTGCCCACCCGTGTTTTTTGCGAAAACTATATATATAAATATCTGGCCTGTCAATCTGAACCGGCTTTTAACAGCTGATGCGGAACGTGAGACAGCCGATATTTTAGCTTGCAACGGCTCCAGCGCTGTGGTATCTCCCAAGTCACCTTTTGTTTTTGTCTGACAAAGTGGGCTCGCAAGGCCCACTTTTTTATTTCTCTGGAGTCAGGGTATGGCTGTGGTTGATGTTACAGGACAGGTTGCGGAGCTGTTGCAGCCCTTGCTTGATGAAATGGGACTTGAGCTGGTGGAGCTTGAGTTCAGGAAGGTCGGCCGGGGCTACCTGCTGCGTGTTTTTATCGACAAACCAGGTGGGGTGAACCTGGATGATTGCGCGGACCTGAGCCGTGAGCTTTCGGTACAACTGGATGTGGAAGACTGCATCCCGGGCCGCTACAACCTCGAAGTTTCCTCCCCAGGTCTTAATCGACCGCTGAAGAGTGAGCGTGACTTTGCGCGCTACCAGGGGCAGCTGGCGATAATCAGGACGGTTGAGCCGCAGACTGATGAAAAAGGCAGCCGTCGCAAGACCTTTCTGGGGTTTCTGCAGGGCATAGAAGAAGGATGCGTGGTGATCCGCCTCAAGGAAGGCCCGCTGGCCAGAATTCCTCTGGAAAACATTGCAAAAGCCAATCTTGAGTTCGAATTTTAGCAATAATCTGCTGATACAGCAGTATCAGTGACGTCATAAGGAGATGCATGCCGTGGATACAATTGTCAGTCTCAAACAGGCCATCGAGCAGATTGTCAAGGAAAAGGGTATCGATCGTCAGGTGGTAATCGAGGCGATGGAGCAGGCAGTCCTGTCTGCTGCCAACAAGAAATACCGTAATACCCGCAACCTTGAGGCCCGTTACAATCCGGACACCGGTGAGGTGGAACTGTTTGAGTATGTGGTGGTGGTTGACGAGGTGCAGGACTCCTACACGGAAATATCGCTGGACGAGGCCCGTGAGATGGACCCCGAATGTGAGGTCGGTGACGAACTGGGTGAAAAGATTGACTCGGGCGATTTTGGCCGGATAGCTGCCCAGACCGCCAAGCAGGTGATCATTCAGAAGGTACGTGAGGCAGAGCGTGAGACTGTCTTTAACGAATACAAAGACCGTCAGTGGGAAATCGTCACTGGCCAGGTGCGCCGTTTTGAACGGGGTGATCTGCTGATCGATCTGGGCCGTGCCGAGGCCGTACTTTCCAACAAAGAACAGATGCCGCGGGAGGTCTACCGTCCTGGTGACCGGATTCGGGCTATTATCACCGATATCGCCATGACCACCAAAGGTCCCCAGATCATCCTCTCCCGCACCCATCCCCAGATGCTGGCCAAGCTGTTTGAGGCCGAGGTGCCCGAGATCGGCGAAGGGCTGGTGGAAATCGTCAACGTGGTGCGTGATCCTGGTAGCCGTGCCAAGATTGCTGTCTCATCCCTTGATCGGGATATCGACCCGGTGGGGGCCTGTGTCGGTATGCGCGGCTCGCGGGTGCAGAACGTGGTTTCGGAACTGCGTGGGGAAAAGATCGATATTATCCCCTGGTCTGCCGACATGGCCCGCTATGTCTGCAACGCCCTTTCACCGGCCCAGGTGACCAAGGTGTTCATGGATGAGGAGCAGCGTACCCTGGAAGTGATTGTGCCGGATGATCAGCTTTCGCTGGCCATTGGCAAGCGTGGTCAGAACGTCAGTCTGGCAGCCCGGCTGACTGGTTGTCGGATCGATATCAAGGGGGAAGGAAGTCCGGATGAGAACGAGCTTGATGCCTTCTCCTCTTTTGACGGCACGCAGGTAGCAGAGGAAGAACAACTGGACGAGACTGCCGAGACGGAACATCAGCCGGTTCAAGAGGCGCCGGAGGCCCCGTAGGTGGTGAACCGACCTGCTGCAGCCCCGCAGCGCAGCTGTACAGCCTGCCGTCGCGAAGCTGATAAAGCTGTGTTGCTGCGTTTTGTCTGTGCCCCGGACGGCACCGTTGTCCCGGATCTGGAGCAGAAGTTGCCCGGTCGGGGTGCCTACACCTGTCTCTCCCGGAGCTGTCTGCTGCAGGCAGTGGCACGACGAGGGTTTCAACGGGCCTTCAAGGGCAGGGCCGGCATAACGGATGGTCAGGAGTTGGCCGGCATGGTGCAGCAGCAGATGGAGCGGCGTATCAGCGGCTACCTGTCGCTTGCAGCCAAAGCCGGGGCGCTGGTTTCAGGCAGCGAATCGGTTGAGCGGGCGCTGAAGGGGGCCAAGCCGGTCTACTTGCTGGTGCTTGCCGGAGATATTTCACCGGCTATTGCTGACAAGTGGCAGAGTATGGCTGACAGACTGCAGCTGCCGGTGGTGCAGGTGTTTAACAAAGATGCAGTTGGTCAGCTGATGGGTAAAGATTCGGAGCGTAGTGCTGTGGTGGTGATGTCAGACGGCTTTGCGCGGTCATTGATCAGAGAATGTGAACGATACAGGACGTATCTTGAGGAGGAGAGCGGGCGATGAGCAAGACCCGGGTAAGCAATCTGGCTGAAAAGCTGGGCATCGAAACCAAGGAGGTTCTGGCCAGGCTGAAGGCGTTGGGTTATGACGCAAAGTCAGGTTCATCAGCGGTTGATGATGAGGCAGTGGAAAAACTGAACGCAGCCGGGCCGATTGAACAGGGGCCGGAAGAGGTGCGGGTTACCTCGACCATTGTTCGTCGGCGTGCTCGGCCTGTAGCAGAAACGGCTGTTCCAGAGCCTCCTGCAGCGGCTGTCTCTTCCCCGTCGTCCCCCGCCGCTTTTGCTGCTCCCCAGGAAAAGCCGGTTGAAAAGACGGTGACGATTCCTGATCGGGTACAGGTGGTGAAAAAGGCTGTCGAAGCCGTGGTACCAACAGTTCAGCAGGAAGTGACAGCGCCTGCTGCCGAGGTTGCAGTGCAAGCGGATACACCGGTCGAGCCAAAGGTTGAGGGTACACCAGCGACGTTGGCACCGCCAGCTTCTGAAAAGACTGACAAGCCGGTTGCTGCCCCTGAGCGGGCCAGTGCCACCCAGGCGCGGATTCTCGGACGGGTAGAGATACCGATTACACCGGAACCAAGGCCGTACCGGCGTGATCAGGGACGTGGTCCCGGTTCTGCCGATCGTGGCCCTCGGCCTGCAAATGGTGAATTCCGCGGTCCTCGGCCTGCCGGTGCCGGGGATACGCGTGGTCCGCGTCCGTCTGGGGCAGGAGACAGTCGCCCGTCAGGACCACCGCGAGATGGTGGCGCCCCCCGTCCAGCCGCTGCCCGTCCCGTGCAGCTGACCCAGGTTGATCTGGCGCCCCAGGCTGACGAACGTCGCAAGGGACCAGGCGGCCCAAGCCGTAAACCAGGCGGTCCTTCAAAAGATTCAGACAAGGCCAAGAAGGCGGCGCCGGCCAAAGGTAAAGGGCGTGAACAGCTGAGTAAACAGGCGCTACTTGAGCGTGAAGAACGTCAGTTTGACCCGTTCCACAAAAACCGCAAAAAAGGCAAGGAGCGTGACCTGCCCGGCCAGACCGAGTTGACCACCCCCAAGGCGATCAAGCGGATCATCAAGATATCCGAAACCATCACGATTGGAGAGCTGGCCAAGCGGATGGGGATCAAGGCCACTGACCTGATCCGCTCCATGATGAAAATGGGCAGCATGGTTACTATCAACCATGTGCTTGATCATGATGCGGCGGTTCTACTGGCCTCTGATTACGGCTACGAAGTTGAGAACGTGGCTGTAGATCTGGACGAGATCCTTGAGTTTACCCCCGACGCGCCCGAACTTCTGCAAGTGCGGCCACCGGTGGTGACTATCATGGGTCACGTTGATCATGGCAAGACCTCGCTGTTGGACGCCATCCGTAAAGCCAATGTCATTGACGGTGAGGCCGGCGGCATTACCCAGCATATCGGCGCCTATGATGTTGAGCTGCATGGTCGCAAAATCACCTTCCTTGATACGCCGGGCCATGAAGCCTTTACTGCCATGCGGGCCCGTGGCGCCAAGGTAACCGATATCGTGATTCTGGTGGTGGCGGCTGATGACGGTGTGATGCCACAGACCAAAGAGGCGATCAACCACTCCAAGGCTGCGGGGGTACCGATCATTGTTGCCATCAACAAGATCGACAAGCCTGATGCCAAACCGGAGCGGGTCAAGCAGGAGCTGACTGAGCATGGACTGGTGGCTTCTGACTGGGGTGGAGACACCACTATGGTTGAGGTCTCCGCCAAGAAACAGATGAACCTTGAAGAGCTGCTGGAGATGATTCTGCTGCAGTCTGACGTGATGGATCTCAAGGCCAACCCGGACAAGGCGGCTAAAGGTACCATCGTGGAAGGCAAGCTGGACAAGGGACGTGGTCCGGTGGCTACGGTGCTGGTGCAGGAAGGTACCCTCCGAACCGGTGACTACTGTGTGGTAGGTGTTCATTCCGGTCGCGTACGTGCCATGCAGAACGATCGTGGCGAACGGGTACAGGAGGCCGGTCCTTCCATGCCGGTTGAAGTAGTCGGTTTGCCCGGTGTACCGGATGCCGGTGACATCTTCGTGGCCATGAAGGACGAGAAGCAGGCCAAGGAAATTGCCACCCTGCGTCAGATCAAGCAACGTGAACTGGAACTGGCCAAACATGCCAAGATGTCGCTGGAGCAGCTCTACGAGAAGATCCAGAAGGGCGAGGTCAAAGACCTGAACGTCATTGTCAAGGCTGATGTACAGGGTTCGGTGGAGGCGGTTGCCGAATCGCTGCGCAAGCTGTCCACTGAGGCAGTGCGCCTCAACGTGATCCATACCGCAGTAGGTGCTATTACCGAGACCGATGTCAACCTGGCCACTGCTTCCAATGCCATCATCATCGGTTTCAGTATCCGTCCTGAAGTCAAGGCGCAGGCTATGGCTGAGAAGGAAGGGGTGGATATCCGTCTCTACAACGTGATCTACGATGCGGTGGATGATGTCCGCAAGGCGATGGAAGGTATGCTTGAGCCGGTCTTCAAGGAGAAATACCTGGGCCGGGCCGAGATCCGCGAAGTATTCTCGGTGCCCAAGGTGGGTAACGTTGCCGGCTGCTATATCCAGGACGGCAAGATTCCGCGAAATGCCCAGGTTCGCCTGCTGCGTGACAATGTGGTGGTCTACCAGGGCAAGCTGGCTACGCTGCGTCGCTTCAAGGACGATGTCAAAGAGGTTGCCACCGGCTATGAGTGCGGCATGGGTCTGGAGAACTACAACGACATCAAGACCGGTGATATCATCGAGGCGTTTGAAATGGAAAAAGTAGCCGCTAAATTATAGGGGCCAGGGTCAAGGGTCAAGGGTCAAGAAAGAATTTTATCTTTTACCCTTGCCCCTTGCCCCTTGACCCATGACCCTGGGTTCTTATGCACAAACGTTCAGACAAGGTCGCTGAGACCATCCATACCACCATCTCCATCATCCTGTCGCGGGGGTTGAATGACCCCCGGATCGGTTTTGTCACTATCACCGGGGTTGAGGTGACTGACGATCTGCATCTGGCACGAATCTTTTTTACCGTGATCGGTGATGAGACATCCAAAAAAAACACAGAGGCCGGTCTGAAGAGCGCTGCCGGTCATATCCGTCATGAGCTGGGCAAGGTGCTGAAGATGCGCTACACCCCTGACATCTTATTCAAGTATGATCATTCCCAGGAGTATGGTCAGCGGATCGATGACCTGCTGCGGGAAGTAGGGACTGGTAATGAAGGAGACGATTCAGAACATCGTTGAGGCGATCCGGCAGAGTCGGACTGTGCTGGTGGTCAGCCATGAAGGGCCTGACGGTGATGCAGTCGGCTCCTCCCTGGGCCTGGCCGCTTTTTTGCGTGCAGCGGGCAAACAGGCAACCGTGCATCTGGCTGACCCAGTGCCGGAACTGTACCGCTTTCTGCCCGGCGCTGATCAGGTTGTCGCTACTATTCCTGATCAGGACTATGACCTGGCCTTTGTGCTGGATGTGGGTGAGTTCCGGCGGGCCGGTAAGCAGTTCGGCAGCTTCAAGCGGATCGGTCGCACCATCAACCTTGACCACCACCTCACCTGCGAGAACTTCGGGACCTACAACCTGATTGATACCGCTGCGGCCGCCACCGGGCTGCTGGTCTGGCGGGTGGCGTCTGCCTACGGCTTTACTGCTGATTACGATACTGCCCTCTGTCTGTATGTGGCGATACTGACCGACACCGGATCCTTCCGTTATTCCAATGCCAACCGCGAGGCCTTTGAAGTAGCAGGCCTGCTGGTGGAACAGGGCGGACTGAATGCCTGGTCGGTCTCGGAGAAATTGTTTGAGAGTCAGCCGCGTAAACGGCTTGAACTGTTGAGCCGTGTGCTGCCCACCCTTGAGTTTGTCAGAAACGGTCAGGTAGCCTCGATTGCCGTGACCCTGGATATGTATGCCGCCACCGGAACCGATGCCGAGCTGACCGATGGTTTTGTGAATTATCCCCGCTCTGTTGCCGGTGTTGAGGTGGCGATTCTGTTCCGCCAGCTGGAAGAGCGCAGGTTCAAGGTCGGCTTCCGCTCCAAGGGAACCGTTAATGTGGCCCTGCTGGCCCAGGGCTTTGGCGGCGGCGGACACCACAACGCTGCCGGAGGCACCGTTGACGGGACTCTGGAGGAAGTTAAGCAGATCGTCTATGGGGCAGTTGAAGAAGCCCGGTGGTAAACGGTTTTCTGATTATTGACAAGCCGGTTGGTCTCAGTTCGCACGATGTGGTCAACAGGGTGCGTCGGATACTGGGAACGAAGAAAGTGGGTCATACCGGTACCCTTGATCCCTTTGCAACCGGTGTATTGCCGGTAGCGGTGGGTGAGGGGACCAAAGCAATCCAGTTTCTGGATGAAGGGCAAAAGGAATATCTGGCCACCATCAGGTTGGGGGTAACCACCGATACTCTCGATGTCACCGGAACGGTTCTGCATGAGTGTGACGCCACCTCCATTGCCCAGCTGTCGTTGTTGCAGTCCATGTCCGTGCTTACCGGTGAAATCAGTCAGCTCCCCCCCATGTATTCAGCCGTCAAGCAGGGTGGGCAGCCGCTTTACAAGCTGGCTCGCAAGGGACTTGAGGTGGAGCGGCAGCCTCGAAGGGTGCTGATTCATCAATTTGAACTGCTGCTGTTTGAGCCTCCTGTTGCAGAAGTGCGGGTGCTCTGCTCTCGCGGCACCTATGTTCGCAGTCTGGCCGATGATCTGGGCAGACTGCTTGGCTGCGGTGCCTGTCTGACCACGTTGCGACGCAGCCAGAGCGGTCCTTTCAGGCTTGACACGGCCTGTTCGCTTGAACAGCTTGCTGATGCAGTTGAACAGGGAAGGCTGGCAGAGTGCCTGGTTACTGTTGAGCAGGCACTCATACATCTGCAGCTTTGTGAGGTGAGTATCCAGGAGCTGCAGCCACTACGTAACGGTGTGCTGCCCCGTCTGTCCTTGGCCGGTACGCAGCCTGGACTGATACAGCTCCGTCATGAACGCCAGTTGCTGGCCGTTGCTGAAATGACGGCTGATGGTCAGATTGAGCTGAAACGCGTTTTTAACTGACGGAAATGCTTTACAGTTCAAACCAGGTATGCTACAGATACTAGCCTTTGAACGGTTTACCGGTGTTTCGACACATAATCCCGATGTAGTGCAGGAGGAGCCAACAGGTGCTGGCAACAGAGAAAAAGCAGGAAATCATTAATACGTTTAAGAAGCATGAAGGTGACACCGGTTCTCCGGAAGTCCAGATCGCCATTCTGACCGCCCGTATCGTCTATCTGACCGATCACTTCAAGGTACACAAGAAGGATCATCACAGCCGTCGCGGTCTGCTGAAGTTGGTAGGCCAGCGTCGTCGCATGCTTGATTATCTCAAGTCCCGCGACCTTGATCGGTATAAGAAGGTGATCGAGCAATTGGGCATCCGCAGGTAGCATTCAGGCAGCTTCCGGCACAGCCAGGGAAGCTGCCTGATTTTTAGCAGTGAGAAAGGGCTGTTTCAGGCCCTTTCTTTTTTTGTCAACCCAGTGTTGGGGGCGTGGATAGACTTGATGATCAACTGACTTGATCATCAGGTCTGTCGACGACCCCAGCGCACTATTCGTAAAGGAGAAGAGTGATGACGTTCAATGAACAATGCGTTGAGGCGACCGTAGGCAACATGCAGGTCAAAATTTCCACCGGCAAGATGGCCAAACAGGCCAACGGTGCAGTGGTGGTGCAATCCGGTGACACCATCGTGCTGGTGACCGCCGTTGCTGCCAAAGAGGCCAAAGAGGGGCAGGATTTCTTCCCTCTGACCGTCAACTACACGGAGAAGGCCTATGCCGGCGGCAGGATTCCCGGCGGCTTTTTCAAGCGTGAGGCCCGTCCGGCTGATGCCGAGACCCTGATCTGCCGGCTGATCGACCGGCCGATCCGCCCGCTGTTTCCTGAAAACTTTCTGAATGACACCCAGATCATCGCCACGGTTCTGTCGGCTGAAGAAGATCATGATCCTGCCATCCTGTCCATGATTGGCGCATCGGCTGCGCTGGGTATTTCGGATATCCCGTTCTTTGGCCCGATTGCAGGTGTCAAGGTGGGTCGTGTAGGCGGCACGCTGATCGCCAACCCCACCGTGGCAGAACTCGAGCAGAGCGACATGGAGATTGTGGTGGCTGCCGGTCGTGACGCCATCTTCATGGTTGAGGGTGAGGCCAAATTTGTGACCGAAGAGGATATGCTGGAGGCGATCTTCTTTGCCAAGGATGCCGTGCAGGGGATCCTGGATGCCCAGGATGAGCTGCAGAAAAAGGCCGGCATTGCCAAGCGCGAGGTGCCGCCACCCAAGGTGGATGAGGCCCTCAAGGCCAAGGTCAAAGAGCTGGCCTTTGATCGGATTGCCCAGGCGTTCAAGATCAAATCCAAGCAGGAGCGTTACGCCGAGGTTGCCCAGATCAAGGCTGATGTGCTGGAGGCCCTGGCTGCCGAGTATGAAGGTCGTGCCAAAGAGATCAAGGCCTTTGTCGGCGACATCGAGTATGACCGTATGCGTGCCGATGTGCTGGAGACCGGCATCCGGATCGATGGTCGTGACACCACCACCATCCGTCCTATCGTGATTGAAGCAGGCCTGCTGCCCCGTGTCCATGGTTCCACCCTGTTCACCCGTGGTGAAACCCAGGTGCTGGCAGCTGCAACCCTGGGTACTTCCCAGGATGAGCAGCGGATTGACAACCTGTTTCAGCGTGATACCCGCAAGCGTTTCCTGCTGCATTACAACTTCCCCCCCTTTTCGGTGGGCGAAACATCTTTTCGTCTGGGACCTGGCCGCCGCGAAATCGGCCACGGCATGCTGGCCGAACGGGCCATTGCCGCGATTGTGCCGGATCATGATGTCTTTCCGTACACCATCCGGATCGTTTGCGAGACCCTGGAGAGTAACGGCTCTTCTTCCATGGCCTCGGTTTGCGGCGGCTGTCTGGCACTGATGGATGCCGGTGTTCCGGTCAAGGCTCCGGTGGCCGGTATTGCCATGGGTCTGATCAAGGAAGNNGTGCTGACCGACATCCTGGGTGACGAAGACCACCTGGGTGACATGGACTTTAAGGTGGCCGGTTCTGCTGACGGTGTGACTGCACTGCAAATGGACATCAAGATCGGCGGCGTCAGCAAGGAGATCATGGCACAGGCCCTCAAGCAGGCCAGGGAAGGGCGTCTGTTCATCCTGGGCAAGATGGCCCAGTGCCTGACCGAGCCCCGTGCTGAGATGTCGGCCTTTGCGCCGCGCATCACCACTATCTTTATCAAGCCCGATCGTATCCGCGATGTAATCGGCTCCGGCGGCAAGACCATCCGCAGCATCACTGAGACCACCGGCGTCTCGATCGACATTGATGACAGCGGCAAGATCAATATCGCCAGCTCTGACAAGGCTGCCTGTGACGCCGCCATAGAGATGATCCGTGGTCTGACCGATGAGGCTGAAGAGGGTAAGCTGTACCTGGGTACCGTCAAAAAGATCATGGAGTTTGGTGCTTTTGTGGAAATCATGCCCGGTACCGATGGTCTGGTGCATATCTCCGAGCTGGACGAAACCCGCGTCAAGAATGTCACCGACATCCTCAAAGAGGGTGACAAGGTGCTGGTCAAGTGTATCGGTATCGATAAACAGGGCAAGATCAAGCTTTCGCGCAAGGCTGCCCTGGGTCAGTCCCTGGAAGAAAAAGACTAGTCCGGTTACATCTGCGTTACAAAGGGGACGGGGCATCAAGTCCCGCCCCTTTTTTGTTGACGGTACCTGCCTGTATCCTGCATAAGTCCGAGATTGAGGAGGGTTGTCTATGGAGCGTTGGTCAATTAACGAGTCTGCCAAGCTGTACAACCTTGATAACTGGGGTGCCGACCTTTTTTCGATTAACAAAAAAGGTAACCTCTGCGTCCATCCCTCATCAAACTCCAAAAACGCCATCGACCTTCGTGGTCTGGTGGATGACCTGATCAAGCGCAAGATCAAACCGCCGATCCTGCTTCGTTTCATGGATGTGCTGCAAGGCAGAATCGCCTCCATCAACCGGGTCTTTCGTAACGCCATTGCCGAGAACGACTATCCCGCCAAGTATCAGACCTTTTATCCGATCAAGGTGAACCAGCAGCGTCAGGTGGTCGAGGCCATTGCCAGCTTTGGCAAACGGTACAACATCGGCCTGGAAGTCGGCTCAAAGCCGGAGCTGGTGGCCGGTATTGCCATTTCTTCCGGCCAGAACCTTCCGATTATCTGCAACGGTTACAAAGATGCCGAGTATATTGAGACAGTCCTCTATGCCACCAGGGTGGGGTACAGTATCACCATTGTGGTTGAGAAACTGTTTGAACTGGAAAAGATTATTGATTTGTCCCAGAAAACCGGGATCAGGCCATCCCTGGGGATCAGGGTCAAACTCTCTTCCAAGGGGACCGGCAAGTGGGCCACCAGCGGTGGCGAGGATGCCAAGTTCGGCCTGCGGATGTCGGAGATCATGGCAGCCATCAAGATGCTGCAGGAGGCTGACCTGCTTGACTGCGTCAATCTGCTGCACTCCCACATCGGCAGCCAGGTCACCAAGATCGACAAGATCAAGACTGCCCTGATCGAGGCAGCCAGGATTTACGCTGAAATGCGCAAACTGGGGGTCAATATCCAGTATCTGGATATCGGCGGTGGCCTGGGGGTTGATTATGACGGGTCCAAATCCAGCTATTTCTCCAGTGTCAACTATACGGTGGAAGAATACGCCAACGACGTGATCTACCAGATCAAGAACATTTGCGACGAGGCCGGGGTGGAGTGCCCCAACATCATCTCCGAATCAGGCCGGGCCACGGTTGCCCATTATTCCGTGTTGGTCACCAATGTACTCAACACCAACACCCAGAACCTGATGCCGGATTATGAGGCGATTCTGGATCAGATGGAAAAACCGGCCCCTACGGTCAAGAAGTTGCTGGATATCTACAAGAGCATTGACCGTTACTCACTGCGGGAGGACTACCACGACACCCTGCAGCTGATCAACGAGGCGGTCAGTCTGTTCAATCTGGGCTATCTGACCCTGCAGGATCGTGCCATTGCCGAATGGCTCTATTCAAAGATTATCAAAAAGATCAACAGCATTGTTGAAAAGATCAAGCCGATTCCGGAAGAGTTGCAGAACTTCCAGCTCTCCCTGCGTCAGACCTATTTTGCCAACTTCTCACTGTTCCAGTCGATCCCTGACTCATGGGCCATTGATCAGCTGTTTCCGATCATGCCGCTGCAGCGACTGGGGCAAAAACCGGATGTAATGGCCTCCATTGCCGATATCACCTGCGATTCGGATGGCGAGATCACCAGCTTTGTGGGCGAGCATGGCCGGGCCAAGTTTCTGCCGCTGCATAAGCTGCGCAAGGAAGAGGATTATTACATCGGCTTCTTTCTGATCGGGGCCTATCAGGAGATTCTGGGGGATCTGCACAACCTGTTCGGTGACACCAATGCCGTGCATATTACCTTTAACAAGAAGACCGGCTACATCATTGATACCGTCATCAACGGTGACGCAACCTGGGAGACCCTCAAATATGTCCAGTACAAGGGACCGGAGATCCTGAAACGGGTGCGGGATAGCCTGGAAAAACAGGTGGCGGTCAAGAAGGTCTCAATTGAGGAAAGCAGCCATTTTATCGAGCTGTTGGATCGTACTTTGCTGGGGTATACCTATTTAGGCGAATAGCCGTTTGTAAATGTTTTGTGACAGGCTTGCACCTGCAGGTCACACTGTCTAAACTGCCCAAACGTTAATTTTCAACTCAGGAGGCTGTTCATGAGTACAGTTCTGATCATCGGAGCCGGCGGTGTCGGCCAGGTCGTAGCCCACAAATGCGCCCAGCGCCGCGATATCTTCACCTGCATTACTTTGGCATCACGCACCAAGTCAAAGTGCGACGCAATTGCAGCCCAACTGGGTAACAGCATCAAGACCGCCCAGGTGGATGCGGACAACGTGCCGGAACTGGTGGCCCTGATCAAACAGGTGCAGCCCAAACTGGTGATCAACGTGGCCCTGCCGTATCAGGATCTGCATATTATGGATGCCTGCCTGGAGACCGGCGTTGATTATCTGGATACTGCCAATTACGAACCGCTTGATACGGCAAAGTTTGAGTACTCCTGGCAGTGGGCCTATCAGGACCGCTTCAAGCAGGCCGGTCTGATGGCGCTTTTGGGCTCCGGTTTTGATCCGGGTGTAACCAACGTCTATAC
>DIUB01000023.1 GCA_002422265.1 Geobacter sp. UBA6169
GTGCACGTAGACCTTTTTAAGCCGCTCCAGCGGGTCGACTGTCTCCAGCAGCTCCTGCAGATCGGTCTGGGGCAGGTTGACGTACAGTGCCACCAGGTCTGACAGCCGGGCCGGGTTGTCGATGTNNAGTCGATCATCTTCATCACATCGTCAGGCAGCGGTTTGCCGTAGGAAAGGGAGATCTTCAGCAGGCCGATCAGCGATTGCACCAGCGCTTCGCTCACCAGGCCTTTTTCTGCAAACTCCCGTACCACTTCCACCTGTACCAGCGGATAGGGAGCCACCCGCTCCAACTCCTCCAGCCTGATCCGGTTGACCCCCTCCAGGGTCACCTTGTAACGGCCGCCGCTCACTTTTTTAAGCTGGGTTACCCGGCAGACCGTGCCGATCTCATGCAGGGATGCCAGCAGGTCAGTGCTGTGCGGCTCGCGGTTGGGGCAGGAAACAGCCACAAAACCATCGTACTGATCCTGTGCCGCACGGAACAGAGCAAGTTCAGGCTCATCCAGGTAGCGGGGAAACACCATGTACGGGAAGGCCACCATGTCTTTAAGCGGATAAAGCGGCAGGATTGCGGGTATGGTCAGTTCATTGTGGGGCATAAGCGGTGTTGTTCCTTTTGGTAAAGCAGTGTTTGCAAGTAGCAAATAGTAGCATGGAGGGGGAAATTCTTCAATCCAATCAGGTCGGCAGTCCTTCACGCACCGCTACCTGTACGGTCGTGACTTTGGCGGCAGTGCCGCCCAGACAGCGGTAAAGTTGTGCCAGAAACCGGACCGTAACCAGGCGGTGCAGGGTGGCCTGGGTCAGGCGGTACAGCCAGCGCCGCACGGCAGAGGGGTTGGGAGAACCGAGCAGCAGGGGGCAATAGTCCGACAGACGCAACGTCACCCTGATCTGGCCAGAGTCGAGTGCCGAGCAGTTAAAGGCCAGCTCACCCCGGTCGCACTGATCGCGCTGTACCAGCAGACCCCCGCAGATCCTTAAGGCAAGCCAGTCGCGCTCCGGTTCAGGCGGCAGAAAACAGAGCAGCGGCAGCCTGCCGAACAGGTTGAAGGAGACATTTTCTGTTGTTTGCACCGGTTGGATCAGGCCGCCGGTCATTCTTCTGATGGCTGCCAGATAATGGCCCAGCAATGCCTCCGGTGTCAGGTCAGCAGCAAGCTCAGAGGGCAGATCAGTCCACTGGATTGAAAAGACCGAGTTGTCTTCAACCAGCACCTGCTGGCAGGCAATTTGTTGTGGCTGTAATATCGGCATGTCTGCTAGTGTGCCATAAAACAGTCCACTTGCCAGCAGCTGATTTTGTGGCAGAATAGGTACACCATGAAAACAGAGCGCTCAGAAACGATATTGGTGACCGGTGCAGCCGGTTTTATTGGTCGCAGGCTGGTGGACGAACTGCTGCGTCGGGGGTACCGGGTGCGCTGTATGGTGCGCCGGACCGCTGACCTGCCTGCCGGGACGGAACAGATACGGGGTGACCTGCTGCAGCCGGACAGCCTGCCGACAGTACTGGAAGGGGTTGCTGCAGCCTATTACCTGGTGCATTCCATGGGGGGCAAGGGTGATTTTGCCGAGCAGGATCGCCAGGCAGCCCGCAACTTTACTGCGGCCGCCGATGCTGCCGGGGTGAGCCGGGTCATCTACCTGGGGGGGTTGGGTGAGACCGGCGACAACCTCTCCCATCACCTGGCCAGCAGGCTGGAAGTCGGCTCCATCCTGCAGTCGGGGAGTTTCAGCACTACCTTTCTGCGGGCAGCAGTGATCATCGGTTACGGTGGTGCTTCCTACGAGATGGTCCACAGCCTGGTCAAACGGCTGCCGGTCATGATCACCCCCCGTTGGGTTTCCACCCGTAACCAGCCGATTGCGGTGGCCGATGTGATCGCCTACCTGGCCGGCTGCCTGGAAGAACCAAAAACCGCCGGGCAGACCTTTGACATCGGCGGGCCGGATATCCTGACCTACAAAGAAATGATGGAGCGTTTTGCCGCTGTTGAAGGAAAGCGGCTCTGGATTATCCCGGTGCCGGTGCTGACCCCCAAACTCTCTTCCTACTGGGTAGGGCTGGTAACCCCGGTCAAGGCGGCCATAGCCATTGCCCTGATCGAGGGACTGAAAAACGAGGTGATTTGCCGGGACAACCGGATCCGCGACCTGCTGCCGATCCGGCTGACCCCATTTGATGAGGCCATTCAAACGGCCCTGGCCGAACAACGACAACATGAAGGAGGAACAGACAGATGAAAAAGATCGGTGTGGTACTTTCCGGGTGCGGTGTACGTGACGGCAGTGAGATCCATGAAGCGGTCTGCACACTTCTGGCCATTGACCAGGCCGGTGCCGAGGCGGTCTGCATGGCCCCGGATATTGAGCTGAACGAAGTCAACCACTGCACCATGGAGCCGACCGGCGCCACCCGCAAGGTGCTGGTGGAGGCGGCCCGGATTGCCCGCGGCAACATCAAGGACATTGCCCAGGTCAAGGCCAGCGATATTGATGCCCTGGTCTTTCCCGGTGGCTTTGGCGCAGCGCTGAACCTGTGCGACTTTGGCCAGAAAGGGGCCGGTGCCACGGTCAATCCCGAGGTAGCCCGGCTGACCCGTGAAGTCAACGCTGCCGGCAAGCCGATCGGCGCCATCTGCATCGCCCCGGCCCTGATCGCCGCCATCCTGGGTAAGGACGTGCAGCCTACCCTGACCATCGGCACCGATGTCGGTACCGCCGCAGAAATTGAAAAAACCGGGGCAAAACATCAGGACTGTCCGGCCACCGGTGTGGTGGTTGATGACAAGCACAAGATCGTCACCACCCCGGCCTACATGCTGGCCGGTCGTATCTCCGAGGTCTGCGAGGGGATCGGCGCCTGCGTGAAAAAGGTGGTCGAGCTGGCGTAGCGCTTGACAGACAGGGAACAGGAAACGGCGTCTTTCTTGATGGAGAAAGACGCCGTTTCCTGTTGGTGTGATGCAAGAAATATGAGGGCGGAAAAGAACCGCTCTAGGGCAGCGTATGCCGGATATCCTTCCCCTTGACCATGAAGATCACCATCTCGGCGATGTTGGTGGCGTGGTCGGCGATCCGCTCCAGTGATTTGGAGATGTAGGTCAGCCGCATGGCCCGGCTGATGGTGGAGGGATCCTCGATCATGTAGGTGTACAGCTCCCGCTGCACCTGCTCGTTCAGTTCGTCAACCAGCTGGTCATCCTTGCAGACCTTGACCGCCAGTTGATCATCTCCCCGTACAAAGGCGTCCAGCGCCTCTTTGATCATAATCTCCACCTGGGCAGCCATGCGGGGGATGTCGATGTACGGCTTGAGCGGTGGTTCCTGGTTCAGCTGCCGTGCCCGCTTGGCCATGTTGGCGCACTTGTCGCCGATCCGTTCCAGGTCGGTTACAATCTTGAGTGCCAGGGTGATAAAGCGCAGATCGCGACCGGTGGGCTGACGCAGGGCCAGCAGCTCCAGGCAGCGTTCATCAATGGCCACTTCATGGCCGTTGACCTCGTGATCACGGGCGATCACCGATTCTGCCAGTTCTGTGTCACGTTCCACCAGTGATTTGATGGAATCGCTGATCATTTTTTCCACCAGACCGCCCATGGTCAGAATCCGCTGCTTCAGGTCCTTCAGATCGGCATCGTAGGATGCCACCAGATGTCCACTCATTAGCCAAACCTCCCCGTAATATAATCTTCTGTCTGCTGTTTTTCCGGGTTGGTGAAGATCTTCTTGGTATCTCCCATCTCGATCAGCTCTCCCAGATAGAAAAAGGCAGTGGCATCGGAGACCCGGGCCGCCTGCTGCATGTTGNNTGTTGTGCGTCACGATCACAATCGTATACTGATTCTTCAGCTCGTCAATCAGTTCCTCAATCTTGAGGGTTGAGAGCGGGTCCAGGGCCGAGCAGGGCTCGTCCATCAGGATCACCTCCGGGTTGGTGGCAATGGCCCGGGCAATGCAGATCCGCTGGGCCTGTCCGCCGGAGAGCCCCAGGGCCGACTCATGCAGGCGGTCCTTGACCTCGTTCCAGATGGCGGCACCTTTGAGGCTCTTCTCCACGGTCTCATCCAGGGTCGCCTTGTCCTTGACCCCGGCAATCCGCAGGCCGTAGACAATGTTCTCGTAGATTGACTTGGGAAACGGGTTTGACTGCTGGAACACCATGCCCACCTTGCGGCGCAGGGAGATCACATCCACGCTGTTGCCGGTGATCTCGTCACCGTCAAGCTTGATGCTCCCTTCAACACGCACCGAATCGATCAGGTCGTTCATCCGGTTCAGGCAGCGCAGCAGGGTTGACTTGCCGCAGCCGGAGGGGCCGATGTAGGCGGTTACCTGGTTGCGGCGCATCGCCAGACTGATGTTTTTAAGTGCCTGGGACTGGCCATAGTAGAGGTTGAGGTTCTGCACCTCGATTATGGTCGGCTGTTTGGTTGGTACGGCTGATTCTGCGCTCATCGGCTATCCTTTACCTCGTTAGAAATGTGAAGTGGTGTATTTACGCCGCATCTGGTTACGGAAACGGATTGCCAGGCTGGTGGCTATGATCACGATCACGAGCAGCAGCAGGGTGGTGACGTAGACCATCGGCTTGGCGGCCTCAACGTTGGGCGATTGAAAGCCCACGTCATAAATATGGAATCCCAGGTGCATGAACTTGCGATCCATGTGGAAAAACGGGAAGGTGCCGTCAAAGGGGAGCGTGGGGGCCAGTTTGACTACCCCCACCATCATCAGCGGTGCCACCTCACCCACGGCGCGGGCCATGGAGAGCACCAGTCCGGTCATGATACCGGGAGTAGCCATGGGCAGCAGCACCTTGGTCAGGGTCTGAAACTTGGTGGCCCCCAGTGCCAGGGAACCCTCGCGAATCCCCTTGGGTATGGAGGCCAGCGATTCCTCGGTGGCGACGATCACCACCGGTACGGTCAACAGTGCCAGGGTCAGAGAGGCCCAGAGGATGCCACCGGTGCCAAAGACCGGGGTGGGCAGCTGATGCGAAAAGAACAGCTTGTCAATTGATCCGCCGATACCGTAGACAAAGAAGCCCAGGCCGAACACGCCGTAAACGATGGAGGGGACACCGGCCAGGTTGTTGACCGCGATCCGTACCAGCTGCACCAGTTTCCCTTCCTTGGCATATTCGCGCAGGTAGATGGCGGCGATTACGCCGAACGGCATGGAGAAGAGCGACATCAGCAGCACCATCAGCACGGTGCCGAAGATGGCCGGGAACAGCCCCCCCTCGGTGTTGGACTCGCGCGGATCATCCAGCAGCAGCTCCTTGATCTTGATCAGGTAAATACCCGATTTGGCAAAGACCGACATACTGTTGGGCTGGTAGAACCGGACGATCTCGGTCAGGGGCAGCTCTTTTTCCTTGCCGTCTGCGTCCCGGAACAGGGCGGTTGCCTTGTTCAGCTCCGAGATTTTCTGATTCAGCTCATTATTCAACTGGTCAAACTGCTCGGTCAGCTTGGCCCGCTGGTCTGTAAGGGCGGCAATTTTCGCGCTGTTTGCCTCGGCCCCGTTATAGTCAAGTTTCTGGATCTTGAGTCTCAGTCGCTCGGAAGCCATGTTCAGCTTGGACATCTGTTTACGGATTGATTTCAAACCCTGCTTGCCCTGCTGCACCTCGTGCAAGAGCGCAGCCAGCGTGACGCTATCTGCTGCTGCAGCCGTTCCGTCAGCCTTTGTCAGTCCCTGCAGATACCCAAAGAAGTTGCCGTGCTCCATCCGTTCCAGCAGATAGGCATGGTCAGGATACTCCCGGCCTGCGATCTCCTGCTCATCCACCCAGCGAAAATCCTGGGCGTAGAGATCGCGGTTGCCAACCTTCAATTGTATCCGGGCCTCGTCAGTCAGGGCGTGAGACTCGCTGCCGGTGATCTGCCCCAGCACGGCACTGCCGTCTTTCAGTTTGAGCTGCACCAGATCTTTGATCCAGAAGTAGCCCAGACTGTTGCCCAGGATGACCGCCATCATGGTCAGGGTCATGAACAACACCATGGCCAGGGTTGCCCCGGCCACCATCACCATCGGTTCGCCACGTTTCCAGTAGTTTTTCACGTTACACCTTTTGTATAAAAGCCATCATAATAGGCCGCGGATGACGCTGATTGAGCAGATTTGCGCGGATTAAACCGTCAAATCAGTTTTAACCCCTCACATCTATTGTTTTTGCTTCTTAAATCCGTGAACATCCGCCAGATCCGCGTTATCCACGTGCTATTCAATCCTTTAATACCGTCCGTACTTCTTGCGGAAGCGTTGCCGCAGCAGTTCTGCAGCGGTGTTGATGATAAAGGTCAGCACAAACAGCAGTACTGCCGAGAGGAACAGGGTCCGGTAGAGGGTGCCGTAAATCGGCGCTTCAGGAATCTCCACCGCGATATTGGCCGAGAGTGAACGCAGACCGTTGAACAGTGACCAGCTGGTGATCGGGGTATTACCGGTGGCCATCAGTACGATCATGGTCTCCCCCACGGCACGACCGAAACCGATCATAACCGCTGAAAATACCCCCGGCAGGGCCGACGGCAGCACCACTCGCCAGGCGGTCTGCCAGCGGCTGGCGCCCAGGGCCAGGGAGGCGGCGGTCAGGTTGCGCGGCACATTGGAGAGGGCATCCTCGGCAATGGTGAAGATGATCGGAATGACGGCAAACCCCAGGGCAATGGCGATGATGATGCTGTTACGCTGGTCGTAGCGCACCCCCAGGGTGGAAAAGAGCCATTGTTTCAGATCACCGGCAAAAAAGGCAGCCTCCAGCGGGGGGGCAATCTGTCCGGCCAGCCAGATCCCCAGCGCAACCACCGGCAGCAGACCGATGAATTCATACCCCTTCATACCCCGACCGAAATCGGTGTTCTCAGCCAGGGGACGCCAGGCAAAGATCGCCAGCATAATCAGGGTTGGTACCAGTACCAGTGTCATGAACAGGGCCAGCAGGTTGTGGTCCATCAGCGGGGCCAGCCAGAGGCCGGCCAGAAAACCGACCACCACTGAAGGGACCGCAGCCATGATCTCCACTGCCGGCTTGATCTTGCCCTTCAGGCCTGGTGACATGAACTGGCTGGTGTAGAGTGCGCCCAAAAGCGCCAGCGGTGCGGCAAACAGCATGGCAAACAGGGTGGCCTTAAAGGTGCCGAATATCAGTGGCACCAGTGACAGCTTCGGTTCGAAGTCATCGGTTGCAGCTGATGACTGCCAGACATATTCCGGCTTGTTGTATCCTTCGTACCAGACTTTGCCAAAGAGCGTTTTCAGAGAGGTCTCCGGGTGCGGTATGGACAGCTCCCAAGCCTGAGAGACCCCATCGGCACCTGCTACCAGCAGCTTGCGCCCCCGGTCGGCAAAGGCGGCAGCAACCACCGGTCCGCCTGCCTTCAACTCCAGCAGCAACCGTTCACTGGTCATATGCACCATTCTGATGGTGCCCTGCCCGTCAAAGGCAGCCAAAGACTTGTCTCGCGGTGAAGGCAGCAGCCGTACAACCGGGGTGCTAAATCCGGGCAGGGTGTGGATCAGGGCCAGATGCTTGTCTTCACCGGCGCCCGGTGTACGAACCGGCATCCAGGTGGTGATCTGCCCCTTTTCATCCCCTACTGCCAGTGAATACTCCCCCATCACCGTTGTCAGGGCCGTAATCCTGCGCTGATCCTTAAAGGCCTGCACCGTGTCCGCCAGTCGCGCCTGTTGTTCGGAAATATCCCAGCGCAGGAGCCAGCCATTGGCGGTGGCAGCATACAGGTTCTGACCGTTACGTCCCAGCCGGAACGCACTGATTGCGCCGGGCAGCGGATCAGCCAGCGTCTCCTTCAGCTCGCTGACCTTCTCCGTGCCCAGGATATCCCGTTCAACCAGGCGGCGTTGCAGCTCGATCCGGTTGTCCGGCAAGAGCCGGGCGCTGACGCTGCCCTTTTCCTCCAGATCAACCTGCTGTACTGCCGTAGCCGGCTCAGCTGAAAGCAGGCTCGCAAACTCGGGCGGGACAGCGGCCAGTTTATCGGCTGTGGGGGAGTAAAACAGCGGCAGTGAAACCTTGGCTATCAGCAGCAGGATGCCGATAACCGCCACAATCACAAACAGGCCGCCTGCGGTGATCAACCTGGCGGCCCAACGGTCGTTACGACGGGATTTATCTACGATGGTAGGTGGCATGGGGAATCCTGAAAAACAGAAAGAAAAAGACAAAGGCGATAGCACGCAGATAACGCTGATTGGGCGGATCTACGCAGATAATAACCAAAACACCTGGTGGTATATCTGCGGAAATCCGCTTTATCTATGTCATCCGCGTGCCATTTGGTTTACCGCTTCTACTTCAGTACCTTCAACTGCTCTGCTGCAGAGGCAGCCGGCAGCGGATCATAGCCGTCCTTGACCACAACCTGCTGGCCTTCCTTGGACAGGGCGTACTTGAGGAACTCTTCCACCACCTTGGGCAGCGGCTCACCCGGCTTCTTGGCTACATAGATGTAGAGCATCCGGGCCAGGGGGTACTTGCCGGACAGCACGTTCTTGTAGTTGGCATCGTAGACAGTGCCGCCCTTTTTGTCAGACAGGGGTACGGCCTTGACGCCGGAGGTGGCATAGCCGATGCCGGAGTAGCCGATGGCTGCAACATCCTTGGCAACCCCTTCAACCACTGATGCCGAACCGGGCTGCTCTTTGACGGTGTTCTTGTAGTCGCCGTTCTTCAGGGAGACTTCCTTGAAATAGCCGTAGGTGCCGGAGGCAGAGTTGCGGCCGAACAGGGAGATCGGTTTTTCAGCCAGGGGGCCGGTTACACCGGCCTGTCCCCAGGTAGTGATTTCAGGCAGACCGCGCTTGCGGGTCTTGGAGAAGATGGCATCCACCTCATCCAGGGAGAGGGACTTGATCGGGTTGTCCTTGTTAACGAACACGGCCAGAGAGTCCAGTGCCACGCCGATTTTGGTCGGCTTGAACCCGTACTTCTTTTCAAAATCCTCAATCTCTTTGCCCTTCATCTCACGGGACATGGGGCCCAGCTGGGCAGTGCCGGCGATCAGCGCCACCGGAGCGGTGGATGAGCCCTTGCCCTCAATCTGGATATTGACGTTGGGGTACTTCTTTTTGAACCCTTCGGCCCAGTAGGTCATCATGTTGTTCAATGAGTCTGAGCCGATGCTGCTCAGGTTGCCGGAGACACCTGAAGTGGTCTTGTAGGCCGGCAGTTTTGCGTCAACGGTAATCTTTTCTGCCTGTGCCGCCGTGGCGACACAAAGGGTGGCAACAGCTGCCAGTACGGTTCTTTTCAACATTGGGTACTTCCTCCTTGTTTGGTTGTGCGGTGTATCCGCTTTAGTCTGATATCCAGATGCAACCATACACGGCTTTTGTGACAGCTCTGTTACAGGCAGGCAAAAGATTGGAAAATTGTGGGGATGTGGGTCTGGAGGAAGACAGGCAGGAGTGATCCTGCCTGTCCGACACATAAGGGACTCGGAACGTGCGACTATACCGTTTTACATATCATCTTCAGGCCGTCGTTGCCGCCCCGTCAATCACAAAATCCTCAGCGTAGCCTTGGCTCACGCCTGCGGTTTTGCTCAATCAGGGACGACAAGCCCCACCTAAATCTGAGCGTAAAACCTGGTACATCAGCACATTCCAAGTCCCTGAGAACCAAATACTTCGCAAGGGGGATAGTACTCGTCAGGTACAAGATCCTGATAAACTCTGGCCTTCCACTCATGGTTTGACAAGCCTGCCCTGAGCAATGCCGAAGGGAGAACGGAGGCTAGCGGAAGAAGAGTGCTCATCAGGAATCTCCTTGAGGCATTTTAAAACGCCTGATGACTACTTTCCGGCAGCAATCCCCAACTGATTCATCATAAACGCGTAGTACTCCGCTGCCTCCAGATATCGCTGAAAACGGCCTGAGCTTCCCCCGTGACCTGCCTCCATCTGGGTGCGCAACACCAGCAGGTAGTTGTCAGTACGCCGGTCACGCAGC
>DIUB01000027.1:0-7654 GCA_002422265.1 Geobacter sp. UBA6169
TACATGCTGTCCACCCTGGCCTTTTTCGTCTACCTGGCCGGGCGCAACAAACAGGTGGGCCTGGCCGGCTCAATCCTGGCCTGGATCGGTTTTGCCATCCATACCACGGCCACCGGCCTGCGCTGGAAAGAGTCCTACGACCTGCTGGGCACCGGTCATGCACCGCTCTCAAACCTGTACGAATCAGTGGTCTTCTTTGCCTGGAGCATTGTACTGATCTTCGGCATCATTGATGCCAAGTACCAATACCGGGCCGTGGGCGCCTTTGTGATGCCGTTTGCCCTGCTCTGCATGACCTGGGGCCAGCTGTTCCTGCCCACTGACATCAACCCGCTGATGCCGGCCCTGCAGAGCAACTGGCTCACCTACCACGTCATCACCTGCTTCCTGGGCTATGCCGGCTTTGCCGTGGCCTGCGCGGTATCGATCATGTACCTGATCAAGACCAGGGCTGAGGAAAAGGCCACCGGTGCCGCCGGGGGGATGCTCTCGCTCTTTCCCCCCACCAAGGTGCTGGATGATCTGAACTACAAGGCGATCATGGTCGGGTTTCCGCTTTTGACCCTGGGGATCATCACCGGCGCTGCCTGGGCCAACTACGCCTGGGGCACCTACTGGAGCTGGGACCCGAAAGAGACCTGGTCCCTGATTGTCTGGTTCATCTACGCCGCCTTCCTGCATGCCCGTTTTACCAAGGGCTGGGCCGGCAAGCGGGCTGCCTGGCTTTCCATTGTCGGCTTTGCCGCCACCATCTTCTGCTATCTGGGGGTCAACCTGCTGCTGTCGGGACTGCACAGTTACGGAGGGCTGTAGCCATGCGCTCTAACTTGCTGATTATCATGCTGTGTACCGTGGTTTTGACCGGTTTCGGTTTCAGCTCCCACAAAAAGCTGCAGCCTGAAGGAAACCAGGTCAGGATTCCGGTCACCCAGTTACAGACACAGAAGGCAGTCCACTACCGTGTGCTGGTGGATGGGCGGGAAATACGCTTTTTTGCGGTGCGGGGCAGCGACGGCAAGATCCGTACGGCACTGGATGCCTGCGATGCCTGCTACCGTCAACGCAAGGGGTATGAACAGAAAGGAACCGTCATGGTCTGCCGCAACTGCAACATGGCTTTTCCGGTTGACCGGATAGGTCCTGCAGCGGTAGGGGGCTGCAATCCCCATCACCTGCCTTCCCGGATCGAGGGAGGAATGCTGATTATTGCGGTTGATGAACTGCGGAAAGGAGCCAGGTTCTTTCCATGAAACCATATCATATCGCACTGAAGAACCTGCAGCGGCGACCGGCGCGGATGTTCTTTCTGACCGTGGCCCTGGCAGTGGGACTGGCGGCAGTGGTGGCGCTGGTAACCCTGGCCAACTCCATGACCGCTGATATTGAACTGACCATGGACCAGTTCGGGGCCAATATCCTGATCACCCCCAAGAGCAATGATCTGGCTCTGAATTACGGAGGTATCAGTCTGGGCAGGATCTCCTTTGATCAGCGGGAGCTGGACCCCTCTGTTCTTCAGCGTGTCAGAAATATTAAAAATCGTGAAAACGTGGCGATTGTCGCACCAAAGGTGCTGGGAGCTGTCAAGGTGGGAGATCGCGACCTGCTGCTGGTGGGGGTTGATTTTGAGGCAGAGCTGCGGCTTAAGCGCTGGTGGAATCTGAACGGCAGCGAGCCGGCAGCGGCAGACGATGCAATCCTGGGCAGTGCGGCGGCAAAGGTACTGGGGATAAAGCCTGGTCAGCGACTGGATGCTTCCGGACATTCATTCAGGGTCGCTGCGGTGCTGCAGGAGACCGGCTCCCAGGACGACAGCCTGCTGTTTGTGCCGTTGGCCGCAGCCCAGGCCGTTACCGGCAAGCAGGGCAAAATTACGCTGGTTGAGGTGGCTGCGCTGTGTGGCGGCTGTCCGATCACCGACATGGCCGGTCAGATCGCCAAGGCGCTGCCGGATGCCAAGGTCAGCGCCATCAAGCAGGTGATAGAAGGCCGGCTGCAGGCCATCGACCAGCTTAAGCGCTTTTCGTTCGGCATGGGGGCTGTCATCGCGGTGATCAGTATGGCGCTGGTCTTCATCACCATGATGGGCAGCATCAACGAACGCAAGGCAGAGATCGGCATCTTCCGGGCCATCGGTTACCGCACCGGTCATGTGATGGGAATCATCCTGCTGGAGGCCGGTATAGTCGGGCTTTTGTCCGGCCTGACCGGATACCTGCTGGGGTTGGCTGCGGCAGCGATTGCACTGCCGTTGATGGCCCAGTCCGGCAATCCGCAGCTGCTGGTTGAGTGGAAGGTGGCCTTTGCGGCGGTACTGGCAGTGATGCTGGTCAGTCTGCTGGCGGCCTGGTGGCCGGCTTTGAAAGCGGGCAAGATGGACCCGGCCGATGCCTTAAGGAGTTTGTGATGATTACAACAACGAAACTGATCAAGCATTACCCCTGCGGCGAGGGACAGGTGGCGGCTCTGCGCGGTGTTGATCTGGTGGTGCAGACCGGTGAATTCGTCTGCATCATGGGACAGTCCGGCTCAGGCAAAAGCACCCTGCTGACCATCCTGGGGGGCATGTGCCATCCCAGCGGAGGCAGCGTCGAGATTGATGGCACTGCACTCTACAGCCTTAACGACAACGGTCTGGCCGATTTCAGGGCCCGCACCTTCGGTTTTGTATTTCAGTCGTTCCATCTGGTGCCGTACCTGACCGCGCTGGAGAACGTGATGCTGCCGCTGGCGCCGCTCAAGCTGGCTGCTGCTGAGAAGCGCAGCATGGCAGCCGATGCCTTGGCGCGAGTCGGTCTGGCTGGCAAAGAGGGGCGGCTGCCCAGCAAGCTTTCCGGTGGGGAGCAGGAGCGGGTGGCCATTGCACGGGCCGTGGTGAACCGTCCGGCGATCCTGTTTGCCGATGAACCCACCGGCAACCTGGACAGCGCCACCAGCGACCAGGTCATGGGCCTGTTTGCCGAGCTGCACCAGAGCGGCCAGACCATTGTGATGGTTACCCACAACCCGGACAATGGTCGCTATGCCCAGCGCACCATCAGCCTGAAGGACGGGCTGGTGATGTAGTGACGAAGCAGGTTGTGAGGCCTTTGGTCTTGTCAATGGCCTCATAACCTGCGCCCAGTTCGGCCAGAAAAAAGCTGCAGATGAAACTGCGGATGCGTTGCCGGTGACCGTTACCAGCCACCGGCCGTTGCAGCGTTAGTCGAAGAGCTCCTCAAAGAATGATTTCTTCTTTTTGTAGTGATACCCGTGGCTTTTTTTGTAATGATCTTTGTCTGGATAGTGGCCGTACTGCTGCTGTGGTGGCGGCGGCTGATACGATGGTTGGTGCCGTGGCGGAGCAGGTGCTTCCTGTTGCACTGAGCGCTCAATAATTTTGTCAAGTTCACCGCGGTCAAGCCAGACACCACGGCAGCTGGGACAATAGTCTATTTCAATCCCCTGGCGCTCTGACATTACAAGGTTGGTTTCCGGACAAGCGGGACATTTCATGATGGATTCTCCTTCGATTACTCTGTAGCTGGCGTAATCGGAACAAGGTTACCGGCGTTAGTATTTAGCCTTGATGCTATTCAGTTCTTCTTTAGAGATATCCTTCCACCGCTTCTGGTTCCAGTTGCCGACCCAGTTTTTAAAGATACCGAGGTTGGCCTGACGTTCTGCCTCGGTGCCTCCAAGATACTGGTACATGTTGCCCGGTTTTTGATCAGTTCTGAACGTCCCGTCATCAAGCCTGCGCATCAGGGCACCGGTGAAAGGCCACCCCACGTAGGTAATCAGATGGCTGTAGGTGTCCATCCGCATGCCGATCCCCTTGTCGGTGTAGCCTTTCTTGTCTTTGCCGAACTCGTCATGCTCGGGTGTGGTGGCGCCGTGGCAGGCAAGGCACTGTTTATCAAACAACGGCTTGATATCCTTGGTCCAGGTGACATCAGCCGCCTGCGCCTGTGTTGCGGCAACCAGTGCCATTACTACGATTGTGATCAATTTCTTCATGTTCTGCTCCTTTCTTCGTCCGGAGATCTGCCAGCTTTCTGGCTCTGTTGCTGGTGATGCAATAAAAAAGACCTTTACCCACAGCATACGATTGCACACTCAGGTAAAGGTCTTGCGGTCGATTTCTCGTCCCGTATCCGGACCGGTTGGTCGTATTGGCGGATGACGGGTCGGCCATGTCTCTGGCCGGTGGCTACTCCCCTTTACAGGACCGGAAAGGTAGCGGAACACGATCCAATAGTCAACAGGATATTGGTTGCATTTGTTCTGCTGCATTTTTGTCCGGGGTGGTATATAACAGCACGGCTCAGCTACAGAGATCAGCAGCACATACCCTTTGATTGGTCAGGATATATGCCCAGAAAGTTTCTGAAAAAATGGACGCCAAGTCCTGCATCGCTTAAGGAGCACAAGCACCTGCGCTTTCTGGGGACCGCGCTGCATGCGGAGTACCTCTGGCAGCTGAACCGGACTACGGTGGCCAGGGCCTGTGCCATCGGTATCTTCTGCATGTGGATACCGGTTCCTTTCCAGACCGTGCTGGCAGCTATGGGAGCGGTGCTGTTCCGTGCCAACCTGCCGGTGTCGGTTGCGCTGGTGTTTATCACCAACCCGGTTACCATGCCGCCCATGTTTTATTTTACCTACAAGATCGGGGCGCTGCTGATGGGGGTGCCGCCGCAGGGCTTCCACTTTGAGCTGAGCATGGACTGGCTGACCAACGGCATGCTGCAGATCTGGAAGCCGTTTGTACTGGGAACCTCGCTGACCGCTGTGGTAACCAGTCTGCTTGCCTATTACGTTGCACAGCTGCTCTGGAACCTGCATCTGCTCAAGCGGATCAGGGGGGTCAGAAAGATCAGGGCAGAGCGGGAACAGTAGCCGCAACAACCGTCAGTTACCGGTCCGTCTCCCCAAACACCTCCGCCGAAAAGAGGTACATTGCAGCGTCTTTCTGCCAGGCATCATCAGGCAGGCCGGCCTTGCGGCAGGTCTGCCGCAGGAAGGTATCGCGGTCCCAGCCGTACTCAACCGCCACCTGGGGCAGCAGCACCCCGTGGTTGTGTCCCTTGATCAGGTAGAGACCGTGGGTGCCGACCTGGATCTGTTCGATGGAGCTGATCTGCTGCAGGGGCGACAGCACCGAGATCTCCAGGCTGAAATCAGCCAGGTCGGCGGGTTTCATCGGATAAAAACGGGGGTCGCGGGTGGCGGCGGAAACAGCCATTTCCTGCACGGTCTGCCAGAGCGGTTGTTGCGCGGTAAAGCTGCCGATGCAGCCCCGCAGCTGCCCCTGTTGCTTGATGGTGACAAAACAGCCGGAAAGGCTGCAGAGCGCCGCTGAGGGCTTTTCAAGCAGCGGCAGCGGCTGTCCGGTTACGGTGGCGCAGATCGTTTCTCTGGCCAGTTGCAGGAGCTGGTTCTGTTCTTTTTTGTTCATGGCACACCCCCTACGCGTAGTTCTTGCGGCGGAACAGGCCGGTGCTGATACTGACGATCCGGTCCAGAAACAGCACGCCATCCAGATGATCCAGCTCGTGCTGGATCGCCACCGCCTCAAAGCCTGATGCCTCCAGCTCACGTTCCTCACCAGTCCTGCTGTCAAGAAAGCGGACCGTTATCACGGTGGCCCGCTCCACATCGCCGGTGTAGTCCGGCACGCTCATGCAGCCCTCCCGCATCACGGCGGTGCCGCTCCTGGCGATAATCTCCGGGTTGACCATGCAGAGCAGGCCGTGGTTGTTCTCCTTGCCGTGGCGGCTCTTGGAGACATCCACCACGCAGACACGCAGGGCTGCCCCGATCTGCGGCGCTGCCACACCGACCGAGCCGGGTCCGGCCTGCATGGTGTCGATCAGATCCTGCATCAGGCTGGTGATCTCGTCATCAATGACATCCACCCGGCGGGCCAGCTTTTTTAAGACCGGATGGGGATATTTCAGGATGGTCTGTACCGCCATTTACAGCTCCACCGGGGTGACGATCCGCACCCCGATCTCCACCTTGAGTTCATCTTTCAGGCTGTTCAGCAGTCCTTCCACCTCCTCCGGAGCCACCGTGTCCGGCAGGGAGGCTTCCAGCAGCATAACGTAGACCGGCGCTTCATCACTGCCCACCAGCTTGGTCTGCAGGTCCATGATGTTGATCCGGCGCTCTGCCAGGGTGCTGGTAACCCGGTAGACAATGCCGGGCTGGTCGGCGCCGTAGACCGTGATCTGGCAGATCTCGGCATCGGTCTCTTTACGGTCTTGCTCATGCAACGACAGATGACGGATGGAGAGGGTCATATCCAGCCGCTCACAGACCGGCTTCAGTTCTTCCTGCAGTTGGGCCTTGGTGAACGTCTTTTTGCGGGAGACGATCAGGATCATGGCAAATTCGCCGGCCAGCATGGCGCAGCTGGAGTCGGCAATGTTGCAGCCCAGGCGGTAGAGGGCCTCGGTGATTCCGGCCACGATGCCGGGACGGTCGGCGCCGACAACGGAGACGGCGTAATGGGCTGATTCACGATGGGGCATGGCTGGCGCTCCTTCAGGCTATGGTTGACAGGGGTTCGGGTGCTGTCTGGTTATCATTATTAGAAATCTGCTGCAACGGTTTTTGGCAATTGACAAACCTGCTGACCGCTCTTTAGAGTGACTTCCCTATGAGCAAACCACAACTGAAACAACGGATGCTGGCAATTCTCGCCTTGGACAGCCATCCCTCCAACATAGCCGCCGGGTTTGCGGTGGGTGTCTTTATCGGCTGCACGCCGCTGTTCGGTATCCACACCGCGCTTGCTGTTGTGCTTGCCTTTATCTTTCGGCTCAACAAGCTGACCACCATCACCGGCTCCTGGGTGAATACACCGTTTACCGTGCTGCCGATACTGATGGCCAGCTACCGCCTAGGTGAATTCATACTGGGGAACGAGCCGCAGCCGGTATCCTTTGCATCCCTTGACTGGCACCATTTGCGAGAATACGCCGCTGCCCTGTTCATCGGCAGTGCCCTGATCGGTCTGGCTGCCGCCCTGATCTCCTATGCACTCTGCTACTGGCTGGTGATTCTTTTTCGCAGAAAAGATCCGGGGCTGGTGGAGCTGACCAACGAATCGCTGCTGACCGGAGAGGATCTGGAACGGCACCAACAGGTGAAATATGACCCGTGAGCGGATTATTGAGCGTGTGCGCAAGCTGCTGGCCCTGTCCAACAGCAGCAATGAACATGAGGCAGCCCTGGCGGCTGCCCATGCCCAAAGGCTGCTGGCAGAACACAATCTGGCCATGTCTGAGCTGGAGATGCAGGAGGAGGGGGCCGGTGAATCGGAGCTGCTGGTGGCCCGTACCGTGCCCAAGTGGCTTTCATCGTTGTTTGCCACCGTGGCAGGCGCTTTTGACTGTTTTCCGATCGTGACCACCACTCCGTCAAACAGCCGTCTGCGTTTTATCGGGGTGGGTGAGGATAGCGCCGTGGCAGCCTGTACCCTAGAGTATCTGGTCAAAGAACTGCGCAGGCTGGCCTCCGGGTATCAACGGCAGCTTGAGGCGCGCGGGGGCCGGCTGAGCCCTGCGGATCGTCAACGGGTGCGTCTGTCATACCTGCTGGGGGCGGTCCATGGTGTGCGCCAGGCCCTGCAGGCCCAGAAGACGGCTACCCCCACCACCTCCAC